>JASIAO010000507.1 GCA_030041955.1 Acidobacteriaceae bacterium | reverse complement strand
CGCGGTCTACGATGCCGGCGCGGACGCGGTTGCCGTAATCTCGGCGATTTTTGCCGCCGGATGCGCCCCGCGCCAATCTGCGAGAGACTTTCTCGCAATTTTCAAGTAGAACTGAGAGACACGTGAGTTCCCCGGCAGATATTTCCGCGCCATCGACCGCTCAACCGGGCACCGGGAAGACCGGACTGGTCGCCAGTCTGGGCCTGTTCAGCGCTACTGCCATCGTGGTCGGCTCCATGATCGGCTCCGGCATCTTCATCGTCCCCGCCGAGATCGGCCGCGATGTCGGTTCTCCGGCGCTGCTGATCGGGGCGTGGCTGGTCACCGCGGTCATGACCCTCATCGGCGCGCTCAGCTACGGCGAGCTGGCCGCGATGATGCCCAAAGCCGGCGGCCAGTACGTCTACCTGCGCGAGGCCCTCGGCCCCATCTGGGGTTTTCTCTTCGGATGGACCCTCTTTCTCGTCATTCAGACCGGCACCATCGCCGCCGTCGCCGTCGCCTTCGGCAAGTTTCTCGGCGTCTTCTTTCCCACCGTCTCCTCCGACCACTGGATCTGGCACATCGCGCATGTTCCCGCCTGGCATGTCGGGCCCATGGTGCTGGGCAATATGGATATCGGTCTGAGCACAGCTAATCTGGCCGGGCTCATCATTATCGTGCTGCTGGCCGTCATTAACATCTTCGGCGTGCGCCTCGGCGCCATGGTGCAGAACATCTTCACCACCGCCAAGACCGCGGCCCTGCTGGGCCTGGTCTTCATCGGATTCCTCTTTTGCCGCAACGCCGCTGCCATCCACGCGAACTTCGGCGCCGCTTTCTGGCATGGATCGGGATGGCACACCCTGCATCCGGTGCAGGTGGGCGTGGGCGGGCCGATCGCCATGGTCGGCCTGCTGACGGTTCTGGCCGTGGTGCAGACCGGGTCGCTGTTTTCCGCCGACTCCTGGAACAACGTCACCTATACGGCCGGCGAAGTGCGCAATCCGCGCCGCAATCTGCCTCTCTCCCTGGCCCTGGGGACCATCCTGGTGCTGGCGCTCTACATTCTGGCCAATTTCGTCTATCTGCTGGCGCTGCCGCTGCACGGCGATCCGCACGGGGCCACCATCTCGGCGCGCGGCCTCCAGTTCGCCTCCGACGACCGCGTCGCCACCGCGGCCCTGCAGATCGTCTTCTCGAGAGCGGGCGCTTTCCTGATGGCGGGCGCCATCCTCGTCTCCACTTTCGGCTGCGCCAACGGCCTCACCCTCGCCGGGGCGCGCGTCTACTACGCTATGAGCCGCGACGGCCTGTTCTTCCGCGCCGCCGGCAAGCTGCATCCCCGCTGGCATACCCCCGTGGCAGCCCTCTTCGTGCAGGCGGTCTGGACCTGCTTCCTCTGCCTCTCCGGCTCCTATTCGCAGCTGCTCGACTACATCATCTGCACCGAGCTGATCTTCTACATCCTCACCATCCTGTGCCTCTTCGTCCTGCGCGCCAAAAGGCCCCGCGCCGAACGGCCCTACCGCGCCATCGGGTATCCGGTTCTGCCGGCGATCTATATCCTGATGGCCGCGTGGATCTGTATCGTACTATTGCGCTACAAACCGCAGTACACATGGCCTGGTCTGGTGATCGTTCTGCTTGGCATCCCCGTCTTTGCCGTGTGGTCTCGCAGCGCGGCTTCTGCATCAGCCGCCGGGACAGCCCCCGCGTCCGGCGAACTCCCTGGAGGAACAGCCGAGAATGGCTAAACTTTTTGCGATTAAACCGCTTTCCGCCTGCCACGAGGAGGCAAGCGCCGAAGGCGAGCATACCCTCAAGCGTTCGCTGGGCCCCATCAATCTGGTCACGCTTGGCATCGGCGCCATCATCGGCGCCGGCATTTTCGTGCTCACCGGAACCGCCGCCGCGCAGTTCGCCGGCCCCGCCATCGTGCTCTCCTATGTGATCGCGGGCATCGGCTGCGTCTTTGCGGGGCTCTGCTACGCCGAATTTGCCGCCATGATCCCCATCGCCGGCAGCGCCTATACCTACGGCTATACCACTCTCGGCGAGCTGATCGCATGGATCATCGGCTGGGCCCTCTGCCTCGAGTACGCCTTCGGCGCTGCCACCGTCGCCAAGGGCTGGAGCGGCTATGTCTCCAGCCTGCTCGCCTTCTTCGGCGTGCATCTGCCTTTCAACGCTACGCCCTCGATCGCCATCACCGCCTTCGGCCATCCCTTCGCGGCCAAGGTCGACATCTTCGCGCTGTGTGCCATCATCGTCGTCACCGCAGTGCTGGTTGTCGGCGTTCGCGAGTCCGCCAACTTCAACAGCGCCGCCGTCATGATCAAAGTCTCGGTGGTGCTCATCTTCGTGGGCCTGGCCACCGTCTTTGCCTTCGGCCACTGGCACCACATGGTGGCCAACTGGCATCCCTTCATCCCGAAGAACCGCGGCAGCTTCGGCGAGTATGGCTGGTCCGGCGTCATGCGCGGCGCCACCGTGGTCTTCTTCGCCTACATCGGCTTCGACGCGGTCTCAACCGCCGCCCAGGAAGCCCGCAATCCGCAGAAGGATCTCCCCTTCGGCATCCTCGGCTCGCTGATCATCTGCACCATCCTCTACATCATCGTCAGTGGTCTGCTGACCGGAATCGTTCCGTACACACAGCTCAATACTCCCGCGCCGGTAGCCGACGGAGCCGTGGCCGTTGGCGCAGCCTGGGGCGTCTTCCTCATCGATCTCGGCGCCATCGCCGGCCTCGCCTCGGTCATGCTGGTCATGATCCTCGGCCAGACCCGCGTCCTCTACACCATGTCCTGCGACGGCCTGCTGCCGAAGTGGGTGGGCCATATTCATCCCCGCTTCCGCACTCCGTGGCTGGTCACCATAGCCGTCGGGGTTCTCGTCGCCTTTCTCGCCGCCTTCCTCACCATCAACTTCCTCGGTGAGCTGGTCAGCCTCGGCACGCTCCTCGCCTTCAGCATCGTCTGTCTCGGCGTCATGGTCATGCGGCGCAGGCATCCCGAGGCTTCGCGTCCCTTCCGTACGCCCTGGGTCCCGTTTGTCCCCATCGCCGGAATGATCATCGCTCTGTCGCTGATGGTCTCAGCCGACACTCCGGCGAAGATCGGTTTCTTCAGCTGGCTCATCATCGGCCTGGTCATCTATTTCTCCTACTCCACGCGCCACAGCAAGGTGCAGGCGGCGCAGGGCCGGATCGCACAGCAGCGCTGAGCAGCGAAGCGGCGCCGTTGCAGCAGGCGGCCTGCGCCGACGGATACAATGGCCCCGTGGATCACCTCTGGACTCCCTGGCGCTACACCTACGTCACTGAAGGGGACAGAAAACAGCGTCAGGGCATCCCCGAGGAGCTCGACGCCTGGCCGGGAGACCTCGGCTGCGTCTTCTGCAACATGATCGCCGCGGCGGATTATGCCGCCGAGCACGGCATGGAACCCGATGCTGCCGAACGCGCGGCCGGCATCGTCCTGCGCGGCGCTCACAATTACATCTGCGTGAACCGCTACCCCTACACTTCGGGTCACCTGATGGTGGTGCCCTACCAGCATCAGCGTTCGCTCGCGGCTCTGGACTCCGTCACCGCCCAGGAGATGATGAGCCTCGCGCGCCGGATCGAGCGCGCGCTGGTTGCGACCTATCAGCCCGACGGATTCAACTTTGGCCTGAACCTCGGCAAGTCCGCTGGCGCCGGCGTCGCGGGCCATCTGCATCTCCACGCGCTGCCGCGCTGGACCGGCGACACGAATTTCCTCACCACCGTCGGCGAAACCCGCCTGCTCCCTGAAGATCTTGCGACCACCTGGCAGCGCCTGCGCACCGCGCTCGCCAACCTCGCCTCCGGCTCCGCGGACTAAAATAAGTCACGCGATGACAACTCCAGTGAGGATCGGCGTTTTCGATCGTCTGCTCGGCGAGTGGAAGTTCGTTCGCGAGGTTCCCGGCAAAGCCACCATGTCCGGCCGCGCCCGGATCGTTCCCACCAGCGAAGGCTGGGCCCGCTACGAGGAGACCGCCCGCGTTCGCCTCGCCGACGGAACCACCATGTCCGGCAGCCAAAGCTATCTCTATCGCCGCCTGCCCGCCTCCGCCAACGGCTTCGATGTCCTCTTCGCGGAGAGCGGAGAGCTGTTCGAGCGCCTGCAGTTTCGCGAAGCCCCCGACGGCAGCTTCCACGCCGAGGCGGAGCGCCTGTGCAGCGACGACCGCTATGTCTCGAAATTCGCCCTCGATGCCGATGACCTGCTGAGTGTGGAACACAGGGTCACCGGTCCTGGAAAAAACTACGTGGTCCGCACGGCGTATCGGCGGTCCGGCCGCTCCGCCTGACGGCGGCAAGTGCGTTTTCCACCGCCCGAAACGCTCATTCCTTTTTGGCGCATCCAACCCGGAAAGGCGCAATTGGGCGCCGC
>JASIAO010000506.1 GCA_030041955.1 Acidobacteriaceae bacterium | reverse complement strand
CATTTCCTCCAACACCTCATCGAGCTGCTCTTCGTCCGCCATCGCAAACACTTCCTGCGATGCGATGCGGCCATGATGGAGCTCGATGCGACGGTCGGCGAGCCGCGCCACAACGGGATCGTGCGTGACCATGACGATCGTCCGTCCTTGCTGGTGGAACTCGCGCAGCAGGCGCAGCACAATTTCTTCATTCTGTGCATCCAGGTTGCCGGTCGGCTCGTCGGCCAGAATGATGCGCGGATCGTTGATCAGCGCCCTTGCAATGCACACCCGCTGCTGCTCGCCTCCAGAAAGCTGGGAGGGAAGGTGCCGCGCCCGATCTGCCAGCCCGACTCGTTGCAGGGCTTCGATCGCTTCCTCTTCGTCGGTCATGCTGTGAAAATACTGCGCCAGCATGACGTTTTCGACCGCGGTGAGGAAGGGAATCAGGTGAAATTGCTGGAAGATGAATCCGATTTTCTCGGCGCGCACGCGATTCAGTTCGGAAGAAGAAATTTCGGCGACATTTTGGCCATCCAGCCAGATCTGGCCCGAAGTCGGACGATCCAGGCATCCGATCAGGTTGACGAGCGATGACTTCCCGGATCCCGAGGGGCCCATGACCGAGAGCCATTCTCCCTTGGTGACATGGAGAGAGATGTGATCTAGGGCGTGAATCGCCCCGTTATCCTTGCCCGACCCGTTGCCGGGATTAACCACTTCCTTCGCGGGGTACAGCTTGGTGACATCGTTGATCTGAATCATTTCACTCTCCCCTCAGGATCACCGCCGGCTGCACGCGCCGCAGCAGCGAGATCGGGAGAATCGCCGAAACCAGCGTCACCGCTATGCTACCAGCCAGAACGATCGGCAACACGGAGAATCGCGGGACGACAGGGGCATGAAAGTTCACGCGCCCGATCCAGGCTGCGATGCCGATGCCCAACACGAATCCGATGACGGCGCCGATTGCCCCGAGGGCGGCGGCTTCAGCGGCTACGAATCCATTCAGCAGGCGTCCCGATGCGCCCAGCGCCATCATAATGGCAAAATCGCGCCGGCGATCGAAGACCCACCCCATCAGAGTCGACAAAACGCACAGCGCAGCCGTCAGAATGATCAGCCCTGCTGAGGCCAGCAGCGTGGCCCGGGTCTTGCCGAGCACTCGCGCCTCGCCTTCCATGATCTGGCGCACTGGACGGACTTCGGCTGCAGGAATCTCTTGCGCCAGCCGGTTCATCATCGCCGTGACTTGTTCCGGCGATCCGCTGGCCGCGACTTCAATCGTCTCCGGTTGCACGCCGGTCCAGGAAACGAAATCCGCAAGGGAAAGATAAATACGGCTGTCTTCGGCCGCGCCGGTCTCGACCGTACCCGCAGGCGTGACGCGAATCGTACGACCTTGAAAACTGAGATCGAACGGCTGAATCTGTGGCGATACAACGGCAAGCGCCCGCACGCCCACAAGGGCGGGGTACGACTCAACGCTGAGGTGATCGACTTCTCCGTGATTTTGCGGGAGGTGAGGATTTTCCGAAGCCGGCCACGCGCTCACCTTCCACCAGCGATCCAACTGCCGCGCCCGTCCGAAGTCGGTTCCGCCGACGACAATCGGCTGGCCCTGGCCCGTACGCGCCACGATCATCCCGAACGGCACGGCGATTCCGTGTCCAGCGACGATCGGATCCACGCGAGCGAGCGCGTCGGCGGGCAGGGAAGCGCCGCCTCTTCCGACCAGAACCAGGTTCGCGCCATAATTGCGAAATTCGGTTCGCAGCTTCGCCTGCACATCGACATAGAGATTCAACACGGCGGTCGCGACCGCCGCCGCGACGACCAGGGCCAACAGCGCCGAGGCGGCGCGTCGGCGGCGCAGAATCGCCGCCCGCACCAGCATGCGCAATAACATGGAAGTGTGCGGAGCTCTGCAGCGCGCCGCTGCCAAATCCCTCGCCGGATTGCAAGCCGGGGCGCTCACAATTCACCTCGCAAGGCAAGTACCGGATCGAGAGCGACTGCCCGCCGGATGGCCATCGCGCTTCCTGCGAAGGTCACGATGACGGCGACCGCCAGGATCACCGGCAGCAGCACCGGCTCGATCGAAATCTGCGAATTGAAGATGGATCGCCCGATCTGATGCGCCAGGAGCGCCCCGGCGCCAAATCCGACGGCTCCGCCGATCAGCGCCAGCAGTGCGGCCTCGGCAAAGAAGATGGCCGCCACGGCGATTTTGCCCGCGCCCAGTGCTTTCATGAGCCCGACTTCGGCGCGGCGCTCGAAAATGGCCGTGGCCATTGCCGCGGAAACCGCGAGCGCGGAGGCGAACAGCGCCGCAACCGTGATGAGAAAAATCAGTCCTTCGATGCGGGTGAGCACCGCGCCTTCATTCTGCGCTACCTGACGAATCTGTTGTGCGCGCGAATGCGGAATCACTTCGGTCAGCTGCAGCGCAATCGCGGCAGGATAGGGCGTGCAATACCAGCGATCGTAGATCGCGCCGGACATGCTTTTGGGATCCCGGCGCCCGAACGCGTCCTCCGGCTTGGTCAGCGCGCTGACATAGACGCGGCGGAAAACCTCCGGTTTGCCCAAAATCTGCTGCGCCAGGGAAAG
>JASIAO010000060.1 GCA_030041955.1 Acidobacteriaceae bacterium | reverse complement strand
CATGTCAGTGCTGATTGGCGTGCAACTGAACGCGAGGAGCCGCCACGCACGCTATCGCGCGGTGGCGGAAGAGCGCGCGAACATTTCCCGCGATATTCACGATACGCTTGCGCAGGGATTCGCCGGGATCACTCTGCAGTTGCAGGCAGCGGAGCAAACGCTCGACCGGGATCCGAGCCATGCCCGGGCTTATCTGCAGGAAGCTCTGCATCTGGTGCGGCACAGCAGAAACGAGTCGCACCTTTCCGTCGAGATTCTTCGCGCCGCCTCCCGTAGCGAGCGGCTGGATGCGCTAATTGCGCGGTGTATCGCCCAAATGCAGGTGGACAGCGGATCCGCAATCGAGCAGCAGATCACGGGCGACCCGGTGTCGCTCTCCTATCATCAGCTCAACCAGTGTTTCCGCATCGTACAGGAAGGCATCGCCAATGCGGTGCGGCACGCGCAGGCAACGAAAATCAGCGTTCGAGTAAGCTATGAGCCGAAGCGTTTGCGGCTCGAGGTAGAAGATAACGGGCGAGGCTTCGATCCGGGAAGCGTTCCGGGACCGGATCAGGGGAGTTTTGGACTGACCGGGATGCGCGAGCGCGCCGCCGCGATCCATGCCGATCTTCATCTCGAGTCGGGCGCCAACGGGACCCTGATTCGAGTTATGGTGGCACTGTGAGCGAATCCCCGGTCGCCCTGCCGCACAACCCGCTTTCCGGTAACGCGTCCCCGAGCCGGCGTCTGCGCATCCTTGTGGCGGACGATCATCTGGTTTATCGCATCGGCATACGCAGCCTGCTGGAAGCCGAGGCGGGCTACCAGGTCGTGGGTGAAGCCTCCAACAGCACCGAGACAGTGGAGCTTTACCGCAGGCTGCGCCCGGATGTGGTGCTGCTGGATCTGCGCATGCCGCACCAGGGGGGGATCGAGGCCGCGCGCGCGATCCGCCGGGAGTTTCCGGAGGCGCGCATCCTGGTAGTGACCAGCTACCAGACAGAGGAAGAGGTGCTTCAGGTGCTGAGGGCTGGAGCTCTCGGGTACCTGCTGAAGGACCTGGATGGCAGGATGCTGATGGAGGCGATCCAGGCCGTGTGTGCGGGACGGCGCTGGGTGGCGCCGGGAATCGAACAGCAGATCGCGCACGGCGCGGCCCGTCAGCCGCTGACCGCGCGGGAGGTGGAAGTGCTTCGGCTGCTGGCACGAGGCCTGACGAACCGGGAAATCGCAAACGTATTCCACATCTCGGAGAGCACGGTGAAGAACCACGTCAATCACCTGCTGATCAAGCTGGAGGTGGCGGACCGGACCGAAGCGGTGAGCTATTGCCTGGCGAAAGGTATCGTGCACCTCGAGGATCTCTGACACGCTGAGAAGTGCCGGCGTCTGCCCATCGAGGTTCCCGGAATGAAAAACGCAGTGCTCACATTCTGCTGAATGCTCCATGTGATTGTCAATAGGCAATTGTGCTTAGGCGCGGCGATGCAGGAAGTTATAGCCTGCCTGAGGCTGTAAAGGTTATCTCGACACCGAAGCGCGCAACTCAGGCCATCGTTCCCCGGGGGCAGGAGTGAGAAGCAGCCGTATCACGACAAGCAGTCGCTCCCTTTATCGGCAATTTCGCCGCGGAGGCCCGTCTTCCCGCGGAGCAGCCGTAGTTTCTGGAGTCCTGTTTACCCGCCGCAATGAATTCAGCGAAGATACGTCGCAAAGTGAGAAGCGCGTCGAAGCGGCTGAGCGGGGCATCGTTTTTTGCACTGGAGGCAGCATGAGATTCGCGATCAAGGCGTCATTGTGTGTGTTCATTTCCGCGCTGGCGCTGCTGTTCCTGTCGAACCGTGACGCCGGGGCGCAGACCGTGTACGGCAGTATGGCCGGCGTCGTGACCGATCCGAGCGGAGCAGTAGTTGCGGCGGCCAGGGTGCAGGCCAGGAACGAACAGACCGGCGCGACCTCGGACACCGTCACTTCCGGGGCGGGCGTTTATCGCTTTCCGGAGCTGCCGCTGGGCAGATACACAGTGACCGTGTCGGCGCAGGGTTTTGAGTCGACGCAACTGACCGGAATCAACGTGCAGATTCAGAGCACCTCGGCGGTGAACATTACGCTGAAGCCAGGTGGCGCGACAACGACGGTCACGGTGAACGCGAATGCCCCGACGCTGCAGACAGAGAGCTCGGACATCGGGCAGGTGGTGGACACGAAGGAGATTCTGGATTTGCCGCTGGCAGTGGCAGTCGGCGTCGGTGCGTTGCGGTCGCCGGAAGAGTTTATGTTTCTGCTGCCGGGAACTGTGGGACCGGGGACGGCGAACAATGGCAACAGCGGCGTGTTCCTGAACAAAATTGCGGGCGGGCAGAACTACGGCAACGAGGTGCTGATCGATGGGGTCAGCCAGCAGCGCAGCGAGAACGGCTCGTCCTTCGACGAAGAGGCGCCCTCCGTGGAGGCACTGCAGGAATTCAAGCTGACGACGGCGATGCCGGAAGCGGAATACGGCCGCACGACGGGCGGCATTGAGAACTTCGTGACCAAGAGCGGCAGCAACACCTATCACGGAGACGCGTACGAAATCCTGAAGAACAAGGTGCTTGATGCCAACAACTGGTTCAATGGCGGCAATAAGGCGCTTTGTCTGGGAAGCAATCCGGCTGCGTATTGCGACAAGACTTTTGCCACGCCGGTCGACACCAAGAACGACTACGGCGGAACGCTGGGGGGGCCGGTGCGGATCCCGCACTTGTATAACGGCACCGACAAGCTGTTCTTCTTCTTCTCGTGGGAACAGATTCATTACAGTATGGGCGCGACGGTGACCAACACCGTTCCCACGTCTCAGGAACTTTCGGGAGACTTCTCGAATCCGGCGATCTACAACACGGGGAATGTGGTGGGAACGAATCCCTGCGATGGGTCGCCCATTTATCAGGGGCAGATCTTCGATCCCTCAACGACCAAAGTAGTCAACGGCGTGGAGTGCCGTACGGCGTTCCCCGGAAACAAGATCACAACTGGATTTTCAAAGGCGGCGCAGGCGATTCTGGCCTATTTCCCCGCGCCGACCAACAACCTCGTCTTCAACAACTACCAGTTCAACGGAGTCGCCCCCATCACCGACACCGCTGAGACGATTCGCATCGACTCCAATCTGTCGCAGAAATCGAAGGTCTGGGCGTCGTACAGTTCTCGCGAGAACGACCGGGTGTCAGGAACGCCGGCGCTGCCCTATCCGATCGACCCAGGCAGCTGGATTCAGGACTTCACGACGCACTTTGGCCGCGTGGGCTGGGATTATTCTCTGTCGCCCACCTTACTCAATCACTTCATCTTCGGCACAAACCGCAGCAACAGCAAGAACTATGCGCAGGCCATCTTCGCCGGGGAAAACTGGTCTTCTAAGTTCGGCATCGGAAACGCGAACTCGATGAACTTCCCGGAGTTGACGAACGGCTTCACGGCGCAGGAAGGCAACGCGCCCCAGAATGACGACAATGTGGACAATGGGCTGAGGCTGAACGAGGCCGTGGCATGGCAGAAGGGCGCGCATAGCCTGACCTTCGGCACCGATGTGCGCTGGCAGCAGTATTCGCCGCTCGACGGGAATTCTCCGGTCATCAACTTCTGCGGCGCGCAGACTGCCGTGGATCCCGACCTGACCGGAGTCACCGGGAACGGTCTGGCCAGCGAACTGCTCGGCCTGGCCTGCGGTGGCTCGCAGAGTGTCATTCCGCACCAGTCACGCTGGACATCCTGGTACTGGGCGGTTTTCGCGCAGGATGACTGGAAAGTAAACACCAATCTCACTTTGAACCTTGGCGTGCGCTACAGCGCCGACCTGCCGCGGCATGAGGCGGAGAACAACACCTCGAACTTCAGTTCCACGGCGACCGATACCGAATACGGAGTGCCGGGGGCACTGGTGTTCGGCACCACCTGCCACTGCAACGCAGCGTGGGCGAACGACTACTGGAAGGACGTCGCGCCCCGCGTGGGGTTTGCCTACACGCCGCCGTACCTGCAGGGCAAGACGGTTCTGCGTGGCGGGGCCGGTGTCATCTATGGCCCGCTTCAGTATTCCGACTTTGGTGGATCGATGAATACCGGCTATCGTTCCAATCCTTCGTTCCCGTCGAAAAACGGATTCGATCCGGCATTCGTGATCGACAATGGATATCCGGCGTTCGCGCAGCCGCCCGATCTCGACCCCGGTTACTTCAACGGCACCTACGTTGCCGGATCGTGGATTATGCCGCAGTACGGCAAGCCCGCGGCGATCACGCAGTGGGACGTCCAGATCCAGCAGCAGCTTGCTACGGACCTGATCGCTACGATCGGATACATCGGCAACGAGGCGCAGAACCTGCACTCGAATCTGGAAAACCCCAATAACATTCCCTTGAAGGACCTTGCTTACGGCGATGTGCTGAATCAGCAGTTGCAGACCAACACCGCCGGCATTCCAGCCCCGTTCCCCGGTTACTACACACTGTGGGGCAGCGGCATCACAGTGCAACAGGCGCTGCGGCCGTTCCCGCAATACGATTTCATCGACTCCGGATGCTGCCTGCAGAATGTCGGGCACTCGTCGTACGATGCGCTGGTTGCCAGCCTGCAGCGGCAGTTCCGCCAGGGCTTCAATCTGCAGCTTTCGTATACGTGGTCCAAGTCGATTACCGATGCTGACAGCCTGCTGCCCAACAACGGCAACGGCGTTCCCCAGGACCAGAACGTATGGGATCTGCATCACGAGAAATCGATCAGCTTCCAGGATGTCCCCCAGCAGGTGGTCATCAGTTATCTGTACGATCTGCCCTTTGGCGCGCACCGGCGGTTCCTCAATCAACGGGTGGTTGGGAACATACTTGGGGGCTGGGAACTGGGAGGCATCCAGCGCTATATGTCCGGACAACCCATGGGGTTCTGCTGCGCCAGCGGCATTCCCGGGTTTGAGAACGCCATCCGCTTCAATCTGATTCCGGGGAAGGAAATCAAGAGCGCGGTCTATCGCAAAGGCCCGAAGTCCATCGATCCATTCAACACGGCCGGTGGAACCGACCCGTTCACGAACAGCATGTTCAATGGTGCGATCAGCAACGTGGCGTACCCGAGCGGGTCGGCCCAGCAGGCGGCGGCAGCGTTCTACGATCAGAACCTGCCCACAAACCCGGCCGGCGTGCCCGGCCGCGGCTCAGGTCCCTTCATGCTCGGCGACACACCCCGTGTGGATGGGGTGGCGCGGCTGCCCGCGTTCTACGATGAAGACTTCAGCCTTCTCAAGGACACCACCATCCACGAGAATCTGATGTTCGAACTGAAGGGCGAGTTCATCAACGCATTGAACCACCACACCTGGAATTATCCGGACCAGGGCCCGGCGGATTCAACATTCGGAATTCCGACCTCCACCCTGCAAAACCCGCGCAACATCCAGGTGACCGGAAAGCTTGTGTTCTAGCGTTCAACTCGGTTTTCGCTGTCCTCCTGGCGCGGAGCCTCTCTGGCTCCGCGCGCCTTGTTAGACGGCGCGGCCGGCTTCTCCGGGTTGATTTCGAGGACTGCATCCTTTAGCGTCTCGGTCATGCTCAGTCATTATGCGCAGTGCGTATTCGCCATGGCTCTGGCCGCGGGGCTGGCTTCCGCGGGTCACGGCCAGCAGGGTGGCGCTGACCAGCAGCAGCTGCAGGCCATCTTCCAGCGAGGATCCCAGGCGATGCACCAGGGCGATGCGGCGGCTGCGGAGGAGCAGTTTCGCGCAGCCACCCGGCTGGCGCCGAATTTCGCGGAGGCGTGGCTGGACCTGGGGCTGGCACAGCTGAAAGGCGGCAAACTAACGGACGCGATTCCTTCAATCCGGCAGGCCCTGAGGCTGGACCCGTCGGTGCACGGCGCGCATTTGTTCCTTGGCATAGCCGAGTATCAGACGGACCAGATCGACGACGCTTTGGCCGATCTCCAAAGCGCTGCACGGGAGGATGCCAATAACCCACAGGCGCTGCTGTGGCTGGGCATTGTGGAGTTGGACACCGGTCATCCGGATCAGGCGACAGATCCCCTGGATCGCGCTTCGGAACTCGCGCCGAACGACATCGGGATCCTCGACTATCGCGTGCAGGCGCACATGGCAGTGGCGCGGGAGAGCTACACGCGCATTTACAAGCTGGACGCGGGCTCCTGGCGCCTGCACCGCCTGAATGCGCAAATCGACGCGGAGGCGCGGCAGCATACCCAGGCGATCGATGAATATCAGCAGGCCATCCGCATCGCTCCGAAGGAGGCCGACCTGTATGAAGGGCTGGGGTGGGAGTACCGGCAGACCGGCCAGCTGGATCTTGCGGAGAAGGCATTCGAGGAGCAGTTGAAGCTGACTCCGGGCAATCCCATCGCCATGTACAACCTGGCGAGCACGCAAGTGGATGCAGGGCAGGGAGCTGAAGCGGTTGCTCCGCTGCAGCAGGTGGTGAAACTCTACGGCAAGCCCACGGTGGCCGACTACTATCTCGGCCGAGCTTACGCCGATGCCGGGAAAAACGAGCAGGCCGCGGCGGAGTACGAAAAGGCGACGACACTCCAGGGCGAGACGGCGCAACGCGCATGGTACGGACTCGGTCAGGTCGACAAAGAACTCGGCAAAACAGCCGAAGCGCGCGCGGCGATCGAGAAATTCCAGCAGTTGCACAACGCCGCGGTGCAGGAGCGCGCAAAAGATATTGAGGACTGGCGAAAATTAAATGCAACCGCGGTGGGCGCGCCCGCCGGAGCTCCAGGTGTGCAGTAATCAGAAGATGCGGGTGAATTTGAGAACCAAGGCACAGCTCGTTGGTCCGGTGCTGATGGCTGTCACAGCAATAGGCGCGTCGTCGCAGGCGCAGATCACAGTCGATCAGCCAATCCCCCAGGTGGCAACCATCCATGTGGATGCTGCACAACCTGCCGGACCCGCGATCCCGCGAACGATCTTCGGGACCTTTCTCGAGCCGATCGGCAATTCCACCTACAACGGACTGTGGGCGGAGATCCTTGAGAACCCGAGCCTCGAATCCAGTCTGTGGGACGCGCGACATGTGCAGCAGATGCTGGCAGCGCAACCTGAGCTGGCCCGAGCTTCGGAGCTGGACCTACCCCTGCCCTGGGAGCCGCTTGATTACAACGAGGGTAATCGGTACGAGCTGCGCTATGGCGATGCGGCAAACTCCTGGATGTCGCTCCGCGTTTTCGGCGTCCCGGGGCGACCGACCGGGATCCGCCAGGAGGTTTATCTGCCGGTCGAGCGGACGCTGACCTATAACGGCAGTCTCTACGCGCGCCATGTCAGCGGACCTGCGCAGCTGGTTGTTTCCCTGAGACCGCGGAACAGTACAGAGGTGCTGGCCAGCGCAGAGGTGGATGCGGCCGGGCCCGAATGGACGAAATACGAATTTCGTCTGTCTCTTCCTGCGAACAAACTGCATCGTCTCGATCCGGCCGACTTCGTGGTGCAGGTGACCGGCGACGAGCAGGTCGACCTGGACGAGCTTTCGCTGATGCCCGCGGACACGCTGGATGGGCTCGATCCCGACGCGGTCGCGCTGGCGAAGGCGCTGGAGACGCCGCTGGTGCGGTTCGGTGGCAATTTCACCTCTTTTTACCATTGGCAGAACGGGATAGGGCCGCGGGACAAGCGCATCAGCATGCGCAACCAGGCATGGGGCATTCCGGAATATAACACCTTCGGCACCGACGAGTTTCTGCATTTCTGCCGGCTGATCGGCGCCCAGCCCCAGGTTGCTCTGAACTTAGGCAGCGGCACCCCCGAGGAAGCCGCCGCGTGGGTTAAATATATCGATGAGCGCTGGCCGCAACATAGCGGTTTGCTGTGGGAGTTAGGGAATGAGTTATGGGGTAACTGGAACTTAGGCTATCCAACCCTCGGCCAGTTAGCGGCCCGCACCCTGGCCTTCAGCCAGGCGGTGCGCGCGGTCGATGCTCACGCGCGTCTCATCGCAACCGGAGCCGATCCCGATGGTTTCCAGCAGTGGAACGCAACCCAGCTTGCCAACCCCGCGAATACCTTCGACTACCTCTCGGCTCACTTCGTGGTCACCAATACCGACGTGCAGCTGCCGCACGCCTCCACGGACTTCATCGACGCCGCAGCCTTCGCACTTCCGGTTGAACTCGGCCGGCGGCTGGAGCAGGAACAGCAGCAAATCGACTCGTTTCCGGCATTCGCGAACCAGGCGCACATCGCGTTTACAGAGTGGCTGTTTATCGGAAACCGACCGGGGACGCCGAGCTTTACCAACATGGGTGGGGCCATCGACACTGCTGGTTTCCTCAACATGATCATGCGGCACTCGGCCATTGTGCCGGTCTCGGATATGACCGGCATCATGGAGTTCGCCGGCATCTGGAAGAAGCGCGGCCAGGTGTACGCGGCTCCGGGATATTGGGCGCTGCGCATGTACTCGACGGCGCACGCGTTGCGGCCGGTCGCCGTAGAGACGCAGAGCGGCAGCTATTCCGTCGCGCACGGCGTAGGGCGGCTCCCGGATATCGCCGGCGTCCCGTACCTCGATGTCTTCGCCGCGCTCAACGATGCCGGCGACCGGCTGACGCTGTTCTGCGTCAACCGCAGCCTGGACACGGATATCGCGGCGGAGATCCGTATCGACGGCTTCGCGGCGGATGGACCTGCAGCGGTTCAGACACTGCGAGCGGACAACATCGGCGAAGGCAACGATGAGGATGATCCGGATCGCGTGATTCCCGCGCAAACGAGCGAAGCCGTAAGCGCCGGGGCGCTGCGGCACGTATTCCCGCACGAGAGCGTCACCGTTCTTACCTTGAGCCGGAGCCGGTAACTGCTTCCGGATTGACCATGGGTTTGAGCAATATCAGCTGAAAGAGCAGGAGCGAAATGCAGAGCAGAGAGAAAAGTTCATCACCACACAGGCACAACTGTTTGCCCGGGGTGAAAGTAGCGCTGTGGGGGATTCCAATTTTCGCTCTGTTGGCGTGGAGTGTCGTTCTGGCCGCGCAGCAGCCGGTGACGGCGCGCACTCCGGCAACGCCGCTGGTGGTGCATGATCCGTACTTCAGCCTCTGGTCGTTCGATGACACGCTGAACGGCGGCCCTACCCGCCATTGGACCGGTGTGGAGCAGCAGCTCAACGGCATAGTCCGGATTGACGGCAAGCCCTTCCGTTTTATGGGCAACGAAGACGAAGTGCCGCCCCTGCCGCAGCTATCACGGACCATCTGGCCGACGCGGACAATTTACGACTTTGAGGGACAGGGGGTTCACCTCACCGCAACGTTCCTGACTCCGGCTCTGCCGCAGGATCTGGATGTGCTGTCGCGTCCATTGACCTATCTGACGTGGTCGATGCGATCGACCGACGGCCGCTCGCACGCGGTGCAGCTCTGGGTGAGCGCGAGCGCGCAGCTTGCCGTCAATATCCCGCAGCAGAGTGTGGTGTGGAGCACGGCCCGCGTGGGCGATATGACGGTGATGCAGATCGGCGACAACCAGCAGCCAATGCTTCAGAAAGCCGGAGACGAGATCCGCATCGACTGGGGGTGGGCCGATCTGGCTGTGCCCGCGCAGCCGGGAATGACCACGGCCATCCTCGGGGAGCGTGCGTTTGGCAGCGCCGTGACCGGAGGCAGCGGTACCGGATCCGTAGATGACGATCTGGATATGCCGCGCGCCGTGCGCGTCGATCTGCCCATGATGACGGTGGCATTCAGCATGCCGCAGGTTACCGCGGATCCCGTGACGCGGCGGGCCATGCTGGCGTACGACGACCGCGAAGCCATCGAATACCTTCACCGGCAGATGCCGGATTACTGGCGGCGCAACGGGCAGACCTTCGCGCAGATGCTCGAGGCGGCCGAGCGCGAGCAGGATAGCCTGAGCGCGCGGGCGGAGGCGTTCGATCGTGCACTGGTGGAGGACCTCACCACAGTGGGCGGGGAAAAGTACGCGCAACTGGCGATCCTTGCGTACCGGCAGACGCTCGGCGCGCACAAGCTGGTTACCGATATTGACGGGCAGCCGCTGTTGTTCTCGAAAGAGAACTCGAGCAACGGCTGCACCGACACAGTGGACGTGACCTATCCGGCATCGCCATTCTTTCTCCTCTTCAACCCGAGGCTGCTGGAGGCGGAACTGCGGCCGGTGATGGAGTATGCGAGCCTGCCGCGCTGGCATTGGCCGTTTGCGCCACACGATATCGGGACGTATCCGCTGGCGAACGGACAGGTGTATGGCGGCGGCGAGACGAGCGAAGAGGATCAGATGCCGGTGGAAGAAAGCGGCAACATGCTGATCATGTTCGACGCTCTGGCCAGGGCGGAGGGTAACGCGGAGTTTGCGGCGCAGTACTGGCCGCTGTTGTCGAAGTGGGCGGCCTACCTGCTGCAGTTCGGAATGGACCCCGAGAACCAGCTCAGCACGGACGACTTTACCGGTCATCTGGCGCACAACGCGAACCTCTCCATCAAGGCGATCATTGCGCTGGGAGCCTACGCGCAGTTAGCGGACCAGCTGCACAAACCGGGGGAGGCAGCGCGCTACCGGCAGAACGCGCAGCAAATGGCGGTGCAATGGATGAAGATGGCCGCCGACGGCGATCACACGCGGCTCGCGTTCGACTTACCGGGAACCTGGAGCCAGAAGTACAACCTGGTGTGGGACCGGCTGCTGGGGCTTGATCTGTTTCCGAAGTCGCTGACGCAGAGTGAAGTGAGCTTCTATCTGCGGCATCAGAACGCGTTTGGTCTGCCGCTGGACAACCGCCACACCTATACCAAGCTTGACTGGAGCGTGTGGACGGCGACGATGGCGCTCAACCCGCAGGACTTCGATGCATTCATCGATCCGCTTTACAAGTTCATGACGCAGGGTCCGACGCGGGTGCCGCTGAGTGACTGGTTCGACACGGTGACCGGCGCTCAGGTCGGGTTCCAGGCGCGTTCTGTCGTCGGTGGCGTGTACATCAAAATGCTCAGCGATCCACGCATGTGGGAGAAATGGTCGGCGGCGCAGAAGCCCCAAACGCCATGATCCAGCCGGCGATTTAAAAACTCAATTTAATTTCCCTGTGAGGGCGCCCGCTGAAAATCTGCTTCCGTCTGCCTGGCTTCGACCAGCAGATCGCCCAGCTTCATGTCGATTACCCGCCGCGTTCCGCGATCTCGAACAGCTTCTCCTGCCGAACGAGATCCAGACGGGCGGAAATCGGTGTCCTGACGTCCCGATCGAGGAACTGGGAGTGCCAGTTGCTCTGGGTCTGAAACGACATGTGCGCGCCATTAACTCGACAATTTACGGCGTCTTGCTGGAGGTGGTTCAGCGACACTCCGGTGGCTTTCGCGGGTCACTTCTGTTGGTCTTTGGCTGTCTCGCGGGTTCTCGGGTGTGATTCGGCGGGCCCGGAAGGAGGGTCCGCGGCGCAGCGTTGTGGAGAGGCGCGGGGCGTGCCTCGCCGAACTCGACAGCAGGGTCGTCAGGAAATGCGCCCGTCAGCCCCGAGGCTGGCGGCCAGTGCGCAGGTTACAGAGACTGGGCCTGAATGAACAGGGTTCCTGAGTAAGTGCCGGCGGGAAGCTGGGGCAGGCTGGCCAGGTTAATCTCGAGATCGAGCGCGTCGGTGCGCGAGCCGGCGCCGGCATAGAGAACCCAGGATTGTGAGAAGAGTTCGAGGGCGGCCGCGCCACCGAAGGGACTGGTCTGCGTGAACGGAGTGAAGCTGGTGGGGGTACCGGTGGGAACCTCGCCGAGAACGGCGGAGGAGGGAATGTCAACGATGGGCGAGCCGCCGGACAGCGCCGCCGTGGGGCTGGCGAAATAAGCGTAGACATTGATGCTGCAGGTGAAGAGGCACAGGCTGCCGCCCCAGGTCGTGGTGATGGCGACCGCGCTCGAACCAGGGGCGACGCCGCGCGGAACGAGACTGAACAACACCAGGGAGGGAGTGGCGGATATGCTGAGCGAGCTGACCGACTCGTCCGGACTGAGTTGGGTAGAGCGCACCCTCACCGCCTGCGCGCGTGCGACGGAAGAAATAAGGCAGAGAAGGACAACGAACAGTATCGCGCGAGCCATGTACGGTCTCTCGGGACGAAGGCGACTACTCCCCACGGTATGTGCGTTCGACGACAATGACAATCCCCGGAGCATCGTTATCTGTGCTGCTGCGAACGGTTGCCGGCGCCGATACGATGTTATACGTTTCTCCATTGAGAAACTCATTGGTTATCACTTTCAGCGTGTGAACGTGCGGCTTGTTTTCCCGAACGAAGAATAGTCCATGATCGTCGGTATAGACCAGCAGGCGATCGATCATCAGGGCAGCGCCGGCGACGGGGCGGCCTTCCTTGTCGACGACGGACCCATGGACGATGTCGCGCCCGATGTCATCGCGGGCGAGAGTTTCGAAGCCGGCGGGCATCGCTTCGCCTCCTTGACGGACCATGGTCGTCTGTGCATCGGTGGTGTAGCGGAGGCTGCCATCAGGTGCAACGAATGTGGCTCCATGCAGAGTTATACCCCGGAATAAGTGGAGCTGCACATCGACAATCAAGGCCTGCTCGAATGGAGCCGAGTTGAGCTGCGGCACATAGTAAGTCTGGTAATTCGCGCTGAGGGTGAGCAGGTTCGAGAGGATGGCGCCACCGAAAGAGAGGGTGGTCTGGCCCTGCGAACGGCTGATCATCTGACTTACATCCAGACGCGGGGTCAGGCTCTCGGTGAAAGTGGTGAGGAAGGTGCGCGTCTTCGCAGCGTCACTGGGCCTGCTTTCGAGATAGCTGGTGGAGGCATGAATGCGGGAAAAAATGTTCCGATCGAGGGTATAGTCGGTGGCATTGTTGAACTGGCCGAGAAACGTGGAGTGATAAAAGGATGCGGAGAAGCCGGAGCCGGCGAGCTGCCCGGCTCCGGAAACCTGATCGAGGCCACTGCGGACATTTTGCTGGCCGTTGCCGGCCGGCGTGAGAAAGTTCTGACGGCCACCGCTGATGCTGAAGAAGTGTGCGGGCCGCACGGTGACGAGAAGATTCTCGCGATCGGGCTCGCTCATCAGGGGCTCATCGAGGGCGACGCGATGGAACCGGCTGCCGGCTTCGATGTAGGCGGCTTTGGCGTCGATCCAGCTGCGAGAAAGCTGGAAACTCGCGGCTCCATAGGGCTGGTTGGCGCCCACACCGCCGGCGGCCGCGAACTGGACCTTATCGAGGGGCTGCCACTGAAAGGCCTGGATGGCGGTGGTTTGCTGCGAAAAGACGAAGCTGGACGAGGCCTCGATATCCGATCCCAGTTTTCGATTAAGAAAGAGGATTCCGGCCGGGGTTTCGGCGCGCGCGCCTTCGAACAGGGGGCTGCTGAAGTCCGACGATGTGGCGCCGGCGAACGCAAATACCTTTGTGCCCGCCAGCGTAGTCCGGGTGCCGGCACCCATCGCGACAAGATAGTGGCTGGAGTCGAAGATATCGGTGGGTAAGATGAAGTGAATATAGTCGGAGCCGGCGATATAGGTCGAGCGCCCGATCATCTTGGTAAAGTTCACCCCGCCGACAAACTTGCCGTCGAGGACACCCGCGCCCGCCGACGCATCGAAACTGGGCCCGCGGGCGGAGATGGTGCCGCCGTCAGCCTGATACAGGCTGGAAGTTCCTCCGTTCACCTGAAACACCTGTGCCCGCAGCGCCGCCGGCGCCGGTACAAGGAGAATCGCGAGGCACAGACATCTGATCCAGTGAGGCATTCCATTACTGGCTGCCGATGGTGATTGGTTCCTGCAGCGTGGAATTCTGGAAGCGGAACGAGATGGATTCCGGGGGCTGTGACTCGGTCCACTTGAGTTGGAAATGACGGCGGCCTCCGGGGAGGAGGGGGAAACCAGCGGCTGTCACCGACTTGTTGGCGTAAGCGACCCTGACGACCTCAACGCGTTCGAGATCCGGGCCGGGATTGGAGAGATCGCAGGTAATCTGCTGGTCCTGAGGCCGGTAGACAGCATCCTGAATGGCGACGTCATTCTTCTTCGACAGCGGCTTCTTAGGGTAGATGTAGACCGTATGTGGAAGCAGGATGCGGACGTCGAGGCCGTTACGATGATGCACAGAGGAGAAGATGGCGTAGACGGTGAACCAGGCCGGGAGCTTGTCGGCGGTGGCTTTGTAGAAGACGTAATAGGTCTGGCCGGGCTCGATTTGGAAGCTCATCGTGGAGAGCTGCAGATGGATGTCGGGGTCCAGTGGCCGGTAGATGCCATTGCCGTCGTCAGCGATGGAGAAGCTGCGCGGCTCCAGCACGACCGCCATCGGCTCCAGGGTATTGTTCGTCAGGGCAAAGCGTCCAGAGGCTTTGCCTTTGTACTGGACGATGACCGGCGAGACGGATTGGGCGAAACCGGAGCAAGCGCACAGCAGGAGTGCGAGAGCCAAACATATTTGCCGCAAGTTAACCCCTCAGCCTATATCGAAACGGGGCTGCGCCTTCGCATGGAAGGCGCAGCTTCCGAATTAAAGAGCCTGCGCCTGCAGATTCAGTGTGCCCGTATAGCTGCCGGCCGGAAGTTGAGGCTGGCTGGCCAGATTGATCTGCAGATTCAGGTTGTCGGTCCGATTGGACGCGCGATTGGTGCCGCTGATCGCCTGCTGGAAAAGCACCAGGCTGGCGCCCGAAACGCCCAGGCCATTGCCCGTAGGCGATTGAGTGAACGCGGTGTAGGTAGTTGGCGCGCCGGTGGTCACCTGACCGAAGACTTCGGAGGTCGGGATATTCACCGGTGAGGTTCCACCGCTGGTGAGGGCTGCGGTCGCGCTGGAGAAGTAGCCCGTCACGGTAACCGTGGAGCGACTTGCCTGCATGACCCAGGTGGTAGTGATGGCGACCGGCGCGCTGCCGGTGGCTGTGCCGCCCGCCACCAGGTTGAAGCTCACGGCGCTGGGTGTTGCCGCCACCGTCAGTGATTCCGGCAGGGTGGCGCTGAGCGACACTGTGGCCGTGTTGGAGTTCAACTGGCACAGTGCGGCCGGGCTGGCTACTGCGAGTAAGCCGAGGGCGAGGACGAGCCTGCCTGGCAGAATTGCGGTAAATCGTCTCATTAGAGAACTCCTGGTAAGGTAATTCGCTGGCCTCGGACAGCACCGATACCGGAGTTCCCTCCGATGGGGGACGAGCAGTTGGGTGCCAGGCTGATTTGTCCTCACTATAGGAACTGCCTCAGGATGAGACAATCACACATATTCGCCAGTAACCTACATCCTCAACAGGACAAAAGTTGTAGCGAAGGGTAATGTTACCCGGATCTGATAGTCTGACTTGCTCCTCAATGTCCCGGTAGTTAGGCGGAGCGCACACGCGCCGATCGCAAAGCCTGCGCGGACACGAGCGGTGTCCTGCGAGGGAAGTTACAGCGCCTGAACAAGAATCTCGAGCGTGCTGACAGGATTTGCCTGTCGGGAGTGCGCGAGCGAAGATGGCCCCCACTCCAGGTCGAGCCTGTCGGTGCGGTTGACAGGCCAATTCGTGTTGCCGGCAGGCTGGGAGAACAGCGTTACGTCGCCTTGTGATGGACGCAGAACGCGAGCGGTTGATGGATTGCCAGTTGCAGGGAGCTTCACGCCGGAATTTGCTGCCGGGGAGAGATCCAGGGCCGCGGACAGCGGCTCGGGACCGGCATCGAGGCGGCCGGCGAGACGAACCGTGGTGCAGTCAGCGGGCACCGCGAGGGCGGTTCTCAGGGTCACGCGGCGAGTGCCGTTCGCGAAATAGGCATGGCTGACGTCGGAGGAGTCGGCCCGTACGGAAACCGTCTCCAGCGTTGCCACCAGCAGCACAGCAGCAGGACGCGAGGCAGTCTGGCACCAGGCAGGAGAAGCCGCAGCGAGTACCGGCAGCACGGCGAGCGAGACAACGAAGAAGAGTCGATTTCTGCAGAAACTCATGAGAGAGGACCTCGCCCCTCTATATCGGCGAGCAGATGGATGCACATTAGGGAAATATGCTGCTTGGGTAATCATAACTTGATTACCATCTGATCGGCGATGGTAACTCTAGTAACAACCGGCATTAGGGAGCCTCACCTTCGACCCAGTCGATCGCACCCGATTTGGGGTTAGGAAGACGAATGTACGATGCGCAGTCTCCGCGGACGGGTAGTCCGGTGCTCTCAGTCCTTGCGAGGCACAAAGCAGAGCAGACGAGTGGTCGTTGGATGGTTCTGATCCGAATATCCAGGTCGCAGGGAGGAAAATCCCGCGACCGCTTACCGCTTCCTTAAGCGCACCGACTCCCAGCTCCCGTCGGAACTCCACCCTCCATCCACCGTCAGCGTTGCGCCGTTCACAAAACCGCTCTCTCCTTCGTCCGCCAGGAAGGCAATCGCACGCGCCACATCCTCAGGCCGCGCAAACCGCCCCATCGGCACCCGCTCGGTAATATCCGCGTCGCTGTAGCTCCCGCCCGCCTGATCCGCGGCGTCCATCTCCGTCTTCACCCATCCCGGACAAACCGCGTTGACCCGCACCCCACGCCCGCCCCACTCGGCCGCCAGTGTCCGCGTCAGCCCCACCAACCCGTGCTTCGATGCGTTGTACGCTGCCCGGTCCGACACCGCCATCAGCCCCGCAATCGACGCTACATTCACAATCGCTCCGCTCCGCGCCTCCAGCATCTTCCGCCCAAAAGCGCGCGCCAGCAGAAACGGGGCCACCAGATTCACCTCCATCACCCGCCGATACTCCGCCGCGGTCGTCTCCTCCGCCGCGCGAATCAGGCTG
The DNA here is from genome assembly GCA_030041955.1 of Acidobacteriaceae bacterium. Lineage (GTDB taxonomy): Bacteria > Acidobacteriota > Terriglobia > Terriglobales > Acidobacteriaceae > Palsa-343. The sequence goes on along the minus strand of JASIAO010000060.1, from coordinate 11,722 downwards.
ATCCCAGCGTTGTTCACCAGCACGTCCGCCCGCCCATACCGCTCCAGCACCCGTCGCGTGAACTCCTCGACAATCTCCTCCCGCGTCACGTCGCCCGCGAACCCGAAGGCCGCCCCGCCGCGCGCTTCAATCGCGTTCACCGTCGCAGTCGCCTCCTGCAAATCGACAATTGCCAGCCGATAACCTCGCTCCGCCAGCAACTCTGCCGTCCGCCGCCCGATTCCCTGCGCCCCACCCGTCACCACCGCTACCCGCTCTGCGTTTGCCATCGCCGACACACCCCCCTCGCCGACCCACCCCAGATTAGCGACCCCGCGCCGCTGTGTCAGCGAAACGTTGCCGGGCACACTTCGCCTCCCACAACTTCGCGGACATCTGCGGTGCGAGGGATCGCCAGTCGTTCAGAACGCGCTTAGCGGATGGTCGGGGATGCGTGGATGGTGTCGAGGTCGAAGGAGTAGCGGGAGCCGCTTCCCATGAGATCCTCAATGCGGCTGACCGGCTGGATGCCGCCTCTGGCTCCGCTGGCGGTGCAGTTGAGCGCAGCGGCGGCGCAGCCGAAATCGAGCATCCGCTCGAGCGGCCAGCCCTGGAGAAGGCCGTAGATGAAACCGGCGTGGAAGATGTCGCCGGCTCCGGTGGTATCGACTACATCGACGTGATAAGCAGGGCGGTAGCAGAACTCGCGGCCATCCCAGGCGAGCACGCCGTCGCGGCCCAGGGTGGCCGAGGTGAGACGGCATCCGAACTGTTGCTGAATCCGCAGCAGTGCCTCGCGCAGATCCTGACGCCCCGTGAGCCGGGTGGGAATATCGCGGCTTACGATCAGGTAATCGACCTTCTCGATCAGCCGTTCGACGCGGGGATAGAGCTCGTCGAGATCGGCGATGACGGAAATTCCCGCCTCGCGAGCCCAGCCTGCCGCGGTAATCGCCGCTTCCGTGTCGAGTCCGTCCAGGTGCACGGCGCGCGCGTCCATGAACCACTCTTTTTTAAGATCTTCAGGCCGCAGAGCCAGGCGGTCGTCGCGCTTCCACAGAACCGTTCGCTCTCCTGAATCCTCGACCAGAATGAAGGCCTGCTGGCTCATGCAGCCTGGCGCAACAATAATCCTGGCTTCCACGTCCGCGCTGGCGAACTCCCTGCGATGCAGCTCGCCCGCATCGTCGTCGCCCAGCCTGCCCACATAGCGGACGCGCAGGCCCCAGCGGGCGCATGCAACCACGGCGCTCGCCACCTGGCCGCCGGGAAGAACCGAGGCCGAGCGAAATTCAACTTTGGATCCCGAGGCGGGGTACCTCGACAGCGGAATCAGCGTGTCTGTAGCGTTCAATCCAACGCCCACAATATCCATCAACGCAGGTTTCTTCCCTTCATGAGTAATGCCAGTTTAAACGGAACGTGCGCCTGTTCCGCGCTGCAGAAGATCTCAGGTGAAGCGGGTCTTCTTCCAGAGCAACCATCCGCATCCGGCGAGGACCACCAGCAGGATGGCGGTGAGCGCAGTCGTCCACAGCAGTTGCATGGGCATCTGAGGCACGCGGGCACCCACGGCGAACCACGCGAACACGGCTATGGCTGCGATGGGGATGAAGACGTCCCACAAGGGGCGCCGCTCGCCGCCGGCGGATTCTTCGCCATTCTGTGCACGCAGCATTTCGTCCAGGTCGAGACGGTAACGGCTGGACTCACGCTGCACAGCTCGCACGCCGGAGGCAGACTCAGCCGCGGAGACAGTGGCTCCCGCGATGAGCATGGCGCCGGCGATGGTCAGTCCTGAGGCGCCCAGGGCCAGCCATCGCGCGGAGCCTCCGGAGTGGCTGAGTTCGCCAAAGACCAGCACGCCCCACGCGAAACCCCACAGCTGGTTCGTGTTCGAAAGTGGAATGGCGCGGCTGATGCCAACGTATTTTGTGGCGTATTGCTGAAAGAGATCGCCGATAACCCAGCAGAATCCTCCGAGCAGAAGCCAGAAGATCGACGGCCGCAGCCCATGGAGCTGACGCCCCAGTGCAGCCAGGCTCCCCGGCAGCGCAACGGCGAGAAACAGCATGGTACCCACTTCACCGAACGTGAAGATGGTGACAAATGACAACGGATTGATCCCCGTGATGTACGCCTTGCGATAGGGAACATACATGGTGCCCCACAGCAGACCTGCCCCCAGCGCGGCTGCGACGCCCTGCATCGCGCGGCCTGGCGTGCCGGCGAGGGTGTGGACGGAGATCGCCGAGAGCAGCACCGATCCGAGGACAATCGCAGCGGCGCCCCCGATCACTCTGGCCCAGGCGCGGCCTGATGCTCCATCGAGCTCATGAAAGAGCGCCCACCCCCAGAAGATGCCGATCAGCGTATTCGTATTCCACAGCGGGAATGCGATGGCGAGCCCGACATCGCGGATGGCAAAGATGGTCAGGGTATTGGCGACGGCCCACAGCGATCCCGCAAGAATGGCCCAGAGCATCAGATGCGGGCGGCGGCGCAGGTCGCGCACTACAGCGGGCGTGCCCTTCATCACCACGGGCAAAGTCCAGCGCGCCAGGAAGACCCCGATCACCATGCAGAACGAAATGGCGAACGGCGAATAGCCTGAGGCTACCAGCCGCGCCGGCACTTCGGCTCCGCCCAGCCAGACTCCAGCGGCGAGCGCGCACAGCGTCCCCAGACCGAAGTGGATTGTCGGCGCTGGAGCGGTTTGCTCGGGCGAGGTGGCGATCGGCTCGCGGCTGCCGGCGAGATTCGAACTCAACAGGGGCTCCGATGCACCGGCGTGCCTGGACGTTCTGCGTGGGAAAGCGCCGGCGACCCAACCAGCCTACCAGTCAATTGGCTCGGGAAAGAATTCGGCAATCAGATCCTCGTAGTAAGGGCGCAACTCTTTCAGCTTTGGCTTGGCAGATCCCTTGGAATAGAGATCGTATGGATTGAATTTGCGTACCCAGGCGAACATTTCCTCGTCGTGAGCCGACATAAGATGCCGATAGGCGCCATGCCGGTGAGCCGCGTAGAAGGAGTGGTAGCGAAGCATGTAATGGGCCGGCTCGGGCAGGTGATTTTTCACCACGCGATAAATGTATTCATCGTGCCCCCAGGACATGTGGACCTGCTCGAGGCCGCAGTTCGGCTCATAAATGCCATAAAGCGTTTGATACTCGGGCACGCGGGCGTCGGGGTTGGCAGCGAAGTAGTCGTGAAAAATCACCTGATCGGACCAGGCGCAGCCCACCGGGAAGGTGTCGCCCACGACCGCCCATTGCGGCTCGCCATAGAGGCACAGCACCTTGCCCAGATCGTGAATGAAGCCGGTGAGCACGAACCAGCGCGGATGGCCATCGGCGCGAATCGCCTCCGAGGTCTGCAGCAGGTGCTCGATCTGCGACAGGTCGGTGTCGGGATCACTCTCGTCGACCAGGGTGTTGAGATATTCGGCAGCGTCCCAGATGCTGCGGCGCCGCCGCCGGAGCGAGCCGTATTCGCGTTCCTTGTCGAGCACGAAGGCCAGCGTCTGGTGCGCATGGTTCTGCCGGTAAAACTCGGCGATCGAGGGATTCGCCTCGCGGTCGTAATTGCGAAACTCTTTGGTATCCCGGCCTTCACGGTAGCGGCCGGCGACAAAGTCATCCCACTGATCAACATGTGCCAGGGGCTCATGGGCTGTTCCGGGGCCAGCGCTCATTGGGGTCCTCCATCCATTGGATGTTTCCGTTACCGCTAACGTTTACCATCCGCGCACGGAGAGATGCAAGCTTCACGAGTGAAATTTCTGTGGCGAGCGCGGGATTGCGTATCGCGGATATACTGCGGACTGCGGGAGGTATCGTGCTCAAGGCCATCCTGACGGACAGCCATTTCTGGTTGCCTCTGGCCGTGCTGGTGCTGGGCGTAGCGCTGCTGGTGCGTCTCGCCTAGTCGCAGTCCGATTTTTTTTGCGCGACAGACGAGGCGCGCACCACCAGCCGCGGCTCGAGGCAAATTTGCTGCGGAGCGCGGCTGCGATCCTGAATCAGATCCAGTGCCAGTTGTCCCGCCTGTTCGCCGAGCTGACCGGTGGATTGATCGATGGAGGAGAGCGGAATGCGGAGATATCTGGAGTAGCGGATGTTGCCGCAGCCGACGAAAGCCACGTCGTGCGGGATGGACAAGCCGGCCTCGACGACCGCCTCCATCGCGCCAATCGCCGTGAGGTCGTTGTAGCAGAAGACCGCGTCGGGTCGCTGCTTGCGCCGCAGCAACTGTTGCATCGCCCGGTATCCGGCACTCTCGCCGGCCTCTTCCACGCGCGGGTTTGCGATCAGATAGCCGCGAGGAACCGCGCAGTTGCGCTCGGCCAGGGCAGCTCTGTAGCCGCGCTGCCGATCGATTCCCGGCGACAGTTCGGGTCCCGCGATGTGCGCGATCCGCGTGCGCCCCGTCGCCAGCAAATGCCGCGTGGCTAACAGGCCCGCGCGGTAATCGTCGGTGCCCACAAAACTGGCGCGCAGATACGGAAAATTGCGATCCACAAGGATGAAGGGAGTGCGCTGATCTTCCACGCCGTAGAAGCCCCTGAGGGAAGTCTGGCAGGAGGCGATCAGCAGTACGTCGACGCCACGCGCGAGGACTGTGCGGATTTCCTCCTGCTCAATGGCGGGATCTTCTTCCGACGAGGCGAGGATGAGCCCGTACTGGCGGCGCCGCAGCACGCCATTGAGAGCTTTGGCGAATTCGGCAAAAAAAGGATGGAGCAAGTCCGGCACCACCAGGCCCACAATGCTGGTGCGGCCGCTGGCCAGTCCGCGGGCAAGCATATTGGGCCGGTAATTCAGCTCCGCCATACGCTTCAGGACCCGCTGCCGCGTCTTCTCGCTGATGTCTTCGGCGCCGCGCAGCGCCTTGGAGACCGTCATGACTGAGACGCCCAGGTCGCGCGCGATGTCTTTGAGCCGAACCGCCATCCCAGAATTCTCCGGTACCGGGTCGTTAATGCCGTCGGCGGGCAAAAAGCCGCGCATCGCAGTTTGACACAGTGTCAGTGACTATTTGCGAGAAAATCAGCGGCTGCTGCGAATCTTCTGCCGCGCTGTCGAATTTAACAGGGAATTCATGCAAACCTGGCATTTTTTCAAAATCCCTCTTGCAAACTACGTTAGCGATAACGTATTGTTTCGCCGTTAACAAAAGTCTTATGTAGCTTCAACGATATGGTCCGCACGGCGGGCGCGACGCTGAGCTACAGGGCCCCAGGCATGACAAACAACTCGGGACATGGGCTTCGCAGAGCGAAAACCCTCCGCCCCGAACCAGGACAACCAACCGGACCATTCCCGCCGGAACGAGCTGCTGCCGACGGGAAGCGCCGGGACGCCCAATGATTGACGTCGATTTTTCCAGGAGACCAAACATGCGAAAACTCTCACTGCGCGCTGTCCTCGTGGTATGTCTTCTCGCGATCCTGCCGATCGCCTCGCGGCCTCTTCTGGCACAGATTGATACAGGCAGCATCACCGGGACTGTCCTTGATCCGTCCGGCGCTGTGGTCGCCGGCGCGAAGATCACGCTGACCAATGTGGCGACCGGCGTCAAGGTCCAGACGAATTCTACCGCCACCGGAAACTACGTCTTCAGTGGGCTGATTCCTGGCACCTACGCCGTCGAAGCGCAGTCAGGCGGCTTCGAGGATTACGTGGTGCACGGGGTTGTCGTTCACCTGCAGCAGGTGGTCACGCTCGATATCAATATGAAGACGGGGAGCGTGCAACAGCAGGTTACCGTGACCGCAGCGGCGCCGCTGCTCCAGGCGCAAAACGCTGCGATCGGCCAGACGATCGACACGCAGACGGTGAACGACCTTCCCCTCGCTACGCGCGACTGGGGCTCGCTGGCTCAGCTTTCCGCCGGCGTCGCCGCAGCCCCGCCCGGTGGCGTGACCGCTGATTCGGGCACCTCAGAAAGTGCCTACTTCTCAGTGAACGGGACCAGTGTCTGGCAAAACGACTTTCGCCTGGACGGGATTAACGACAATATCGAGTTCTACGGCGGAAACTACACGCTGACCAATGCCGCGATCGTTCCGCCCCCCGATGCCGTGGAGGAATTCAAGCTCCAGTCCGGCGATTTCAACGCCGAGTTCGGCCACTCCACCGGCGGCGTGGTGAATGCGGAGATCAAGTCGGGCACCAACGAGTTTCACGGCGATCTGTGGGAGTATGTGCGCAACAACGATCTGAACGCGAACTACTACTTCAACAACACCAACGGAGTAGCCAAGCCCATCCCCTCTTATCACCAGAACCTGTTTGGTGGGACTGCGGGAGGCCCGGTTCTGATCCCTCACGTGATCAACGGGCACAATAAGCTTTTCTGGTTCTTCGATTACCAGGGCGGCCGCTTTGTGCTGCCGGAGCCGGCGGGGGGAGAGACGGTACCGACGCTGAACATGGTCAACAGCGGATTCACCAACCTGCAGGATAACATCACCTACAACAGCGGTTCGGCCACGGATGCCCTGGGCCGTACCTTCCCGCACGGAACGATTCTTGATCCGGCCACGACGCGGCAACTGCCTTCCACCGGTGTCGACCCTGTGACCGGGCTGACCGGTACTCCCGGCGCGTATGTGCGCGATCCGTTCTACGGCTGCAATACCGGCGGATGCCCGAGCTTTGTGGGGAATAACACCACGAACTTCACCACACCCGCCGCGGAAGCGATGCTCAATATCATTCCTACCAGCCGGCTCGATCCGAACGCGGTGAAGCTTCTGGGAGTTTATCCCGCTCCGCTATCTTCGGGGCTCACCAATAACTACTCCAGTTATGTGCCGCTGGAAGGCAAGAACACCAATACGTGGGATATCCGCATCGACGAGAGCATCAACGACAAAAACAGCCTGTTCGGCGTCTACGACCGCAGTCTCTTTTCCGTCTATGTTCCGTCCAACCTGCCCGGAGTAGCGGTTGGCGAGACCGGCGGCCGCAACGACAGCCTGCCCGCCTACGCGTGGGCGGTTGGATACACCCACATCTTTACTCCGACGCTGACCACAGACATGCACGTTGGCATGGTGCACAGCGACAAACTGCAGCGGTCTTTCTTCGGCAACACCTTTGGCATCCCGGCCCAATACGGCATCCAGGGCGTACAGCAGGTGGCGAATAACGGCGGACTTCCGCCGACCACAATTGCCGGGTTGACGCACCTGGGCGTAGGTAACTACACTCCTACGCTGCAATATGTGTGGAGCATCGAAGGTGTGGATGGCGTGACCAAGATCTGGCGCAATCACACCTTCAAGACCGGCATCCAGATCGACGATCTGGAAGGGAACATCTCGCAGCCGCCGCAGGGACGCGGAGATTTCAACTTCAACGGCCAGTACACGGATATTTCCAACAAGAACAGCAGCCTGAACGGCATTGGCGACCTGCTGATCACGCCGATGCCTTCCAGCGAGCCCGCGGGCGACGGGGGCGTCAACGATGTAGGCGGCATGAGCAGCTTCTCGGGCTCGAATATCGCCGCTACCGATGATCACCGCTGGTACTGGGGCGCCTATGGCCAGGACGACTGGAAAGTAACTCCCACGCTGACGCTGAACCTTGGCGTGCGTTGGGATTACTTCACGCCCTACGCCGAAATTAACAGCCGCCAGGCAAACTTTATCCCGGTGGGCGGCAATGGGCCCACGGGCACCTACTACATGCCGAAACAGGGTTGCTCGGTGCCGCGGTCTGCGGCCTTTGACGCGTTGCTGACCGCCAGCAACATCAGTCTGGACTGCGTCTCAAACCTGACGCTGGGTAACGCTCAGAAGACGAACTTTGCCCCGCGTGTCGGGTTTGCGTGGAGCGCTCTGCCGGCGCTGGTGGTGCGCGGGGGATACGGCAACTCATACGGAGCGCTCGGCAACCTGGGCTACGGCGGCACACTGGGAACGAATTACCCGTTCGTGTATACCCAGACCATCCCCAGTCCCGATTCGCAGCACCCCATCCTGCTCCCCAACGGGCAGCCCGCGACCATGGAAGCGGCCTTCACGCAGTACAACTTCCAGAGCCCGCTGGTCAGCACCGGCCAGGGGCTGGATCTCTATGGGCGGCAATACAACTACCAGACTCCCTACGTGGAAACCGAAAACCTGACCATTCAGTATCTGATAACGCCCCATGACTCTATTCAGACCGGGTATGTTGGAACACAGGGACGCCACCTGGATAACCTGGGCTACAACAACTCCAACACGGAAATCCTGCCGCCGGGAGCCAATCCGCAGAATTACATCCCTTACACCAGTTTTGCGCGCAACGCCACCTACGAGACCACCAACGGGACGAGTAACTATAACTCTCTGCAGACCACGTTCGAGCACCAGATGAGGATGGGCTTGTACTTGCTTGGCAACTATACCTGGAGCAAGTGCATGAGCAATCAGCACACCCAGGCTGACACCAACCAGCAATACCGTGCGGAATGGCTGCCGGGCTTCGGTATCCAAAAGGATTATGCGCTGTGCGATGCCGACGCCACGCACCTCGTGCACGTCGCCGGCACCTACCACCTGCCCTTCGGGCACGGGCAGGCGTACCTGGCCAACATGAATCGAGCCGAAGATACATTCTTCGGTGGATGGATCGTCAACTTCTTCTACACACACGAGAGCGGACAGCCCTTTACGATCACCTGCCCGGTGGCCACCACGGCGGACTTCGGCTGTTTTGCCGATCTCACCGGGCAAAGCCTGTATTCTGGTCCGCATAACGTGACGCAGTGGCTGAATCCCGGAGCCTTTGCCGAGCCGCCCGCGGCCACGGCCATCGGGCAAACCAATTACGCGCCACTGGGAGGAGAGCAGGAACAGGCGCGTGGTCCGAACTTCAGCAACCTCGATTCGTCGATCCTGAAGAATTTCGAGATCCACGAGTCGATGCATCTGCAGTTCCGCGCGGAAGCATTTAATACGACGAACACGCCGCCGTTTGCGCAGCCCACCGGCCAGGTGAACTTCCTCACCTCGAAGTTCACTTCCATCACCAGCACCAAGAACAGCAACGAGAACTTCGGGGCGCGCACGCTGCAGCTCGCGCTCAAGTTTTTCTACTAACCCCGGCGTCACCGGTCCGGCATCATTGGCCTCCGGAGGAGGGGAGCCGTTTCCCCTCCTCCCATCTTTCCCCCAAACCTCAGCCCTCCCCGGCAAACAAGCCCCCGGCGCAGGCGCACGCTGTGTGCACATCGAGGCTACGTCAGGGCCCAGCCGCACTCGAATCCGAAGGCCGGCCGCTCTCGCTCATTGCTGGTTCGAGTCTTCTCCGCCGAAATATGCGCTGCCAATCTGAATCACCGTGCCCTTTACGTCCGCGGGTTTGGTGGTCCAGATGCCATACACGTGACCACCCCTCGCGGCGATGCCGGTGTAGTCGCCCATGAACGCGTGAGCCGGGTAGAAGGGTTGCGTAGTCCACGCATAGTTCGTGAAGCTACGGCCACCATCGGTTGAGCGCGCCAGCGTCACCGTACAGTCGCGGTTGTGCGGATCGCCGCGCCGATCGTAGAAGAGCACGTCGACGGAGCCATCTACCGGGTCGACTGTCATCCACTGGAAAAACTGGTCGGCTCCATCGTGCACGGGATCGTTGTTTACCCGGACAGCCGGGGTCCAGGTGTGTCCGCCATTCGTTGATGACGACGCAAAGACATCGACATCGCCGTTTCGATAATCGCTCCAGGTGACGTACAGCCGCGGCTTGCCGGGCCGATGAGCATCCACCGCAATCTGCGGAAATCCGTTGGACCGTGCCACCTCCTCAACCTGAAACATGATCGGCGCAGTGTGAATGATATTGCGCGGAACGGAGAAAGTTTTGCCTCCGTCATGTGAAACCGTGTACTGCAGCCAGCCGTCGCCGGCCCACACCACATACAACGTGCCGTCCGGACCGACGCCTCCGGCAAATCCCTCCAGCGCGCCATTGTCGTCGCGGGGAAGGCCGGGATGGCGATCGATCTCGATGGGAGCGGACCAGGTAAGGCCATCGTCCGTCGAGCGGGTGAACCAGATCTCCGAATCGGTCAGCGTCCAGCGTGTCCAGCCGATATAGAGATTTCCTCCGTAGCGGCTGTGCGAATCGTCGGCGACGATGTACGGCTTGTCTTCCCATGGGACGGCTGGCCCGTTGTCATGCTGGATGACGGGAATGTCGTTCGCTTCCCAGGTCGTGCCGCCATCGAGCGAGCGGCGGACAAAAAGGCCGTTGCGCGACGAGTCGTGCCCCCAGTAGTTGAATGTGCCCAGCCTGTCGAAGGCCATGTAAGAGATGATCGCGTGGCCGTGGGTATCGTAGGCAATCGACACATCGCCGGAGACGCGGAATCGCGTCGAGGAGACTCCGGGGGCTACCTGCCAGTGCGCGCCGCCGTCGGTGGAATAGCCCGCATGCGCATTGTCCTGGAACGCGGCCACCACATGGCTCGGATTGTTCGGGTCGATGGCGATGCCGGGCTCGGTGAAGAATCCGGGCTGCAGCGTCAGATCTATCACCGATGCATGTGGGGCGGGCGGGAGCGTGGGGGATTGCGCATGGATCGAAGCAGTGGCCCAAAACAGGCCTGCGCAGCACACGAGTCGCGTTGGCCTGAAGAACGCCGGACTTGCAAATTGTTTCATCAGGACCCTCCTGCGCCGGAGATTTGATCGCGCAATGTGTACAAAATAACATGCAATTGTGGGCTGAACCGCCGTCGGGCGCGAGATCCTAAAATCCTTTGCTGATGCTGTTCATGTGACGCCAGACGCTCGGAAATGGGCAGATTGCATTTTATTTGGTGTACAATTTTCCCGCCTTCAGAAGTCCCCGGAGCCTTCATTCATGTCGAGAAAAAATCTCCTCGTCCTGTCGTGTGTCCTGTGCTTCCTCACCCTGATTTTCGCGGCCGGACCGGCCTCCGCGCAGCGCTGGCGGCACCAGGGCGGCTTCCCGAATGAGTTCGGATTCCGCTTCCTCGGACCGGCCGTCGGCAATCGCGTCTCCGCAGTCGCCGGCGTTCCTGGCGATCCCAGTACCTGGTACGCGGGCGCGGCCTCAGGCGGCGTTTGGAAGTCGGTGGATGGTGGCAATCGATGGGTCCCGATCTTCGATCAGGAGCCGGTGGCGGCGATCGGCGCGCTCGCCGTGGCGCCGACTGACCCCAACGTGGTCTGGGTGGGCACCGGTGAAGCGTGGGCCATCCGCGACATCGATGTCACCGGCGACGGCGTCTACAAGTCGACGGACGCGGGCAAGACCTGGCAGCACATGGGTCTCGACCAGACAGGCCGCATCGGCCGCGTGATCGTCGATCCTCAGGATTCGGATCGCGTCTTTGTCTGCGCGCTGGGCCGGTTGGGCGGTACGCAACAGGAGCGCGGCGTCTACCGCACTGAAGACGGAGGCAAGACCTGGACAAAGGTGCTGTTTGTGGATGAGAACACGGGCTGCTCCGGGCTCACCTTCGACCCCGAAAACCCGCGCACGCTCTTTGCCGGTATGTGGCAGGTTTCCATGCACACGTGGGGCGAGTTCAGCGGCGGCCCGGGCAGCGGCATTTACGTTTCGCATGACCGCGGCACTACCTGGACGCACATCGAAGGCCACGGCCTGCCACATTCGCCCGTCGGCAAGATCGATGTGGCTGTTGCGCCGACCGACTCCAACCGCGTCTACGCCCTGATTGAGACGAACGAGCAGGGCTCCGTGTGGCGCTCCGA
>JASIAO010000505.1 GCA_030041955.1 Acidobacteriaceae bacterium | reverse complement strand
CGTGGAGCGCGTCCCAGTCGCGAAAGGCCTGGGGCGTGGAGACGCCGGTGTCGGGCAGGGCCAGGACGCATTCCGTGGGCGGGAAATCGGGGAGGGGGTGAACGTCTTCGCCGCGACCAAGGCCAAGGATCGCACCGCCGATAAGGAAGAGCGGGACATCGGAGCCGACCTGGGCGGCGATGTTTTTTTTCTCTTCCAGGCGGAGGGTGACGCCCAGTTCCGATTCGAGGGCGAGGAGCGCGGCAACGGCGTTGGCCGATCCGGCGCCGAGACCACCCTGAACGGGCAGGCGTTTTTCGATGTGGATGGAGACGTCGGCGGTGATGCCGTGGGCGCGGAGGGCGAGATCGACGATCTTCCAGGCGGTGTTGGAGGCGTCGGTGGGGACGCGGGCGTCATTACTCGTAATACGGGGACTCGTGAGGCGGAGGGTGGTTGCGGCGGCCGGGGCGGCTTCGACGGTGACGAGATCGTGAGCCTCGATGGTCTGGTAGCAGGTGGTGAGGGCGTGGAAGCCGTCGGGGCGAGGCGGGCCGATCGCCAGGCCGAGATTGATCTTGCAGAAGGAACGAACGGTCGTCGCCATCCCTACGATTCTATCGAGCGGTGAGCGCGATCCCCCCTTCCAACGACCCGGCGGCGAGTCGTCTGATTCTATTCCGCGCGCAGGCTTTCCACCGGATTGACGGCGGCGGCACGCTGGGCAGGCAGAAAGCTCGCCAGCAAGGCGGCGGCCCCGAGCACCGTCGGCACCGTCAGGTAGGTGAGCGGGTCGAGCGGGCTGATGGCGAAGAGCAGCGAGCGCATGAGCTGCGTGAGCGCGGCGGCGGCGCTGAGGCCGATGGCGATGCCGACTGCGGTCATGGTCAGCGCCGAGCGCACGAACATCCAGCTGAGGGCGCTCTTCTGCGCGCCGAGAGCGAGGCGTATGCCGATTTCGCGGGCGCGCTGCGAGACCGCGTACGAGAGCACTCCGTAGATGCCGATGATGCTCAGAGCCAGGGCCATGAATCCGGCGATAGCCAGCATGGTGAGGGTGAAGGAGGTGCGGGCCATGGACTGTCCGTAGATGTCCTGCATGGTGCGCAGCGAGGCAACGGGGAGGTTACCGTTCACGCGCCATACGGCCTGTTCGACTTCGTTGAGGAAGCTCTGGGTTCCGGCGCGGCGCGTGTGGACCGCAAACACCACCGCGCGCTGGGTGTCGACCGGATGGCCGGCTGTGTAGGGATCGTTAGACATCGCCGTCCAGTAGATGGTTGGCGGCGCCGCTTCGTCCACGCCGTTGTACCGCATGTCTTCCGCAACGCCGATCACCGTCTGCCACGGCATGCTGTCGAACTGGCGAACATGCTTGCCCACGGCCGCAGCTGCCGATCCCCACGACTCGCGCGCAAAGCCGTCCGAGACAATCACGTTCTGGCGCAGGCCATACAGGTCATCCCATGAGAAGTCGCGGCCTGCGATCAGTCTTGTGCCCATCGCGTGGAAATACCCTGGCGACACGTAATTGAACATGCGCAACGGCGGCTCGCCGCCGTCGTATACCTTGCCCTCCACACGAATCTCATCCCAGTTGGGAGCGAAGCCTTCCATCGGCAATGCGGCCGAGAATCCCACTGAGGTGACGCCGGGAATGGCCGCCAGCCGATCGACGATTTCGTTCTCCGTGTGCAGCACTATGCGCGGATCGGCGATGAGCGCATCCGGGATGGAGATGCGCAGCGTCTGCACGTGGGCGGCGTCCGCAAAACCCGGGTTGACGTGCCGCAGAGCCACAAACGTCCGGATCATGAGCAACGCGCTGACCAGCAACACCAACGCCATGGCTACCTGAGCTATGACGAGCACACGGCGGGAGCGCTGGCGCTCGCGTCCGGCGCTCGCCGTGCGGGAGGCGTTGCCCATGGTGAGCGAGGTGCGCGATCTGGCATATTTCCACGCGGGAATCGCTCCGAAGAAGAGTCCGGAAAAAACAGAAAGCAGGAGCGTAAAGGCCAGCGACCAGCCATCGAGGGAGATCTCATGCAGGCGGGGCAACTCCACGGGTCCGGATTGCGCCAGCAGCCGCAACCCCGCCCATGCCACGCCGATGGAGAGCATGCCGCCGATCAGTCCGAGCAGCACGCTTTCGAGCAGCAGTTCGCGGGCAATGCGCGCCCGTCCGGCTCCCAGCGCAGCGCGGACGGCCAGCTCGTGTTGCCGCGACTCCGCGCGCACCAGCAGCAGGTTCGCCACATTGGTGCAGGCAATCAGCATCACCAGCCCCACCGTAGCCATCACGAGCCACAGGACGCCGCGGACGTTGCCCGTTACCTGCTGCTTCAGAGAGCGAAGACTCGGCGTGATCTGCCAGCGCCTGTAGTAGTGCGGATCGGTCCCGGGGCCGTTCGACCACGAGTCCATCCACACGGGAATGAGCGTCGCGATATCGGCGCCGGCCTGGGCCAAAGTCACGCCCGGTTTGAGGCGGGCCACGCCGTCATAGCCAAAGGGTGCCAGCTTCTCCTTCACGGGATCGAGCGCCAGGGGCAGCAGCAGATCGAATTCCTGACCGGCCACGCGGAAGCCGCGCGGCATGACGCCAACAATCTGCCGGGGCTGCGCGTCCACGTCGATCATCCGCCCGATGACGCGAGGGTCGCCGCCGAATTGCTGCTGCCAGCAGGTATAGCTGAGCATCGCACTCTTCGCGCCGCGAGGATCCTGGTCGGCCTGGTTGAACCAGCGGCCCAGCATCGGCGGCACATCCAGCGTCTCCAGCAGACCCCCGCTGACCAGGGCCGTCCGCACCTGCTGGGGCCGCGCGAGGCCGGTGAGGTTGGCCAGTTGCGAGGT
>JASIAO010000504.1 GCA_030041955.1 Acidobacteriaceae bacterium | reverse complement strand
TTCCTTATCACCGCTATCCGCTGGAGGCCTTTCTGCTGCTGGCGATGGGGATCGACGCAGCGCTGGCTCTTCGCGCAGCAAAATGGCGATGGCAGCCACTGGCAGCCGCTGCGCTCCTGATTTTCACCACGCTGGCGCTAGCGCCATCCTGGCTGATCCGTGCGGACCACTACGACTGGCGGCACGACGATTTCACGCAGTTGCTGAGTGCCGACCTGACGGCGCTGGGCGGCCCGGCGCTCTCAGGCCACGTGCAATGCCTCGACATGACTGCCGGATGTCTGGGGGCGCTGTACGATCTGCGTCTGGTGCAGAGCACCGGCTTTCTTTACGACTGCTACTTCTTTCATCAGCCGCAAACGGCCGTCACGTATCGACTCCGCGAGGAGTTTCTGGAGGATGTGGGCCATGCGCCGCCGCAGGTGCTGATCGAATCCGACCAGAATTGTCTCGGTGAACCGCTGGGCTGGCGAGGCCTGGACGCGTGGCCGGCCTTCAGCGCGTGGCGAGCGGCGAATTATTCGCTTTACGTCGAGCGGCAGCCGACGCGCATGATCCGCTGGTGGCCGATTGCCGAGCAGCCGCCGGGGTATCGGATTTATATGAGGAAGATGGACGCGAATCCCATGTCTGCCAATGGCGGGCAAACATGGGGCACCCAGGCGATAGTTCAGGAAGCGGTGACCGGGGCGGATAAGAGCACGTCCGCGAAGACGAATCCGTCGCGCTCGACGATTTCACCGCTTTCGACGGGAATCGGTTCGCGGAACATAGGTCCCGCGTAGACGAAGCTGTGGAACTCGCCATTCTCGCCGCAGGGATCGACGCCGGGCGGCAGGTCGCGGAGGAAATCTGGGTCGAAATCGCGACCGGCAAACTCCGCGGGCAGCTTTTTGGGATCGACGCAGACGATGCGCGCGCGGACACCGGCAGCAATCATTTGCTGGGCGAGTTCGTGCGTGCCGAGGCTCCAGACGGGAAAGAGCGGCGTTAATCCGGTTCCGTGCAGCTTTTCTTCGCGATAGCGGCGCACATCTTCGAGGAAGAGGTCGCCGAAGGCCATGGTGTCCACGCCGGAAGCGACGATGGTCGTGCAAGCCGTGCGCATGGCGGATTCGTAGTACTCGTTGGAACAGGGCCACGGCAGCGGAACCAGGTGCAAGGGCAGACCAGCAGCGGCGGCCTGCGCTTCCACCAGCGCGCGGCGCGTGCTGTGCATGGCGACACGGTCAAATTTGGCGTTGAGCGTGGTCAGCAGACCGGCAATTTCGTAGTCGCCGGACTGGCGCAGGAGATGGAGCGCCCAGGCGCTGTCCTTGCCGCTGCTCCAGGAGAGAATGAGGCTGCGCTTCACCTTTCCAGCCTAAATCAGGCAGGCAGGTTCAGCGGCCGCCTGAGGCAAACCTGGCCATAGGCGCGCTCGCCGGCCTGTTCGTCTCGCGGGGCTGAACTACCAGCACCGGTCCCGCTGCGCCGGTAGTGCCGGTGCGCTTCGGTTTCTCCCGCGCGCGCAGCTTGACGCGCAAGACCAGATTGGCAGTCTCCAGCTGCCGCACGCGTTTACCCAGGATGACGAGCGTGATGGCACATCCAATGAAGACGCCAAGCCAGCACCCGGAGATCAGACCGGTAAGAAATCGGACCCAGGGATGCATACAGTCCCCCTCAATGAGTTAGACAGCTGAATCCGAAACAGGGAGAGGCGCGGCGTGTGCGTTGGGTTTGGTGAAGCGGAAAAGCGCAGACACCCAGCGACGGCGCCCCGTAATCAACCCCGGCCGGGAAACGCCACCTTACGCAAGTTTCGATGCAGTTCGAGGATGAAGTGATCCGTCATGCCAGCAATATAATCGGCGATGACCCGAGGGGCGCCCTCGGCGGGAACCTGCGTGGCGTAAGCGGGAGGCATGGACGAGGGGTCGGCCATCCAGGCGGAGAACAACTCGGCGATGACGGCGGCGGCGCGGTGGTGCCCGCGCTCCAGATCCTCGCAAAGGTATAGATTCCGATAGAGAAATTCCTTAGCTTCGCGGCGTAACTGCTCCATTTCCGGAGAGAACGACGCGAGCCTCTGCGGAGCGCGGCGAATGCCGTCCAGGTCGCGGATTTGGTGCCTGCGAACGCGACTGCCGACTTCGGCGATGAGGTCGTCGGCGAGCGCGTTGAGCATCAGCTTGAGCGATTCCTGGAAGAGCAGCTTCTCTGGGGCGCCGGCATGATCCGCGGCAAGGGGCGCGTAAAAGCGCTCGAATAGCGCAACGCTCTGGCGAATCTGAGGAACCGTAAGGATCTCGGCTTCCACGCCGTCGTCGAGGTCGGCGGTCAGGTAGGCGATTTCGTCGGCGAGATCGATCAACTGGGCTTCGAGGGGCGGGCGCGAGTCGAGGAAATACCCGGCCAACTCGGGATGCTCCTGGGCTGAGTAATCGCGCGAGTGCTTGACGATGCCCTCGCGCACGGCGAGGGTGAGGTTGAGGCCGCGGAACTCGAGGTGCCTATTTTCGAAGTGCTCCACGATACGGAGCGCATGGAGATTGTGGTCGAAGCGGAGTCCGTAGTGGCGCAGAGCGTCGTCGAGGGCGCGCTCGCCGGCATGGCCGAAGGGGGGATGCCCGATGTCGTGAGCCAGGGCCAGGGCTTCGGTCAGATCCTCATTCAGCCCCAGAGCGCGGACGATGGTGCGCGCGATCTGCGCGACCTCCATGGTGTGGGTGAGGCGGCTGCGGAAGTGATCGGATCCTCGCTGCGTGAAGACCTGAGTTTTGCCGGCGAGGCGGCGGAAGGCGCGGGAGTGAATGATACGCCCGCTGTCGCGCTGGAAGGGAGAGCGATAGGGGTGCTCAGGTTCGGGAAGCGCACGCTGCGCGAGCGGCCCGTGCTGTGGCACCGCGCAGGCAGCGGGCAGAGCGGTGATCCCTGGCATGGGTTCAGTTTACGTCGGGCGATTATTCCGGTTTCGCAGGTTGCGGGGGCGCATTGGACTCGCGGGCGAGGCGGACACGGGCGCTGTCGAGCTTTTTCTGGACCTTGCTGACGTCGTTGGAGTCCATGTCGGCCTGGACGGTGTGGGCGAACTCATTGAGGGAGAGCTCCCACTGGGCGGCAGCCTGTTTGAGCTGCCCGGTCTTCTCGTAGACGTCGCCGAGATGCTCGTGGACGGTCGGATCGTTGCCATCGCGGGCAATGGCGCGCTGCAAGTTATCTTCGGCCTGGGTGTACTGACCGAGGCGGTAGTAAGCCCATCCCAGCGAGTCGAGGTAGGCGTAGTTGGTCGGCTCCAGCTTCACCGCTTTCTGGATCATGGAGAGCGCTTCGTCGAGGTCGACGCCGCGGTCGGCGAGCATGAACCCGAAATTGTTGAGCGTCAGCGCGTTGTTGGGATCCATGGCCAACACCTTGCGGAAGTCGGCTTCCGCCTCGTCGTAGTGCCTGGCGCGGTCGGCATTCATGGCGCGCTGAAAAGCGACCATGAGCTGATCGTCCTTCTTCGTGGCCTGCTTATCGGCGGCATCCAGAACGTCGGAAGCGTCTTTCCACTTACGCAGGTCGGTGTAGATCTGGGCGAGCTGGTAGTAGACCTCCAGGTTTTTCGGGTCGTTCTGCAGCAGACCTTTCGCCATATTGATGCCTTCGTCGGCGTGTCCGGTATCGGCCAACTGGCGGGCGAGAGTCAGCTTCGCATCCACGCTCTTAGGCTGCTTCTCCACGGCTTCGCGGGCCGTAGCGACGGCCTGATCGTATTCGCGCGCTTCGCGGTAGGTGTCCACTTCCTCGTCGTAAGCCTGCTCCTCATAGTCGCCACCGAGGCTAGCCTTTTTCTGATACGCAGCGATGGCCTGGTCGGGACGGGTCTGCTCGCGATAGACCTGCGCCAGCCGGTCGAGGATGAGCGCGTAGTTGTTCTTCTCCTGGTCGGAATACTGGCCGCTGGGATGCTCGGTGGCCGCAGCCAGCTCGCTGTAATCCTTCACGGCATCGTCCAGGTGGCCGAGGGCGTCGTTGACGGTCGCTTCCTGGAACTCGTATTCGAGGTTATCCGGCGCCAGCTCGCGGGCTTTTTTCACGGCGGTCAGCGCATCGCTGAAGTTGCCCTGGTCCTCTTCGATTTCGGCGATCTGACCCCAGGCTTCGGGATCGGTGGCATCACCGGCGGCGATATCCTTCCACGCGGTGAGCGCGGCATCGTTCTGGTTCAGGGTTGTAAGGTCGTGGGCCAGCGCACGCTCCACGTCGAGATTGTCGGGCTCGAGATCCAGCGCCTTCCTGAAGGCCGTCACGGCGTCCCTGGTGTCCTTGACCTGGTCGTAGGTAGAGCCGAGCTGGAACTCGGTGCGAGGGGTCTGGTCGTCGTCGGGCAGAGACTGCAGAACCTGGATGGCCTTCTTCGTGTCGCCGAGGTCCATGTAGAAGCGGTTCGCGATCAGGGCAGCCTCTTCGGAACCGGGATCGATGCGCTGGGCTGCAGCAATCTGCGCATCGGCCTGCGCAGAGTCATGATCGGCGGCGTACAGGCGAGCCAACATTAGGTGATCGTCGACGCTGTTCGGCTGGAGCTGCACGATCTTCTCGTACTCGCCGATGGCCAGCTTGAGCATCTGGCCGGAGACGTCGCCCTGCTGGGTGTCGCTGAGCGAGCGCAGATAGACTTCGGCGAGGAGCCGGTGAGCATCCAGATCGTTGGGGTCCTGCTTAATGCGGTCCTGCGCGGCGACGATTGCCTCGCGAATGTGTCCCGTACGGAAATAGAGCTCAGCCAGATGGCTGTTGAGGTATTTTGACGAGGGATCGTCGTTGAGCGCCATCTTGTACTCTTCGATCGCGCGCGTGGCGTAATCGCTGCGGCCGTAAGTGGCCGCCATCTCCTCGTACTCGTGCGCCATCATGTAGTGGTAATAGGCGTTGCCGAGATCGGCAGCAGACTCGCCGGACTTCTGACTGGCAGCAGCGGCAGGCGGCGGGGGTGTCGCGGAGGACCCGGGTGTGGTGGTTTGTGCCGAAAGCCCCGAAGCCAGCGCCAGCGCGGCAACCATGCAGAGCGGCGAGAGACGGTACGAGTAGTTCTTCATGGATTGGGAATTTCCTGTTCCGGACTGCTTCGCCGGGTCGCCGGGGCCGCCAGGCAGCAAGCATCAAACGGCCGCCCGAATGAGGGATCGGCCGTACTTCCTAGGACGATTGTAACCCGCTGCGGGATGCAGAGATGGGTTGTTTCCAGCGAATTCCGAGGCGGTTGGCCACCGTCTGGATCTATCGCGGTGGGGCGTTTGGTCAGGGTTCGCGCCGGGTGCGATCGAGCAGGGAAAAAAGGATTACGCCCAGGAGGGCGTTGGCGGCGGCGCGGATGAGCTCATGCACCCAGTGCCAGGCAAAGGGCTGGCCCAGCATGCGACGCTCCAGGAGCCACAGGATGCCAGTCTGCGCGAGCGTAAAGATGAAGGTGAGGAGGAGCCGGCTGCCGTGGTTTTCGGTGTCAATTCGGACTCCCAGCGAGGCTGCCAGGTAGCCGACAATGGCCTTGGAGATGCCGAAGATGCCGAGGGGATGGTGGGTGAGGGCGTCCTGCGCAATGCCGATGATGGCGCCGACCAGGGTGGCGCTGATCGGTTCCCGCATGGAGATGCCGTAGTAGATGGTGATCAGCAGCGGCAGGTCGATGACGTCAAAGCTTGTAAAGTGCAGCGACAGAAAGGACTGCAGCCCGAGCGCCAGCAACGGAGCGAGGATGTAGACCAGCGGCGGAAAGGAACGCGCGCCGACCTCGTGCCGGGAGGTTGCGATCAGGGCCATCAGTTGTCACCCTGGGGAGTGGGATTGGGGACGGATTTGGGCGTGGCACTGGTCTTCGTCCCGGGATTGGCGGGATGCGGGCGCGCTGTGCCCTGCTGGCCAGGGGCGGGTTTGGCAGTCTGAGGCGAACCGGAATCGGATGCACCAGAGCCGGAGGTTGTGGCGCCCCCCTCGTGGTGGTCCTCGGAAGCTCGGGGTTTGGCGACGTTAGGAGTGGTACCGCCCGTTTGCCGGGCCGCTGAATTCGAAGTGATCTGCTGACCCGGCACCAGGTCGACAGCAGGAGGCGTGGCGCCCATGGAGAAGCGGTCAGGATGCTGGGGCGGCGGTGGCGGCGGCGGCTCGGTCGGAAGACCGGTGTCCGGGGTTGCCGGGGTCACCGTCTGGTTTGCAGCACTGCCGGACGCGGGCGCCGGAGCGTTGGGATCGGTGCGCGAGGGCAGGCGCTCAGCCAGGATGTCCGCAGTCTTCTGCTCCGCCTGGCTGAGATCGTCCTGCATCTGCGAGGGCAACTGCGGGCCAGTGCTGGTGATCACCAGGACTTCCTCGAGACGCGAGAGATTCGCGGCAGGTTTTATGAGGACGTTGACCAACGTTCCCTCGGGGTCGGGAACCACTTTGTCTACGGTGCCCACCGCCAGACCGCGCGGGAAAATTCCGTCGCCGCCGCTGGTGATGACGGGCTCTCCGGGCTTGATCCGCTCGTCGGGGGAGACATTGACGATCTGCGGCTGGCCCCAGCTATTGCCGCGCAGAACGCCGCGAATGCGGGTGTTGGCCAGAATGACGCCGGCGCCGCTGGTGGGGTCGGAGATTTCCAGCACCTGACTGGCGTGGGCAAAGACATCCCGCGTTTTGCCGACGATGCCGTCGGGAGTGATGACGGGCATATCGGGCCGCAGGCCGTCATCGGAGCCTTTGTCGATGAACAGGACGTGCGACTGCTCCGTACCGGAGGTCCCAATGACCTGCGCAGCCCGCGTTTTGTAGATGTACTTTTCCTGGAAGCCCAGCAGCGCCTGCAGGCGCAGACCCTGGCGGGCATCTTCGGCGAGCGAATCCTCTTCGAGGCGGAGCTGGCCGAGCTGCGTCTGCAGATTTCGGTTCTGCTGGCGGACGTGAATCAGATCGATGTAATCGGACCAGACGCCACGGATGCTGTGGCCGGTCCAGCGGAAAAGCCGCTCCGGCGGCGTGACGAGGCCGACGACCCAGGAGCGGATCAATCGCACCCCGCCCTTGTCGCCGGGGCCCTGGCCGGGTGCGCGCACCTGCACGGCCAGACCGATGACCTGCGCCAGGAGCACAGTAATCAGCACCAGGACGTTACGGTAGCGGCTGAAAAACGATTCCATGAACTCAGGGCCCGCTGGAGCGAGCGCGGCGCGCCACCCGCATCAGTCGATCTTGATCTTGCGCAGCAGGCGGAAGTCGCTGAGCATTTTGCCGGTACCCAGCACCACGCTGGCCAGCGGATCGTCGGCAATGGAGACGGGAAGACCGGTTTCCTCACGAATACGCTTATCGAGATTCTTGATAAGCGCGCCGCCTCCGGTGAGCACGATGCCGCGGTCGCTGATGTCGGCGCTCAGTTCAGGAGGCGTCCGCTCCAGGGCAACGCGGATGGCGTTCAGAATGGTGGCGATGCTCTCGCCGAGCGACTCGCGGATTTCGCTGTCGTCGATGGTGATGGTTTTGGGCACGCCTTCGATCAGGTTGCGGCCCTTGATTTCCATGGTCATCGGCTTGTCCAGCGGATAAGCGGAACCGAGATCGATCTTGATCTGCTCGGCGGTGCGTTCGCCGATGAGCAGATTGTATTTCCGCTTGAGGTAATTCATGATGGCCTCGTCCATCTGGTTGCCGGCCATGCGGACCGAACGCGAGTAGACGATGCCGGAGAGCGAAATGACGGCGATATCCGTGGTGCCGCCGCCGATATCGACCACCATATTGCCGCTCGGCTCGGTGATGGGCAACCCGGCGCCGATGGCGGCGACCATGGCCTGCTCGACGAGGAAGACTTCGCTGGCCTTGGCGCGATAGGCGGAGTCTTCCACCGCGCGCTTTTCCACCTGGGTGATCTCAGAAGGGACGCCGATGACGATGCGCGGATGGACGAGCATCTTGCGGTTGTGCGCCTTCTGGATGAAGTAGTTCAGCATCTTCTCGGTGACTTTGAAGTCCGCGATGACGCCGTCTTTCATGGGCTTGATGGCCACGATGTTGCCGGGTGTGCGGCCAAGCATCTCCTTGGCTTCCTTGCCCACGGCTTCCACTTCGCCAGTGTTCTTGTTGATGGCGACGATGGAGGGCTCGTTGACAACAATCCCTTTATTCGCCGCGAAGACGAGGGTGTTGGCGGTGCCCAAATCGATGGCGAGATCGTTAGAGAAGACACTAAACAACGACCGCAATCCGTGCGATCGTGACGAGCGCGGCTGAAAACCATTCGATGACATGGAGTAAAGCTACAAATCCGAGAGGAACTGGCTCCTATTGTAAGGCCTGGAGAGCGTCGCGGCACGTCTTTCTCCCGAGCGCGGGAGGCACCATTGGGTGACTACCGACGGTTCAGGGTATTCTGGGGTGTTTGTTCCCGAGGAGATATCCCACGTGTCAGCACAGCTCTTCAAGAATCTGATCGGTGGCCGGTGGGTAACCGCGCGCACCGGCAAGACCTTCCTCAACGTCAATCCCGCCCGCAAGGACGACATCGTCGGCGAATTTCAGGCTTCCGGCCCTGAGGACGTCAACGACGCCGTGGCCGCGGCGGCTGAGGCCTTTAAGACCTGGCGGCTGACGCCTGCGCCGCAGCGCGGCGAGATCCTGAACCGGACGGGGCAGGTCCTGCGCGACCGCAAGGAGCAGTACGCCCGCGACATGACCCGCGAAATGGGCAAGGTGCTGGCGGAGACACGGGGCGATGTGCAGGAAGCGATCGACTGCGCGTTCTATATGGCCGGGGAAGGCCGGCGCCTGTTTGGGCACACCACGCCGTCGGAACTGCGCAACAAGTTTGCCATGTGCGTCCGGATGCCGGTGGGCGTTTGCGGAATGATTACGCCGTGGAACTTCCCCATGGCCATCCCCTCGTGGAAACTGCTGGCGGCGCTGATCTGCGGGAACACGTGCGTGATTAAGCCGGCGCAGGACACGCCGCTTTCGACCTTCAACCTGGTGCAGGCGCTGGTGGATGCGGGGCTGCCCGCGGGCGTGGTGAACATCGTGACCGGATCCGGCTCGCAGGTGGGCGCGCCGTTAGTGGAGCACGCGGGCGTGGCCGCGATTTCATTCACCGGATCGTCGGAGGTGGGACGCCAGGTCGGGATGTCGGCTGCCGGGCATTACAAGCCATGCTCGCTGGAAATGGGCGGCAAGAACGCGATGATCGTGATGGAAGACGCGAACCTGGACCTGGCGCTGGACGGCGCATTGTGGGGCTCGTTCGGGACCACCGGGCAGCGCTGCACCGCGACCAGCCGCATCATCGTACACCGCGCGGTGGCAAAAGAATTCACGGAAAAGCTGGTGGCGCGGGCCAAGGCGCTGAAGGTTGGGGATGGATTGGACGAATCCGTGCAGATGGGGCCGCAGGTGAACCACTCGCAGATCGAAACGTCGGCAAAGTATTGCGAGATCGCGAAAAACGAGGGGGCCAAAATCCTGACCGGCGGGCACGCGCTGAGGGATGGCGCTTACGCCAATGGGCACTTTTTCGAAGCCACGGTGGTCGGCGGGGTGAAGCCGGGCATGCGGATCGCGCAGGAGGAGGTGTTCGGGCCGGTGGTGAGCGTGCTGGAGTGCGCGGACTTCGACGAGGCCATCGAGATCGCCAACGGAATTCCGTTCGGACTGTCGACGGCGATTTACACGCGCGACGTGAACCAGGCCTTCCGCGCAGTGCGCGATCTGGAAGCGGGGATCACGTATGTGAACGCGCCCACGATCGGGGCGGAGGTGCATCTGCCGTTTGGCGGCGTGAAGCAGACGGGCAACGGGCATCGCGAAGGCGGGATCGGCGCGCTGGAGTTCTTCACCACGTGGAAATCGGTGTATGTGGATTACTCGGATAAGCTGCAGAGGGCGCAGATCGATACGGAGGAGTAAATATTTTTTCTCCGTAACGACCCACGATTCCACCGCTTGCACGTCTGATAGAATCGGCCGCCTGAAAAGGCGTCGCGAGGTGGGATCGATGGATTCACGCAGGCAATATCCTGACTGCACGCTGGTAGCACAGGCGTTGTTCGCGGTTTACCTCCTTATACTGTGCATCGGTTGCGGAGGGGGCAACAGTACTTCCACGGGTGGAAATGGCGGCGGTGGAACGACTCCGCCAGCGAACGCCAATGAATGGACGTGGGCCGGCGGCAGCAATCTGCGAGCGGGCGCGTCGTCGGGCGTGTACGGAACGGAGGGTGTCGGATCCACCTCGAACATTCCTGGGGGACGGTCGGGGGCGGTGTCCTGGACCGACAGCAGCGGCAATTTCTGGCTCTTCGGCGGCGGCCAGGTCGATCCCCTTGGGACGCTGGGACCGCGTAACGATCTGTGGGAGTACAACCCTGGATCGAAGGAATGGACCTGGGTCAGCGGCAGCAGCACAACGCCCGGCAATCAGTTGGGAATCTACGGAACGGAAGGCACGGCTGCGTCCTCGAACGTCCCTGGGGGACGAGCAAACGCCGTATCCTGGATCGATACGAGCGGGAATCTCTGGCTGTTCGGCGGCAGCGGCTTCGATTCGAACGGAAGCTCCGGCATGCTGAACGATCTATGGGAGTACAGTCCGTCGACGAAAGAATGGACCTGGGTGAGCGGAAGTAATGTGGCGAATGCGACGGGAGTGTATGGCACGCAGGGAGTGGGGGCGGCGGCCAATGTTCCTGGAGCCAGATGGGGCGCCGTTTCCTGGAGCGATCGCAGCGGGAACCTTTGGCTGTTCGGGGGCACAGGCTACGACTCAAACGGAAACCTGGGCAGCTTCAATGACCTGTGGGAGTTCACGCCTTCCAACAAACAATGGACGTGGGTGAGTGGGAGCAGCAACCTCAACGCTCCCGGAGTTTACGGCACCGAGGGAACAGGCGCCAGCGGAAACGTTCCCGGCGCGCGCTACGATGCCGTTTCCATGGCTGACAGCAGCGGCAATCTCTGGCTCTTCGGCGGCCTCGGCTATGACTCGACAGGAGGCCCGGCCGCATCGGAGTACGACCTTAACGACCTGTGGGAGTTCAGCCCTTCGAGC
>JASIAO010000059.1 GCA_030041955.1 Acidobacteriaceae bacterium | reverse complement strand
GCGAAGAGCCAGCCGACGCAGGCGGTGATGGGCGGCGGGGTGCAATTTGCCTCGGCGCGTGGCGGCGATACGATGAACGGCTCCGCGCAGGAGGCGACACTCGATTTTGTGAGCTTTAAGACGGCCAGGGGCTCGATGCAGACGCAATTGCAGCACGCCGAGTTTCGGCATGCCGTGCAATTTGCGGAACTGGCCGTGGGGATGGCGGGCGATCCATGCGGGCGCGCGGAAAAACATCTGGCAGCGAAGCGGGTGGATGTGGATTTTGCACGAACCGAGCCTGGGCAGCCGGTGGAAGCCCGCAAAGCAACGGCGGAGGGCGATCCGGTGGTCACGATGCAGCAGTTGCCGACGCGCCGGCCGTCGCAGATGACGCGCATCAGCGGAGATCATCTTGTGGCTACGCTGACTGGAGACAACGTCCTGCAGCAGCTCGATGGGAACGGCAACACGCAGATCGTGCAGGCATCCAGCGACGGCGCGCACGATACGAGCCGGGGGCAAATGCTGCACGCGACGTTTATGCAGCAGGTTGCCTCTTTGAAGGAGGCGACCGCGGCGGGCAAAACGGAGGCGACAGACGAGCGGCCCTGCGTTGCGCCGAGCCTCGGAACTAAAGCGCAGCGTCCTGGCGCAGGGCCGAAGATGCAGACGGTGCTTGAAAGCGCGGTGCAGGACGGCAACGTGGTGCTGACGGAGACTCCGGCGCGCAAGCCGGGCGAGACGACGCAGGCAGCGACGATGACGGGGTGGGCGGAGCACGCAGAGTATCACGCGGCGGACCAGGTGCTGCACCTGACCGGCAAGCCGCGTATCAGCGACGGGACAACGATGCAGCTGTCTGCTGCGAAGATCGACTACCACCGCGACACGCAGGACGCCGCGGCGGAGGGCGATGTGAAGGCCACGTACACGGAGCCACCGAAGTCGACGGAGGGGGAAAGTAAGACGGAGGCGGCGCCGACGATGGGCGGCAACGGGCCTGTTCACATCATTGCGGAGCGAGCAGAGATGCATCACGCGACGAACGTGAGCTACTTCTACGGGACGGATGAGGAGCCAGCGCGGATGTGGCAGGACACGAATTCGCTGTTGGCTCCGGTGATTGAGATCGACCGGAGCCAGAATGCGCTGAAGGCGTGGAGCGAGAGGCCGACTGCACCGGCGGCGGCGACGCGGCCGCTGGTGGATGCGAACTTTACTTCAGCGATGGGGGCAAAGCATCAGCAGACGCTGGTGCGAGTGCACAGCCAGACGCTGGTCTACTCGGATAAAGCTCGCCAGGCGGATTTCCATGGAGACGTCACAGCCGAGGAGGCAGGAGAAACGATCCACGCGGACGATGCGCTGGTCTATCTGAAGGCAGCGGGAGCGGCTGCACCGAGCGCGACGCATCCTGAGCAGCAGAATTCGCAGATCGACCATGTGGTGGCCACGGGACACGTGGTGATCACGCAGCCGGGGCGTCGCGGCGAGGGCGAGAAGCTGGTTTACACGGCGGATAACGGAGTCTACGTGCTGACCGGCACGCCGGAAGCGCTGCCGACGCTTTGGGATCGCGCGCATGGGACGACGACGGGTGCGATGCTGACCTTCAACAGCCAGGACGACCGGATCGTGGTGAGCGGGGGAAAATCGAGTGCCGTAACGCATACGCGCGCTCCGAAATAGGGGACCTGGGGATAGAGGCTCGCTTTTTCGGGTAGTTTTTGCACGGGGACGCTCGGCCCTATAAGCTGGAATCAGCCGCATGCGCAAGTTGTCTACCGACGAGATCTGTAAATCGTACAAGGGCCGCCAAGTCGTTCGTGGCGTGAGCGTGCAGGTGGCTGAGGGGGAAGTGGTCGGTCTGTTAGGGCCGAATGGCGCTGGAAAAACTACCAGTTTTTACATAATTGTGGGGCTGATCCAGCCGGACAGTGGCCGGGTTCTCTCGGACGGACAGGATATTTCGAATGTGCCCATGTACCTGCGGGCGCGGCAATATGGCATCAGCTATCTGCCCCAGGAGCCGTCGGTTTTCCGCAAGCTGACGGTAGAGGAGAACATCCTGGCGGTGCTGGAAGTGCAGCCGATCACGCCGGAAATGCGGCGGTCGCGAACGGAAAAGCTGATCGAGCAACTGAATCTGGGGCATATTCGCAAGACGCGCGGGTACGCGCTGTCCGGCGGCGAGCGGCGGCGGGTGGAGATTGCGCGGAGCCTGTGCATTCAGCCGTCGTTCATCCTGCTGGACGAGCCGTTTTCGGGAATCGATCCCATTGCGGTACTGGATCTGCAGGAAATTATTTTCGATCTGAAAGCCAGCGGTATCGGGGTGCTGATTACGGACCATAATGTCCGCGAGACGCTGTCGGTGACGGATCGGGCGTACATCATCAACGACGGACAAATCTTCCGCCACGGCACGCCGGAGGAACTGGGCAGCGACCCCGAGGTGCGGCGAGTGTATCTGGGAGAGAGCTTTTCGCTCGGTTAAGGCAAGTCCATTGAAACCTTCACGATACGGCAACGAGCCGGAAAAGCACAGCGCAGGGGTAAGCCGACGGATGTACACTTTGAGGCACGAGAGGGCTACGGAGCCCCTGATTTGAGGTTTATGACACTCCTCCAGCCCAAACTAAGCCTGAAGGTCGCGCAGCGGCAGATCCTGACGCCCGGCCTGATGCAGATGGTCAGCGTGCTGGCGCTGAACAAGCTCGAGCTAAAGGAGATGATCCAGGCGGAGATTGCGGAGAATCCGGTTCTCGAGGAGATGGAAGAGAACGTTCCGCTGCTCGACGACGTGGCACGCGAGGAAGAGAATCGCGACCGTCCGCCGGAAACGCAGCCCGCGACCGAGGGTGAAACCAAGGAGAAAGATCCGTTCGACGAGATCGATTTCGGGAGCTACTTCCAGGACTATCTGGATCCTGGCTTCCGGTCGCCCAACAATTACGAGGAGATCGAGAAGCCGTCGATCGAGAATTTTCTGTCGGCGCCGGCGACGCTGACCGATCACCTCTTTTGGCAGCTGGGCGCACTGAATTTATCACCGGCCGTGCGGGAGGCCGCGGAATACATCATCGGGAACCTGAACGAAGACGGCTACCTGACCGCGACTGATGAGGAGCTGCTGGCGGGATATCTCCACGAGCAACTGGAGCCGGACGGCGCGGCGCAGAAAGATGCGCACATGCGCGTGGCGGAGCTGCCGCCGGTGATGGCCGACCGGGCCCGCGCGCATCTGGCGGCAGCGCTCGACGTGGTGCGACAGCTCGATCCGATCGGCGTGGGCACGCGCGACCTGCGGGAATGCCTGCTGGCGCAGGTGGAGGCGCAGCGCAAGGAATTCGACCTGATCTTTCAGAGGACCGGGAGCGGGCGCCGGGCGAATGGCACCCACGCGGAAAACGGGACGCACGCTGCGCCGGAGCCGGCGCACACGAGCGAAGCGACGCCCCACGCGGCAGGGACGAACGGACATGCCGCGAAGGCGGAGGGCCCGGCGAGCGAGGAAGCTGCGAGGCTCGAGATTTTCGAGATTGCCACGAAGATTATCGACGTCCACATGCTGCTCTTGCAGAAGCGCGATCCGCGGGAGCTTTCGAAGGCGGTGGGGAAATCAGTGGAGGACACGCAGCGGGCGATCGATTTCATCCGCACGCTCGATCCGCGGCCGGGACAGCGCTATAACCGCAGCGAAGCGCGGCTGATCGAGCCGGACGTCGCGTTTGTGAAGCGCGGCGACGAGTGGGTGGTGGCGATGAACGAAGAGGACCTGCCCACGCTGCGGCTGAACCAGGGATACCGGCGGCTGCTGACCCAGGACGGCGCGGAAAAGGACGTCAAGGATTACATCAAGGAGCGGTACCGTTCGGCGCTGCAACTGATGCGGAACATCGAGCAGCGAAAGAACACGATCCTGAAGACGTGCGAATCGATTGTGCGGCGGCAGAGCGAATTCCTCGAGAAAGGCGTGGACGCGCTGAAGCCGATGATGATCAAGGAGGTCGCCGAGGAGATCGGCGTCCATCCCTCGACGGTGAGCCGCGCGGTTTCGAGCAAGTACGTGCACACACCGCAGGGCGTCTACGAGCTGCGCTTCTTCTTCAGCGAAGGAGTGAACGGACCGGAAGGCGCGGGGACGCCGCTGATGCTGCTGAAGCGCAAGGTGAAAAAGCTGATCGAAGACGAAGACCCGCGCAAGCCACTTACCGACGATCAGATTGCCACGCTGCTGCAGGGGCAGGGCATCGACGTGACCCGGCGCACGGTGGCAAAATACCGCGAGGATCTGCGCATCCCGAGCACGCACCAGCGGCGCGTCCGCGGCTAAACCTCTCCTCAGGAAAGGAGCTTTCCCATGCAGGCTGAGTACACAGGAAGGCAGGTGAACATCACCCCGGCGCTGCGCCGGCTGGGCGATGAGGGAATCGAGCGCATTGTCAAAGTGCTGCCCAAAGTGGTGGGCGCGCACATCGTGCTGACATCAGAAAAGTACCGCAAAACCGCCGACGTGACGGTAAAGATGCGGGCGGGGAAGATTGTGGGCTTTGCCGAATCGAACAACATGGAGACGGCGCTGCGGGAAGCGCTGAACAGGGCAGAGACACAGGCCATCCGGAGCCGCAAGCGCATTGCCGCGATCAAGCGCCAGCCCAAAGAGGAGAAAATTCCGCACGAGGTCATGCCGGTCCGCGCGCGCAAAGCGGTTCGAACGCACGAGGAGGGCGGCGATGGCGAAGTCGCGGCTACGCTGACGGCCGCGAAAAACAATGGGAAGCGCTCGGCCAGGGCTGTATTGCCAGTTACGGTGCACACTTTCCCGGCGAAACCTCCGATTTCGGAGCCGCATGTGGTGCGGTCGGCTGACTCGGTGGCGATGCGGCCGATGACCATTGAGGAAGCGGTGAAGGAAGCTGAGTTCCGCGACCGCGATGTGTTTGTTTTCCGTAATCCTGCGGGAACCGTGTGCGTGCTGCATCGGAAGCGCGACGGGAAGATGGAACTGATCGAAGCGCCTTAAAGGCAGCGACCAGTGACCAGCGATCAGTGAACAACAGAAGCGCGCCAATCAGCGTTCAAGGATCATCGCTGACTCCTGACAACTGACCCCTCTTCTACACGTCTTCGTCCAGATCGAGATTGCGGATGGCCTCGTTTAGCGCCTGCTGCGCGGCGGTGCGCTGCTGCTGCAGGTCGGCCATATCTTTGCGGAGAGACTGGAGCTGATCCTCGTCGGCGTTCATTTCGCCGGCGTAGCGCTGCGCCAGGGCGCGCTCCTCGGAGCTGTCCTTCAGCCCCTGCAGATTGTTGTGTAGTCGCGTCGAGTCGGCCTCGACGTTGTCGATGGATTCCTGTTTCTCGGCGATTTGGGAATCCAGATCGTGAACTTTCGCGCGGGCCGACAACACCGGGGCGAGCGCTTTTTCAATGGCCGCGCGGTCGCCGGAACCATTGAGGATGATGCTGAGCTGATCGTCGCCAATCCCCGTGAGCCGCCAGGTCGTCCGCTCGGGATGGACCTCGCCTACATGCAGGCGGACGGTCTCGCCGTGAGGCGTGACGACGTTGAAGCGGTACCAGGAGGCAGTAGTTTCGACCGGGGAGGGATCGGAGTTGAGCGTCCAGCCGTCTTCGACAGGGTGTTCGACGATGACGTCGCGGGGCTCGGTTGCGGCGTTGTGGACGACGTAGGTGACTTCGCGAATCTCTTCAGTGCGCTCGGTGAGATAGCCGTCGTGCACGGTGAGATGGTGGAGGTGGGTGGAGAAGAGGTTGCTCTCGGTGTGGACCTGGACGGCCTGATCCACGGCGTAGGAGAGCAGGCGCTTTTCGCCTGCGTGGATGGGGTCAGTGAGGCCTTCGCCAGCGAATTCGCCATTTTCGAAGACGCTGAAGCTGCCGCGGTCGAGGGTTTCCTTGCCCGAGTTTGTGAGCCAGAGCGCGCGCAGCGGCACGGGATCTTGGGCGCTCCAGAGGGTCACCTGCGCTGCCTGGACGTTGGCTTGCAGGAAGGGCACGAGCGCGGATTCATTCCTGTGGATAGTGACGGGCTGGGCGAGGGTGTACTCGAAGAAGTCGTCGAAGCCAGTGGAGGTGGTGGCGCCGGATTCGTCCTGGACGAGACGAGCCGGACCCGGCCGGAGGCTTCCCAGAACACCGCCCATAACGCCGCCGCCGTAGCCGCGGCCCACGCCGTGTTCGGCAAGCCGCGGTTGTAAGGATGGAGGGGGTGACACGGCCTGCACGGTGACGGATTGTGTTGCTGCGGCAACCGGGCTGTTCTTTTCGAGCGCTTCTTCGGGGATTGTCGGCGCGACATTCGCAGCTTCCGGCACCGGGACAACCGGACGCTGGGTGTAGATCGGCTGCGAGAGGGGCTCGATGAAGCTCTGAGGGGCGCCGGCGACGAGAGAGAGCTGCACGTTGTCCCAGTCCGAGCCGCCGGTGTTGTCTACCACGGCCCATCCCTGGAGGATTGCTGTCTGCTCGGCGCCTGGTGCGGCGGCGCCGGCAGAATTTTGCGGGAAGACGATGCGGTAGGTGCTCTTCCACACCGGGACTTCGCTGATGTAGCTGACGCGAATCTCGCGCGTCCCGGTGCCCTGGGCTTCGAGGGTGACGTGACGGACCTGGCGGCTCTGCGTGGAGGCGAGCAGGGCGAGATAGTCGTCGAGGTCGCGGCGGAGATCGCCATCAAGGACATGGACGCTGACGGCGGGCGTGATGGAGAGGGAGCGGATGTCGCCGGTATCGGTGACGATGGTGAGAACGCGCTGCTTGTTCTCCGCTTTGCCGGCTTCCGTTTGCGAGGTGCGAATTTCGTAGTGCACGATACGACCTGTGACGGGAGCTTCGCCGCCGCCGCTGACTTCGACACGGGCGCCGCGCAACGCGGCGTACAACTCGATGGTGGTGGGCTTCTCGTCGAGCCCCAGGGGAATGTTCTTCAACTGCTGATCGAGCGGGGTAGCGGAGTTGTAGTCGACGCTGGTGATGCGGCCGCCGCCGAGATCGAGCGCGGTGAGCGATTGCAGGACATCGTCGAGTTGGGAAGAGGTGAAGTCGATGGTGACCGGCTGATCGCCGGTGACGCGCCCGGTGTGCTCGAAATATCCGACGCCGTTTTTGTAGAGAACCACGCGGCGGACAGGAAGCTGGGTGCTGGCCTGGTTAGCGACTGCGGTTTCGGGCCGAGGCGTTGGATGGGGCCGGGCGGCTGGATTTTGCGCGACGAGGGAACAAGACAGCAGGAACAGGAACACGGGAACATGCCGGTTCACGAGCACGCGGAACCCCCTGAAGATATTACGTCTGCGCTTTGGGATATAGACGCAGAAAGGTTGGAAAGGTTCCCGAGCAGCCTCAGAGATACTCGTTCATCATGCGCGCCCAGGTTGGCCAGGCCGGACAGGAGGGCTAACGCTGCGCTATCGCCCTCGCGCTTAGCTCGCGCGGGCCAGCGCTCGCTTCGCGCTCACCCACACGACTGGCCTTTCAGAGATACTCGTTCATCATGCGAGCCCAGGTCGGCCAGGTCGGACACGAGGGCTAACGCTGCGCTATCGCCCTCGCGCTTAGCTCGCGCGGGCCAGCGCTCACTTCGCGCTCACCCGCACGACTGGCCTTTCAGAGATATTCATTCATCATGCGGGCCCAGGTCGGCCAGTCGTGACTATTCCAGGAATCCCAGATGAAGAGATGGTGGGGAATGCCTTTTGCGCCGAGGATGCGCGCGAGGTTTTGGTTGTCGCCGAGGCATTGATCGTCCCA
>JASIAO010000503.1 GCA_030041955.1 Acidobacteriaceae bacterium | reverse complement strand
CCAGACAATTTCGTGCATACAGCGTCTTGCCTGCCTGCACGGCGGAAACTTGGCCCGTGTAGGGATTTTTCAGCTCCTTCGACGAATCTGGCGCATCGTGAAAATTTTTGTCGATCGCAAACAAGGCCGCCACCGAAAACAAAATAGAGAAGGAAACTGCGACGGAAATTTTGCTGCCACTTGCACGCATAGCTATCCTCGCAATGAAGTGATTGAACAGGTAATTGCTTTTAGATGGGCTGCCTGATCCCCACCCCGCGATTCTACAGGTTTCGGCAGTCGGGTGCCGGCCTTAGGCGGGCACGCGCACAGCAACCCAGTCACCTGTCAACTTGTGAAAAATCGCTGCACCCTGGTCGCGTTTTGTGCGACTGGGTCGGATTTTGATGCGAAGAAGCCCGCCGCCAGGCGTATGCTGAACCAAGGCACTCTCAGCGCTGCTGCAATCCCTGACAGGCGCGCGCGGTGCGATAATCATCACTGATCATGTTATGTCTGACGAACTGAGTGCGCTTTCACCTCGCTCGCGTTTTCGCGCCGGAATGGTTCTCGCCATGGCCGCCGACGCACTGCAACTTTTCGTCTTCCCGCTCTTCGCCGAAGGCGCGCTCTCGCCTGCCGACGACGTCCTCGATGTAGCGGTCGCCATCATTCTGGTTCGCCTGCTCGGATGGCATTGGGAATTTCTCCCCGCCTTCGCCGCCGAACTCATCCCCGGCGCCGATCTCGTTCCCTTCTGGACCCTCGCCGTCGCCAATGTCTACCGCAAATGGACGAAGATTTCGACCGCTGACGATGCCGTGCAAGCGCAACGCCCCGCTCTCCCCGGAACGCAACCCCCCATCTGATCTCAAGCACTTTACACGCGCCTGCCCCACTCCTGTTCGCCGTTGTTTGGGGATTTGACTCTCTCCCCAGCGTTTCGGATTTTCGACCGGCCGTCGAATCCTCTTCCGGCTTGCGATTCATTCGCTACAATATCCAGACCCCAATGAACCGGAACTACGTTCGCGTTCTCACTTCACCGCTTCTAATTTTTCTTTGCGTCTCTCTCACGCCCCTCGCGGCCCAATCGGTTTCGCCTGACCTTTTCAGCGGCCTGAAATGGCGCCTGATCGGTCCCTTTCGCGGCGGACGCGCTGTCGCCGCCACCGGCGTTGTTGGCGATCCCAACATTTTCTATTTCGGCGCAGTCGATGGCGGCATCTGGAAAACCACCAACGCCGGCGTGACTTGGTTGCCCATCTTCGACCATGAACCGGTCGCCTCCATCGGAGCCATTGCCGTCGCGCCTTCCGATCCGAAAATTATCTACGTCGGCACCGGAGAATCCGATATCCGCTCCGATCTCGCCTCCGGCAATGGCGTCTACCGCTCCACCGACGCCGGCGAGACCTGGCAAAACATCGGCCTGCAGGACACTCGCCAGATCAGCCGCATCGTCATCGATCCGCAGAATGCCGATATCGTTTATGTCGGCGCCCTCGGTCACGCCTATGGCCCAAACCAACAGCGCGGCGTCTTCAAATCCGCCGACGCTGGCGCGCACTGGACGAAAGTGCTCGACCAAGGCCTTGAAACCGGCATCGCAGATCTTGCCGTCGCGGCCGATCATACGAACATTCTCTTTGCCGCGACCTGGCGCACGCATCGTCCGCCGTGGAGCACCTACGCCCCGATCGACACCGCTCCCGGCAGCGCGATCTTCCGCTCTCGGGATGGCGGCAATTCCTGGACGCTCCTCAACGGCTCCGGTCTTCCCGAGGGCGATTGGGGACGCCCCGCCATCGCCGTCTCCTCCGACGGCAGGCGCGTTTATGCGCTGATCGACGATGGCAAGAAATCCGGCCTGTACCGCTCCGACGATGGCGGCGACACTTGGTCTGTCAAGAATTCCGACGGTCGCCTCACCAGCCGCGCCTGGTATTTCGGCAACATCACCGTCGATCCGCAGAATCCCGACGTCTTCTACGTCCCCAACGTCGCGCTCTATCGCTCGGAAGATGGCGGGCAGACGGTCTCCATCGTCCGGGGCGCGCCCGGTGGCGACGACTATCACCAGCTCTGGATCGATCCTAGAAATTCCGCTCGCATGATCCTCGCGACCGATCAGGGCACCACCATAAGCGTTGATCGCGGCGCGACCTGGAGCACCTGGTACAACCAGCCCACGGCGCAGCTGTATCACGTCGTCACCGACAACAAGTTCCCCTACACCGTTTACGGCGCGCAGCAGGATTCGGGCAGCGCCTCCGTCCTCAGCCGCACCGATCATGGCCAGATCACTCCGCGCGACTGGGCTCCGGCCGACGGCAGCGAAAGCGGGTACATCGCCCCCGACCCCAAAGATCCCAACATCCTCTATTTCAGTGGAACCTACGGCAGCGTTTCGCGCTTCGATCTTCGCACCTCGTTCAGTCAAGACATCACACCGTGGCCACTTCCTACATTCGGGGTCGACATCGCCCAACGGAAGTACCGCGATCCCTGGACGCCAGTTCTCGTTTTCTCTCCCGCCGACAAAAGCAGCCTCTACCTCGGCACGCAATTCGTCATGAAAACCACTGACGGCGGTCTGCATTGGCAGACAATCAGTCCTGATCTCACCGGCGCGCAACCGAGCGCGGGAAAAAAACCGGGCGCCCCCACAGTCCAGGACGCCATCGCGCGCGGCTACGGTGTGGTTTACTCGATCGCGCCTTCCCCGCTCGATGCCAGCCTGATTTGGGCCGGCAGCGACACGGGATTAATTCACATCACCCGCGAC
>JASIAO010000058.1 GCA_030041955.1 Acidobacteriaceae bacterium | reverse complement strand
ACGATTGGCACTGGACTGACCCAGCCGACCGGGGTGGCCGTGGATGGCGCGGGCAATGTCTTTATCGCTGACAGCGGCAATGGCGCGGTCTATGAGGTTCCTGAAGGCAGCAACGGGCTGAACGCGGCCGGCCAGGTGACGCTGAAGACCGGGCTGGGCACCAATCTCAAACTGGCGGTCGATGGCTGGGATCACCTGTTTATCTCCGACCCTGACAACCACCGCGTGGTTGAGCTGGCGAATTTCGGGGGATCGACAGGGCTGCTGGCTGCTACGGAGAACGACATCGGCGGTTTCAATGTGCCCTCCGCGCTGGCGGTGGACGAGAGCGGTAATCTCTACGTGGCCGATGGGACCAATCTCTACGAAATTGCTCCCCATGGAACTCCGTCAGCGGTTACAGGCGTGACGCTCAGCGGCGCGAACGGGATGGCCGTGGATCCCTCCGGTTCGGTCTATGTCACCGAAACGGGCGGCACCATTCGGATTCCCAGTATCAGCGGGGCACTGACAGCCGCTGATGAGACGACAGTTGCCAGCACCGTGACTGCGCCGGCTTCAGTCGCTCTCGACGCTGCCGGCAACGTCTACATTGCAGACGCGACGGCACTCGATGTGAACGTCACCGGGGTCAACGCTTCATACAATTTCGGAACGCTGGCCACCACGACTTCCACGGCGTCGCAAACGTTCACAATTCAGAATTTCGGCAACACGGCGCTCACCGTCTCGGAATTTTCGAGTACGCCGGACTACAGCGCAACTGCCAATACCTGCACAGCCGGCCCGGTGGCGGCAGGCAGCAACTGCACGGCAACCATCACGTTCAGCCCCGGACCCGGCGACGAGGGTACTCTCACGGGTGAGGTCCTGGTGCAGGGCAACGTGGCAAACGCTCCGATAGGGGTGAGCGGCACCGGGGTGGGCGCGACCCTCGCGCAGTCGACGAGCGCGATCTCCATGGCAGGGACAGCCACGGTCGACGGAGCTCCGGTGAATGTGACGGTGACCCCGGCATCCGGTAAGGGAACGATGCCGACCGGCGAAGTAACCCTCACGGTGAGCGGTAACAGCATTACGCCGTTCACCACCACCGCTCCGCTTTCGGGCGGCGTGGCCCAGTTCGATCCGCAGAATCTCACGGTGGGGAGCTATACCTTCGTCGCTTCGTATAGCGGAGACAGGAATTATCTGGGCTCCAACACCTCCACCACGGTGACGACGGGAGCAGGGCCGGTGACGATCACTCAGCCGACCAGTATCCCCACGCTGGAGCTTTTCCAGATGCCTCAGTCGTATCAGTCTTCGCTGGGCAACGGAACGGGCTACCTGGTGCTGGCGACCGAAACCGGCGCTGACGCCGTATACGATGGCTCAGACAACACCTGGCTCTACTCATACCCGGTTACCGTGACGGCAGCCGACGGTTCGCCTCTGGCCTGCGTGCCGGTCTACACCACCAGCGGGAATCCTCCGGTGCAGACACTGGTGAGGGAGAACTGCGGAAGCGTCAGCTACAACGTTTCCGCAAGCACCTCGGTCTGCGGTAATGGCTCCGGCAGCGCCTCGATCGTCGACGTTTCCAGCACAAATGGCACAGCGCCGCTCGCAACCGGGTGCATGACCGTCAACACCACCAATACGGAAATTCCAGACCTGATGAGCTTCTACACTATTACGCCGGTTTACAGCTCAACCGACGCGGAAGGCGACGTCAATCCCAACTACACAACCGTGAGCGGCACTCCGGTCAGCTTCTGGGCTCTGCGCAACCCGGTGGTGCAGATCAGCTCCAGCCCGACTTCGCTGAGCATGTCTCCTGGCTCTTCGGCGTCGGCGACGCTGACCCTGACATCCGTTCTGGGATACGGATATGTAGGACGCACCGACGCGCTGAACAATTACGGGTTGCCGCTGGATCTGCAGTGCAGCGGCCTGCCCGCGTATGCATCCTGCAGCTTCGCGTATTCCGCGCCCAGTTCTTCCGATCCCAATGCGGCGGGCGTGGCATGTGCACCGGGCTCGACGGCCAGCTACTGCGCCGTCAACGTAGGACCGGCTCCGGGGACCAACCTTGCATCAGGATCGGCCTGCACGGCCGCCGATGGCTGCGTTGGACCGGGCACGGTAACAATGACCATCACGACGAATATTCCCACTGGAGCCGTCAGCAGCCTGCGCCGCGATCCGGGCAGTAGTATCGCCTTCGCAGCCATGTTCGGGTTGGGCCTGCTCGGTCTCACCTTCCGCAGAAGGGCGCAGCGCTGGGGCGGGTTGCTGATGCTGGCTTGCCTCCTGGCCTGCGGCGGAGGAATCGCGGGGATCACGGCATGCGGCACGACCAACCTGGGCCCCACCACTTCGGCTACAGCAACCCCGGCCGGTACCTATGCGGTCACCGTCACCGCCAAGGAAACGGGCAGCATCTCGGTTCCCAATCCGGCGGAACCGGGGACCAACGAGACGGTTTACGGCAATGGCAACCAGATGTCGCTGCCGTACACCATTAATGTCACCATTCAGTAAGGAGCAGGGAAGAGGGCGGGAGCGAATCATCGCTTCCGCCCTTTTTCTTCCTGAGCGGGCCCGAGTCCTAACCTGGGCATCGTCTGCCTCTTAACCGGCCTCTGCCAACCCGTAGCGCCGTTGCAGCGGTCCCTTCAGCCGCGCCCAGATGAGCAACTTTTCTTCCTGCGTCGCTTCCTCATTGGCCTTTTGGAAGAAGCGGGAAGCCTCGGTCTTCGCTAATTCCAGCAGGGCGCGATCCCGCACCAGATTCGCTATGCGGAAGCGGGGAAGTCCGGTTTGGCGTGTGCCGAAGAATTCGCCCGGGCCGCGCAGCTCCAGGTCCAGCTCGGCCAGCTCGAAGCCGTCCTGAGTCCGCACCATCGCCGCCAGCCGTTCCTCGGCATGGGGAGTGAGCTTCCCGCCTGTGATCAGAATGCACGAAGAACTGGCGCCGCCGCGCCCCACGCGTCCGCGGAGCTGATGCAACTGCGCCAGGCCGAAGCGCTCGGCATGCTCGATCACCATCACTGTCGCGTTGGGAACGTCCACGCCCACCTCAATGACCGTTGTCGCGATTAGGACATCGATCTCGCCGCGCTGGAATCGGCGCATCACGACTTCCTTCTCGTCAGCATCCAGCCGCCCATGGAGCAAACCCACGCGCAATCCCGCCAGTTCCTGCGCGCGCAGCCGCTCGTGCATCTCGGTGGCCGATTTCAGCGGGAGTTTTAGCGAGGGCTTCTCGAACAGCGTCTCCTTTTTCGCCTTCTTCGCGGATTTCTTCTCGGGCCTCGGCTCCTCAACCTCCTCGGGGAGCGCGAAATCGAGCTCGGGCTGATCGTCCTTCGGCCCTTCGATCACGGGATAAACGACGTACGCCTGGTGCCCCTTGCTGACCTGCTTGCGGACAAAGCTCCAGACCTCGGCGGAGCGGTCGTCGGAGACCTGGGAGGTCTTGATTGGCGTTCGGCCTGGGGGGAGCTCGTCGAGGACGCTGAGATCGAGGTCGCCGTAGAGGGAGAGAGCCAGCGTCCGCGGAATCGGCGTTGCGGTCATCACCAACACATCCGGCTCGGCGCCATCCTTCTTCATCAACCGGAAGCGCTGTAGAACGCCGAAGCGATGCTGCTCGTCCACCACCACCAGCCCGAGATTCGCGAACTCCACCTTCTCCTCGATCAGCGCGTGCGTGCCGACCACCAGGTCCGTCTCGCCCTGGGCAATGCGCCGCCGGGCCAGCCGCTTCACGTCGTCGTCCAGAGAGCCGGTGAGCAGGGTGATCCGGTAGCGTCGTGAAGACCGCTCCAGAATGCGGCGCGCCGATAAATAATGTTGCGTCGCCAAAATCTCGGTAGGGGCCATCAGTGCTGCCTGGCACCCGTTCTCGATGGCGATCAGCATCGCCTGCAGGGCCACGATGGTCTTTCCGGAGCCGACATCGCCCTGCAGCAGACGGCGCATGGGCACGGCGCGCCGCATGTCGCTCGCAATCTCGCCCAGAGAGCGCTTCTGCGCGGCCGTGGGATGGAAAGGAAGCACTTCCCGCAGTGCGGCGCGAACCTTTTCGCCTGTTTCGAAGGCGACGCCGGCTTTTTCCTGGAATTTCCGCCGCTTCACTTCCAGCCCCAGCTCCAGGTAAAACAATTCCTCGAAGATTAGCCGCTTATGTGCCTGAGTGTTCGAGGTTTGCAATTGGGACATCGATGTTCCGGCGGGTGGAAAATGCACCGTCCGCAAGGCCTCCTCGCGGCTCGGCAGGCCCAGGCGCCGCAGGATCGACTCGGGCAGGGCACCGGGCAGCGTCTCCTGGAAACCGCCTTTCAGCTCCTCCAGCGTGTTCCAGATCGTCCGCCGGATCCAGCGCGAGCTGAGCCGGCTCCCGCCCAGGGATTCGTAGACAGGAGTGATACGCCCGACCTCAAGAATGCGATCCAGGGCATCGTCGCTTCTATCAGGCAAAACTTCAAATTGTGGCTGGATCATCTTGAATCCACGTCCTGAACGCGATGCTTCCACCTTCCCGAAGAGAGCCACTATCTGGCCCGGTTTGAACTTGCCATCGAGGTAGGTTCCGTGGAACCAGAGGCACTTCATGGAGGTGAGGCCTTGGCCCACGGTCATCTCGAAGATTGGCATGCGCTTCGTGCGCAGCAGGGCCGCGCAGCGCACTTCGGCGATCACGCTCGCCGTCTCGCCCAGCTTCAGTTCGTTCAGCGCTCGCGGATTCAGCCGGTCCTCGTACCGGAACGGCAGGTGCAGCAGCAAGTCCTCGACCGTGACTATGCCCTTTTCCGCCAACATCCTGGCGATAGCCGGGCCGATCCCTTTCACGAACTGGACGGGAGTTTCAAGCGTGAGCA
>JASIAO010000502.1 GCA_030041955.1 Acidobacteriaceae bacterium | reverse complement strand
GTCCCTCCCCCAGGGCTGTTCCGGAGCTGCACGCTGCGCGGAGGTGCTCGCCGCCGCCAGGCCGGTGGCGATACAGACGTTCGCGGTGGAAGTATTTGCGCCGCTGATCGGGACAGTGGCAGCGCCTGCCGCCGGACACATTTCGTTTTGCGCGAGACCGAAGGAGCAGGTGGCATTCTGCGGCGCGCCGGTACAGGAGAGCGTGACGATGCCGGAGGTGCCTCCCAGCCCGCTGAGCTGCAGCGCAAAGCTCGCCGTTTCGCCGCTGGTGACAACGACGGAGGATGATCCGTTGACGGCGATACTGAAGTCCTCTGCCGCTCCGGCGAGGGCGACGGTGAGAGTTTTGGGCAGGTTCGCGGCGGAAATGGTCAGGGTTCCCGTCACCTGTCCCGCCACCGACGGCGCGTAGAAGACCACCCCAATCTGACAGATTGCGCCGACGTCAAGGGTCGCGGGGCAGTTATTGTTCGCAATGGAGAAGCCCGCTGTAATGGCTTCCGCGAGACCGGTCAGAGCGTATCCGCCGCTGTTCGTGACGGTCACCGTTTGCGGGCTGCTCGTGGCACCCGCGGCATAGCCTCCAAAATCGATGGACTGGGGAGTCGCCGAAGCGCCGGGCGGCGCAACGCCTGTGCCGGTCAGGCTGACGATCTGGCTGCGCAATTCGTCCGTGACCGTGAGCGTCCCGGCCTCCGGACCGGTCATGGTGGGCGCATACACAACGGCGATGGTGCAGCTTGCGTGCCCCTGCAGGAGAGATCCGCACGCGTTCACCGCCGTAAAATCTCCTGCAACCGAGATGGCAATCTGTGTCAGCGTCTGATCGCCATTGTTCGTGAGGGTGATGTTCTGCGCGGCGCTGCTGGTTCCCACCTGCTGCGGGGAAAAGCTCAGCGACAGCGGCGACAGGTTGTCGGTCGCTGGAGACTGGCCCGTCCCGGAGAGCTGCGCGGTCTGCGTGCCGAGGGAATCCGTCACGGTGAGCGCTCCGGAGATGGCTCCTGGAGCCGTCGGCGCGAAGGCGATGCTGACGGTGCACCCGGTATTCGCAGGCAAAGAGCTGCCGCAGGTGTTGGCGGTGATGACAAATCCGCTGCTCACCGCTTCGCCTGTGAGCGCAACCGGTTCCCCGCCCATATTGGAGATGGTCAGGCCCTGGCTGGCAGATGTGCTGCCCAACGCGGTTGCGGCAAAGGCGAGAGAACCCGGGGTGAGGACCACGTCAGCAGGCGCGAGACCGGTTCCAGACAGCGAGACCGACAACTGTCCGCCGGCGACATTGGAATATATCGTCAGCGCGCCAGCGCGTGCGCCTGTCTCCGTGGGGTCAAAGGTGACCTGCAGCTGACAGCTCGCCTGCGGATCGATTGACTCTCCGCTGCAGTTGTCGCTTTCGGCGAAATCGCCCGTGATGATGACGCTCGAGACGTTCAGGTTCAGGGTCCCGGTATTCGTCACCGTGACCGTCTGCGCGGCGCTCAATGTTTGCACCTGCCGGGGCGCGAAGACCAGCGAGCCAGGAGAGACCGTTGCCGTGGTGGGAGCAATCCCCGCGGTCGCCAGATTTACCTGCCAGATGCCTCGGCCATAAGTGGCCGCGCGGAGGGTCTGCGTCGCCCCCTGGTTGTACGCCATCAGGCTCATCACGGGCGCGTTAGGCAGACCACTGCCATATACGTTCCAGCACGTAGACCCGATTGGCGGACAGGAGTTCACGTTCTGCGTGATATACACACCGGTATCCAGCGCCACATAGACAATGTTCGCGTTGTTGGGATCCACGACCACGCTGTTGGCGGGCGCCGGCGGCAGATTCGATGTGAGGTCGGTCCAGTCCGCGCCACCGTCGACCGAGCGATACAGCAGAGGCTCGGGTTTCGGTAAGGTCGTATATCCCTGCACCGTCACGTACACCGTTTGCCCCGACACATCGTGCGGATCGACATAGATGCTGGAGATGTCGAAGGCTCCCGGATCGAACGGCAGCGTCGGATCATTGGCGACCGGGGATGCGTATTCATCGGTCCACACCGTGTTCGCCTCCTCGGAGGCGCTGTCCACCGCTGCCGCAAACAGGTGCCCGGGCGTCAGCCCGCCGCCATCAACAGCCCCCGCCATGCCCGCGTAGATCTGCTCCGACCCGGAAGCGCCCGCCGATGTATCCACGCCCGCGGCCAGCGACCGGATCTCAGAGTCGCCATTGCAGAAGCTTGTGCTCTGATCGACATCCAAAATCGGGCTCAACAGGCTGTTTGCTCCCCACCCCGCGCCATTGGCGGCACCGCGCCACACCCGGCATGTGCCCAGAATGACATTTGCCGTGTTCGCGGGATCCAGTATCCAGGGAGCTGGAATGACCTGCACATCGTTATCCACCTGAGGCTCACCAATCACGACATTGCCGAACCCGGCCACGTTGCACGCCGTTCCTGCGGTGCACTGATTAAGGCCGACACCGAACTCCGAGGTCGCATACCAGTTCTGCGGATTGACCGGATCGATGGCGACGAAGTCGCCTTCACCGTCGAGCACCTGGTTCCACAGGCCGCCAGTTCCTGCCGGAGCGGCAGTCCCCAGGTCGCCCAGCGCTGCCAGCCACGTCGAGGGATTGTTTGGATCCTCGGCGAAGCTCTCAACCTCCGCCAGCGAGCCTAGCCCACCGTTGAGATTCTGAAAGTGATTGGCATCGTCCTCCGAACACGGCGGCTGCTGCTGATTGACGTCGTCGGTCGATCGCCACAGCCCGCCGTCGTTCCCGAAATACAGGAGCCCGCCGCCGCCGAAGGTCGACTCCACCGC
This sequence comes from Acidobacteriaceae bacterium, assembly GCA_030041955.1. Classification (GTDB taxonomy): domain Bacteria; phylum Acidobacteriota; class Terriglobia; order Terriglobales; family Acidobacteriaceae; genus Palsa-343. The sequence continues at coordinate 23,029 of JASIAO010000502.1, read as the reverse complement.
ATGCTGCGCGGGCGCCACCTGCGCCGCACTGCAGGTGGCCGTGTTCGTCGTATTCCGCCATACGCAACTGTTCGCGAGGCTGCATTTCCAGATGTCCGCCGTGCCGGCGAAAAGCAATGTGTCCTGCTGCGAGGGCACCGCTGCCAGCCACAGGTTGTAGTCGCCCTCCGGGATGGTCCCATCTCCGCTGATCGAATCCAGCGGCTGATCGGCGATCTGCGTGCCGAACTGCACGGTTGGCGAGGCGCAATTGCCTGCAGTCAGACTGCAAACATCCTGCCACAGCCCCTGATCCAGATTGTTCAGGTCTACCGTCAGCGCGAAGAGATCTCCGGTCATCGGCTGCACGGCCAGCGCTCCGCGAAAGATCGGACAAGCTTCCGAGCCGGGGTTACCGGCTTCTGGGGGACACATTTCCGTTGTCAGATTCACACCGGGCTGGTTCGGGAGGCGCGTCCACGTGATCCCATCCGGCGAACTGTAATATCCATGAAACCGCACTGCCGCATAAAAGCTCTGCCGGACCGGATTCCAGACGACCGCCGTGGCGGCATTCCCCATATACACCACCATCTGGCTCGACTCGATGACCTGGCTCCCGTCCTCCAGCGTCGCCAGTTGCCAGGTTTGCCCCGCGTCCTGTGAGTAGTAGAGGCCGAGGATTGCGTCCGGTCCCGCAGTGTTCAGCAGGGCGCCGTATTCCGACTGGCTGACGGCGGCCACAACCACGCCGGGATTGACGGTGCTCCACGCGAAGCCCGCAAAAGCGATGCCGACAAAACTGTACTCTTCGCCGGATGGAGCTATCGAAAGGGTGATGAGGCTCCAGGTGTTGCCGTGGTCGGCCGATCGCAGCAATCCTGCTCCATACCAGGAGTCCGTGCTGTCGTTGGGATCGCCGGTGCCCGCCAGAACGACGCCGGTGCCGCCCGGCTGGGCGGACACGGCGCCGATGCTGAGCGAAGTTAGAGCGGCCGAGGAGAACGCGCTGAGGTTATCGGTCAACGGCGCAAAAACGGGGCTGGAACCCGCGGCATTGGTGGATTTCCAGACGCCCCCGCCCGTAGTGCCAGCGTAGAGCGTGTTGCCTGATGTGTCAGAAGGATCGGCCGAGAGAGCGGTCACGCGCCCCGTTACCAGGCCCCACGCTGTGGTGCTGACCTGCTGCGGCCCAACCGGCTGCCACGTTGTGGATGCGCCTGGACTCTGCGCTGGCTGCGCTCGAACCATCGCGGCATGCTGCGCGCGCGCCCGCATCAGAGCGGCGGCAGGCGCAGGCATTCCGGGCCGCCCCACGCCGCGCCGCGCCAGGAACAACCTGGCCCGCTGCTTCGCGTGCATGGCTGCCGTATCCTGCGTGTGGACGGCGGCAGTTTTCTGACTGACGACCGGATATGCTGCGGCGAGCGCCAGTGCGACTGCGCAGCCAACGCCGATCTTGCCGGGAATTCTCACCTGCAGGCCCACGCCGGCGTCCCGCACGGTCACTGCGCTGCCGGAATGTCTCGATTATTCAGGGGTAGCGGGGAAGGCAGCAGATTACTTTGGTCAGGAAGGGATGCCACTCGTACCGCAACGGGAATTCATCTTGAAACGGGAAGGTTGCCGCGCAGGGATATGGCCACAAAAGTGCGAGCTCGCTTCAACCAATCACCGCAGAATCGGAAACATCCCGGGCGAGCCCGCGCCGTAATCGAGATCGAAGCCAAGTTGCAGCTTTGCGGCTTCCGACATGCGCCCCGGATTCCACGGCGGATCGAAGACCACCTGCACCCGCACCTCCCGGACCTCCGGCAGGCGACGAAGTTTCGACTCCACGTCGGCCTTCAGCACGTCGGACATGCCGCACCCAGGCGCGGTGAGCGACATCTGCACGTCGATCTTTTTCCCGCTCGGTTCGAGATCTGAGATTTCGCATGAGTAGATCAATCCCAGATCGACGATGTTCACCGGAATTTCCGGATCGTAGACGGTTTTCAGCTGATCCCAGACCATGCGCTCGCTGAAGGTGGGCGGCGCGTGTGTCTCTGCCGCCGGCCCGCTCAGCCCCAGCGCATCCGCATCCTTGTCTTCAATCCGGAACAGCGCGCCCGCAGCCGAGACCGTGTAGCTCGCTCCCAGGGCCTGGGTGATGCGCACCGCAGTCCCCATCGGCAACGTCACTCTCGTCCCTGCCGGGACGGCAGTCCCCTCACAGTCGCGCTTCAGCGTCACGGTTTGGTTGGTGATGATCATGGATAGGGATTAGCGGTTAGCGGTTAGTTTCCAGCCTCTGGCCGAGCAGGAAATCCTGCCCACTAGTGGCTAACGGCTCATTCCGTCGAAACCTTCTCCTGCTGGCCTTCGAGCGCGGCCTCCAGCGTGTGCCACGCCAGGGTCGCGCACTTCACGCGCACCGGGAACTCCGACACTCCGGAGAACACCGCCAGCTTGCCCAGTTCGGCCTCAGTCGCGTGTCCGTGCCCGGTGACAAGGTCATGAAACTGCCGGAAAATCTTCTGCGCTTCGGCCTTCGTTTTGCCTTTCACCGTCTGCGTCATCATCGACGCCGACGCCTTCGAGATCGCGCAACCCGCTCCCTGGAACCCGATGTCCTTCACCACATCTCCGTCCATCTCCAGATACACGGTAAAGCGGTCGCCGCACAGCGGGTTGTAGCCTTCAGCCTTGTGATTCGTGTGTGCCGGCTCTTTATAGTTCCTGGGAGCCTTGCTGTGCTCCAGAATCACTTCCTGGTACAGATCGCGCAGCTCCGGCATCAGGCGAAAACCTCCTGCACCCGGCGAATGCCGCGCGCCAGCGCGTCAATCTCTGCGCGCGTGTTGTAAACCGCAAACGAGGCACGCACCGTCGCCGGAATGTGGAACCGCTCCATCACCGGCTGCGCGCAGTGGTGGCCGGTGCGCACCGCGATGCCCTGCTGGTCGAGAATGGTGCCAATATCGTGCGGGTGCACCTCTTCGAGCACGAACGACAGGACGCTGGCTTTGTCTTTCGCCGTGCCGATCAGCCGCACTCCGGGCAGCTGGCCCACAATCTCCGTCGCGTACTCCAGCAGATCGTGCTCGTGCGCGGCGATGCGCGCCACGCCGATGCCGTTCATGAACTCAATGGCCGCGCGCCACCCCGCCACGCCGCCCATATCCGGCGTGCCGGCTTCGAATTTATGCGGCAGCTTGTTGTACGTCGTCTTTTCGAAGGTGACCGAACTGATCATGTCGCCGCCGCCCTGGTACGGAGGCATCGCTTCCAGCAGCGCCGCCTTGCCGTAAAGCGCGCCAATCCCGGTCGGCCCGTACATCTTGTGCGCGGAAAACGCGTAGAAATCGCAATCCAGATCGCGCACATTGACCGCCAGATGCGGCACCGCCTGGGCGCCATCCACCAGCACCGGAATGCGCTGCGCGTGCGCCATGGCGATCATCTTCTTAACGGGATTGATCGTTCCCAGCGCATTCGACACATGCGCAATCGCCGCCAGCTTCGTTCGCGGCGTCAGCAGCTTCGCATATTCCTCAAGGATCAGCTCACCCCGATCGTTGATCGGAGCCACGCGCAGCTTCGCGCCCTTTTCCTCGCACAGCATCTGCCATGGAACGATGTTCGAGTGGTGCTCCATCGCCGTGATCACCACTTCGTCGCCCGCGCCCACGTTGGCGCGTCCGAAGCTTTGCGCGACGAGATTGATGGCTTCCGTCGTCCCGCGCACGAAGATGATCTCGCGCGCTTCGGCAGCGTTCACAAACCGCTGCACGGCTTGCCGCGTCTGCTCAAAGTCCTCGGTCGCTTTTTCCGAGAGGTAATGCACGCCGCGGTGAATATTCGCGTTGCTGCTCTCGTAGTAGCCAACAATCGCATCGATCACCGACTGCGGCTTTTGGGTAGTGGCTGCGTTGTCGAGATACACAAGCTCGTGACCCCGCACCTTGTTGTGCAGGATCGGAAAGTCGGCACGGATCTTCTCCACGTCGAGGCCCGCAACTACCTCCGCCACGCTTGTGCTCATCCCACTTCCTCCAGCGCCCGCTCTGTCACCTTACCGTTCGGCATGTGCGGCGCGCTCTCCATAAACAGCAGATGACCCCGGATTAGTCCCTCGATGTGCTTGCGCGCAACCTCCGAGTGCATGCGCTCGACGCACTCCTCGGCGAAGGCCATCAGCAGCAGCTTGCGCGCCTCCGATTCGCTGATGCCGCGCGACTGCAGGTAGAAGAGCGCGTTCTCCTCGATCTGCCCGATGGTCGCGCCGTGCGTGCACTTCACGTCATCGGCGTAGATTTCGAGCTGCGGCTTGGTGTCGATCTGCGCGTCGTCGCTCAACAGCAAATTGCGATTCGTCTGCTTGGCGTCGGTCTTCTGTGCGTTTTTGTGGACCACGATCCGCCCGTGGAAGACACCGTGCGCCTGACCGTCCAGAATGCCGTTGTAGAACTGCCGGCTGCCGCAGTGCGGGCTGGCGTGCTCCACGTGCATGTAGTTGTCAAGATGCTGCCGCCCAGTGCCCAGGAACAATCCGTTGATCAGGCATTCGCCGCCTTCGCCGGCCAGCACCGGATGCACGTTGTTCCGCACCAGCCCGCCGCCCAGCAGCAGCGAATGTGACGCCACATTTGCGCTGCGCCCCTGCTGAATGCGCAAAGTCGACACATTGAACGCCTTCAGGTGCTCACGCTCGATCAGATAATGCTGCACATTCGCGTTCTCGCCGGCCACCAGCTCCGTCACCGCGTTCGAAAATGCGACAGATTCACCACCCACCGAGACATAGTCCTCGATGACGGCCACCTGGCTCTCGTCCTCGGCCACAATCAGGTTGCGCGGATGCGTCATCGCCGGCGCGTCTTCCTGCGTGGAGAGGTAGAGCAGACAGATCGGGGCCTCCACCACCACGCCGCGCGCCACGTGCACGTATGCCCCATCGCCCAGGAACGCCGTGTTCAGCGCGACGAACGCATCTCGCTGCGTGTCGGCATAGCGGCCGAGGTGTTTCTCCAGCGTCTCCGGATGCTGCTCGACCTGCGCGCGCAGGCTCGCGACCGTCACGCCTTTGGGCAGCTTCTTCACGTCCGACAGCTCTGGCGCATATCGTCCGTTCACGAAGACCAGTTGCGCTGCCGCACCCTCGAGCTTCCACGGCGCTACATCCTTTTTGGTCAGCTTCGCCGGTCCCGCCGGGCGGAAATGCGTCCGCGCGATCGCCGATACGTTCGTGAAGCGCCAGTCTTCATCGCGCGTCGTGGGAAATCCGGTCTCATAGAAGCGCGCAAACGCGTCTTCGCGGAGGCGGCTCAGCCACGGCAACGCGCGCCCCGGCGCCTGCCGCTCGCCTTCCGTATAGTTTTCGAGCCAGCTTTCCAGCTTTGCGACTGCACTCACCGTCGCCTCCATCACGCGCGGGCTCCCACTGTCTGCTCGTGCTCGGTCCAGCCGTAACCCTTCTCTTCCAGTTCCAGCGCCAGTTCCTTGCCGCCCGAGCGCACAATGCGCCCATCCACCAGCACGTGCACGAAGTCGGGCACGATGTAGTTCAGCAGCCGCTGATAGTGCGTTACCACGAGCATGGCCCGCTCCGGGCTGCGCAGCGAATTCACGCCGTTCGCCACAATGCGCAGCGCGTCGATATCGAGGCCGGAATCCGTCTCGTCGAGGATCGCGAGCCTGGGCTCGAGAACTGCCATCTGCAGGATCTCGTTCCGCTTCTTCTCGCCGCCGGAAAAGCCCTCGTTCAGCGACCGGTTCATCAGCTTGTCGTCCATTTCCAGCAGGGCCAGCTTCTCCCGGAACATGGGCAGAAAATCCATCGCGTCCATCTCCTCCTGCCCGCGATATTTCCGCTGCGCGTTCAGCGCCGAGCGCAGAAAATATGTGTTTCCGATGCCTGGAATCTCAACCGGATACTGGAACGCGAGAAACACCCCTTCGCACGCCGCCTCTTCGGGCTTCATTTCCAGAAGATCCCTGCCCTCGAAGGTGATCGAGCCCTCGGTCACGTGGTACGCATCGCGCCGCGCCAGCACCTGCGCCAGCGTGCTCTTACCCGATCCGTTCGGGCCCATGATGGAGTGGACCTCGCCTGCATTCACCGTCAGGTCAATGCCCTTCAGGATCTCGTTGCCACCCACATTCACATGCAAATTCTTAATTTCCAGCAAACTCATCCGTTCCCTCGTAATTCAAAAATGTCGCAGCGCGCATCACACGCTTTTTCTCGGGTCGTTCGCGGCTAAAAGCTGACAGCTGGCGGCTAATAGCTGGCTTACCCAACGCTGCCTTCCAGGCTGATGCTCAGCAGCTTCTGCGCTTCCACGGCAAACTCCATGGGCAGCTCACGGAAGACCTGCTTGCAGAAGCCGTTCACGATCATCGATACCGCATCTTCCGTTTTGAGCCCGCGCTGCTGCAGATAAAAGAGCTGGTCTTCGCCAATCTTCGAGGTCGCCGCCTCGTGTTCCATGCGCGCAGAGCTGTTTTTTACTTCGATGTACGGGAAGGTGTGCGCGCCGCATTTATCGCCGATCAGCAGCGAATCGCACTGCGTGTAATTGCGCGCGCCTTCCGCACCCTTCATGATCTTCACCATCCCGCGGTACGTGTTCTGCCCGTGCCCGGCGCTGATGCCTTTCGAGACGATCGTGCTCTTCGTGTTTTTCCCCAGGTGGATCATCTTCGTCCCGGTATCGGCCTGCTGATAATTGTTCGTCAGCGCCACCGAATAGAATTCGCCCACCGAGTTATCGCCCTGCAGAATGCATGATGGATACTTCCACGTGATCGCCGAGCCCGTCTCCACCTGCGTCCACGAGATCTTCGAATTCCGCCCCAGGCACTTGCCGCGCTTGGTCACGAAGTTATAGATTCCGCCCTTGCCGTTCTTGTCGCCGGGATACCAGTTCTGCACTGTCGAGTAGCGGATCTGCGCGTTGTCCAGCGCCACCAGTTCCACCACCGCCGCGTGCAGCTGATTCTCGTCGCGCATCGGAGCCGTGCAGCCTTCCAGATAGCTCACGTACGCGCCTTCGTCGGCGATAATCAGTGTCCGCTCGAACTGCCCGGTCTCGGCTGCGTTGATGCGGAAGTACGTCGACAGCTCCATCGGGCAGCGCACGCCCTTCGGCACGTACACAAACGATCCGTCGCTGAAGACGGCCGCATTCAGAGCGGCATAAAAGTTGTCCGTGTGCGGCACCACCGAACCCAGATACTTCTTCACCAGCTCCGGATGATTCTTCACCGCCTCCGAGAACGAACAAAAGATGATCCCCAGCTCGGCCAGCTTTTCTTTAAACGTGGTCGCCACGCTCACGCTGTCGAACACCGCATCCACAGCCACGTTGGCCAGCAGCTTTTGCTCGGCCAGCGGAATTCCCAGCTTCTCGTAGGTGCGCAGAATTTCCGGATCCAGCTCGTCCAGGCTGTTCAACACCTTTTTCTGCTTCGGCGCGGAGTAGTACGCGATATCCTGGTAATCGATCGGCGGAAAGGTCACGTTCGCCCACTTCGGCTCAGCCTGCGCGCGCTCCTGCTGGGCCCAGTACCGGTAGGCGTTCAGCCGCCACTCCAGCATGAACTCCGGCTCCTGCTTCTTGGTCGAAATCGTGCGGATCACGTCTTCGTCCAGGCCCTTGCGGATGCGGTCTTCCTCGATCTGGGTGACAAATCCCCACTCGTATTCCCGGCTGGCCAGGTCGTGGACGATATTCATGTCGGTGCTCATCGGCTTCTCCTGCGGCGCTGTTGGGAACCGGCTGCGCGGGCCGTTGCGGCGACACTCTCGCCGGACTATATACGACTAAAGCGGTCCTATATCAGAGTGTACCGCCCCATCCGGCCGGAATCAAATCCGGCCCTGCGGAAAATCCTTCGTTCTCTGTTAAAGATGCCGGGCTCAGGCCCTGGTCGCACCAATGTCGTTGCGGAGGACTACACCCACCCGCGCTTTCTGAACGCTAAGCCCATGCGCTACACCCTGCCTCACAAACTCATCGCCGGCTTGCCGTCCAGCAGCGCCGCCACATTGGCGGCAATCCGATCCGTCATCTGCGGCTGGCCGGGGGTGATGTCCTCGCAGTTGTAGAGCACCACGATCGCGCGGTCCTTCTTTGGATCGAACACCACCAGCGACGAGTAACCGCCGGTCCCGCCGTCGTGCCAGTATTCGTCCTGCGCCATGCGCACCAGCCAGACGAGGCCGATCTTCATCGTCCCTGAGGGATCCACGTCCGCCCGCGGGTCGAGCACCAGAGGAATCGCCTGGGCCAGCGTCTTCCCGTCGCCATGCTTCGCCTTCGGGCGGTCAGGATGCATCAGGGTTTCGCAGTAGGTCAGCAAATCGGTGGCCGTCGAGCGGAGCGCGCCCGCCCCGGCCAGCGCGTCCAGGTGCCACGGTCCCACGGCGTCGTGGGCTCCGTTATATCCCTGGATAAACCGCGCCTGCTGTTCGGCAGAGAGGGTCACCACCGTGTCTTTCAGCCCCATCGGGCCGGTGACTTCGTCGTGGATCATCTGCGGCCAGGAGACTCCCGCCCGTTGGGCAAGCGCAAATCCCAGCAGCCCCACCCCCAGGTTGCTGTAAAGAAACGCCGTCTTTTCGGGGCGAGCCACGCCATGCTGCTTCAGGTACGCTTCCAGCTTTTCGGCGGAATAGTCCGCGTAGGGATCGGCCATATTCGCCGGCTTCAGGTTATCCGGCAGGCGCGGGAGGCCGGAGTGCTGGGTCGCCAGGTCCAGCAGACTGATTTCCGGCCCGGCAGGCTTCTCGACGGTACCGGGCGGCAGCAGCTCCCGCACCGGCTCGTCGAGGGTGACCTTTTTCTGGAGGACCATCTGCCCCAGCGCCAGGCCGGTGAAGGTCTTGGTGACTGAACCGATCTCGAAAATCGAGTCCGGCTTTGCCGTGCCGAAGGCCATCACTTGCCGCTGGCCGTGGTCCAGCACCCCCACCACCACACCTCCCTGCGGCCATGCGGCGACAACCGGAGCAAACTCCTTATCCAGCACCGGTTTCAGATCCTTGAGCGCCAACGGCGGCTGGGCCGGCATGGGCTTCGGCGCCTCCGCAGCGGTCGCGCCGGCTCGGTTCAGGTTCAGCTCCAGCGGAGTTCCCTGCGACCACGTCCCCTGAATGGATTTGCCATCCGCGCTCAGCGTGCCTTCGTAGGTCCCATGCACAGCCGGGACCGAAAGGGTCAGCTTCTGCCCGTCCAGCTTCACGTCGGAGCAGGCAATGCCCATGGCGCCCTGATCGATGGAGTCCATGGAGCCGCTGATAGTCCCCCCGGGTGCGGCATGGAAGTGAAAGGCGAGCCGCAAAGTCACCTGTCCGGCATGCAGCGCTCCATTCCAGGTTCCGTCCACCGGGGAAGGCTTCATCTGGGCGAGTTCCGCCGCAGTCACCGTCTGATGGAAGACCAGCGGCGTCGACTGGCCGCCCTGGGTCCAGGTTCCTGCAATCGTTTTGCCGTCGGCGCTGATGGTCCCGGAATATGACCCTTGCACGGCGGGCACCTGGAGGCTGAACGTGGTTCCCGCCAGCTTCGCGTCAGCGCCCTCCAGGCCCATCGCTCCCTGGGTCGGACTATCGAGCGTCGCCGTCAGCCCTCCACTCTGGTCGGTGCGCAGATGGAGAACGAGCGGCAGCTTGCCCGCGATGGCGCCCTGCCAGTCCCCGGCCAGAGCCTGCGGGCTGGCGGACTGGGCCATCCCCCAGTGAACGGCCAGACAGCAACCGACCAACACCATGAAACGAAGGCTTCTGATCATGCCAGCAACACTACTACGGCGCTTTCTCGAGCGCTATCGAAACGTGATGGGGGCCATTGGACGGCGTCGCGGGACCCTTCGCGACGCCGGATACCCCCAACCCCTGTGTTTTTGTACTTGGCAAATCGTTGCGTATACGCACCATCCGCCCCGGTTTGTCTCACCGCGGCTCATGCTGGTTCTGATCGATTTTCTTGCGCTGCCCGGCGTTGTGCTCGCCTTTACGCTGCCGCAGGCGATTTTGCTGTGGACGGAGCCGGATTTCGCGGCCGAACCGGAAAACGAGGGCCATGCGGTGGTTTCAGGCTGATGGGAGCAGCGCCGATCAGGCCACTGCGCGCTGGCGCTCGGGACGGCTGGCGACCGCTGAGTTGCGCATGGCCATGGTGATGGAGAAGACGGTGCCGGAGGCTTCCGGAGCACAGCGGCTGCGGACCTGAACGGTCCAGCCGTTGCGGCGGATGATCTCGCCGGTGACCCAGAGGCCTAACCCGGTGCCGGTTTCGCCTTTGGTGGTGACGAAGGGCTCGAAGATGGTGGGACGCAGGGATTCGGGGATGCCGGATCCGGTATCGGCGATGGTAAGGCGCACGCGGCGTTCGCCCGCGCGGTTGGTGCAGGTGGAGATGCGGATGCGCAGGCGGCCGCCGTGGCGCATGGCGTCAATGGCGTTGCCGACGATGTTGGCCACCACCTGGCGCAGTTCGCCCGGGCTGGAAAGTATCGTCGCTGATCCGGCGAAGATTTCCAGCTGCACAGCGACGCTGGCGGCCACCAGGCGGGAGTTGTAAAGGACAAGGACGGAGCGCAGGACGCTGCCGACTTCGGTATCGATGGGGTGGTTGGGCTCGCGATAGAAGCGCAGCGTCTGCTTGGCAATCTCCGCGACGCGAGCCAGCTCCTGGTCGGCGTCGTCGAGGTAGCGCCGGGCCTCCTTCGGATCGGTGCAGGTACGCAGGAGGTAGAGGAGGTTGGTGACAGCCTCCAGAGGATTGTTGATTTCGTGCGCGATGCTGGCGGCGAGGCGGCCGGTGACGGCAAGTTTCTCCGATCGGCGCAGAGCGTCCTGAGCGCGCGAATATTGCTGCATCTGATCGCGGATCTGGTACTGGCGCTGGCGGCCGCGCAGGGCAAACTCGAGGGTGCTGAGCAGTGTTTCCGGGCGGATGGGCCGCTCCAGCAGAAAGATGTTGCCGAGGGGGCGCCGCAACTGGCGGAGACGCTCGCTTTCCGGCGTCACCTGGCCGCCGACGGTGAGCAGGATGAGGGGAAAGTCGGACCAGGGCGGTTGCTGCTCGACGACGCCACTCAGCGCCTCAATGGCCTGGGACGTAAGCGCCTCTTCTGAGACGATGGCCGCCCCCGCGCCGCGGGCGATCTCGGCACAGAGATCGTCGGCGCAGGGGACCTGATGACAGGGGATGGACAGGCGTTCGAGCAGTCCCGCGATCAGAAACCCGTCTTTGCCGGTGGGCGCGAGGATGATCGTTCGTACATCGTGGGCCGTGGATTTACCGTCGGGCAGCAGAGCCATCCTCCCGCACAGCAGCGGAGCCGATGAGCCGTGGCACTCCGGTGAGAACACCTTCAAATTCGGCCAGCGGCTGGCCCACCCGCACCTGGCCACTCTCGAGGAACAGCTCGCGGATCGTGCGCTCATGGGTTCCGCTGCGTTTCTTGACAACGGAGATCGCCTGACGGATCTGCCCGGCGCGCTCGAAGTAGCGGAAGAGCAGGATGGTATCGGCCAGATAGCTCACGTCGACGGGCGAGGTCATGGAGGAGCCGATGACCCCGGCCTGGGCCAGAGTGAGGATGCTGGCAATCCCCTGCTGTCCGAGGTAAGAGAGCAATTCGTGCAACTGCATAGCGAGGTACTGCTCGTGCGGCATGGCATTGAGCAGACCGTTCATGCTGTCGATGACCAGGACGCGGAGATTCTCCTCGTCGACCAGTTGGCGAATCTGCGAGACGAATTCGCCGGGGGAGAGCTCGGCGGGGTCGACCTGCTGAACCTGGAGGATTCCCTTGTCGATGAGCGGCCGGGGATCCATGCCCAGGCCGCGGGCGCGATCGAGCAGCGTGCCCAGGGACTCGTCGAAACAGAAGACCATGGCCTTTTCGCCGCGCTGGGCGGCGCAGAAGGCATAAGAGAAGGCGATGGTGGACTTGCCGCAGCCGGCGGGACCGGTGAGCAGGGTGCTGGTGCCGGTGTCGATACCGCCGCCGAGCAGATCGTCGAGTTCCTGAAGGCCGCTGGGAACGGGCTTTCGCTCGAAGCCGGGGGTGTGTTCCGCGGCGATGAGGCGGGGAAAGATCTGCAGGCCGCCGGTCTTGATGACGTAGTCGTGATAGCCCTCGCGGTAAGCGGTGCCCCGCAATTTGTGGATCTCGATGCGGCGGCGCTTCATGCCGTAATCGCGGCCGATGCCCTGCATCACGATGACGCCGTGCGCGATGCTCTGCAACTGCAGGTCGTCTCCGCCCTGCGAAGTGCGGTCGTCGAGGAGCAGCACGGTGACGCTGCCGCCGGAAAGGTGGCGCTTGAGGGCGAGGATCTGGCGGCGGTATTTGAGAGGATCGCGGGCCAGCATGCGCAGCTCGGCGAGGGAGTCGAAGACCAGACGCTGCGGCTTGACTTCGTCGACCTGGCGCATGATGGAGGCGATGGTGTCGGCCAGCTCGACCTCGGACGGATGGAAGACGGTGTACTGGGCTTCGGGACGGAGATCGTCTTCCGGAGGAATCATCTCGAAGATGCGGAGATTGTCGAGCGGCCAGCCGTGCGAGCGGGCGACCTGCTCCAGTTCCTGGCGCGATTCAGACAGCGTGACGTAGAGGACCCTCTCGCCCTGGCTAATGCCTTCAAGAAGGAACTGCAGCGCCAGGGTCGTCTTGCCGGTGCCGGGGTCGCCCTCGACGAGATAGAGATAGCCTTTGGGAAGGCCGCCGTTGAGGATGTCGTCGAGGCCGGAGATGCCGGTCTTCAGGCGGCTGAGGGTGAAATTTCCATTTCCGTGGGAAAGAAGATTGCGCGAGGACGAGGACGTCCTCTCGGGCCCGGTTGGTGCGGTCTTCCGATTCACCTTTCTTGCTCTCCGAAGGGGGCAAAGCAGCGGCTGGGCGCCGCGCTCGATTGAAAACCGGTAATTTCGATGCGCTTGCGAGGCGGGGCGGTTGTCTCGAAGGTACGCAGCAACACGATGCGGGAGGACTCAGCGGAGTGACGGCGCGGGAAGGGATCCGCGGGCGATCAGAGCTTGCCCGAAGGGGAAGCCTCGAGCATGCGATAGAGGGTGGAGCGGCTGATGCCGAGCAGGCGAGCGGCGCGCACCTTGTTGCCGTTGACGCCGGCGAGCACGCGGGCGATGTGGCGGAGGATGGCGCGGTCGAGGTTGGGGTCCTCGACCTCGTGATCCGCAGGGAAGGCTGCCGGCGTGGGACCGGACCACTGCAAACGCGGAATGTCGATGGGGCGAATCCACTGACCGGGACAATCGAGGGCCGCGGAGTCGATGACTGATTCGAGCTCGCGGACGTTCCCGGGCCAGTTGTGCGAAGCGAGGCGCGCGAGGGTGCCGGGAGCAAAGCCGCGGAGCATCCTGCCGTGCCGGAGAGTCCAGTGCCGGAGGAAGAACGCGGCCAGAAGAGGGATGTCTTCGCGGCGCTCGCGGAGCGGCGGGACCGAAAAACGGATCGCGGTAAGATGACTGGCCAGATCGGAGCGGAATGCTCCGGTGGCGGCGAGACTGCGCAGGGGCTGCGACGCGCCGGCGACGAGCTGAAGCGGTCCCGAGCTGGTTTTTGAGCGGATGCGTTCGTGAGCGGCACGCTCCAGGAAATCGCGCAGGCGGCGCTGGCCGTCGAGGGGGAGTTCGTCGACGCGGGAAAGCCAGAGGAGGCCGCCGCGGGCCTCATTCCAGCGGCCGTCAGGATGATCGAGGAAATCGGCGGCGGCCCAGGGCGCAAAGGGTCCCGAGGCGGCGGGGCCGATCTGATGCAGGGTCCGGGCGGCGAGCAGCTTGCCGGCGCCTGGCTCGCCTTCGATGGTGGCGAGCCGGAAGTGCGGCGCGATGGAACGCATGCGCGAGAAGAGCTGCTGCATGGCCGGACTGCGGCCGGCCATAGCCCCGAACATCCAGTCTTCCGTTCTGATGGTGTCGGGTTGCAACGCGTCGGGCTCAAGCGAGATGGGGTTGGGACCGTCCCATCGAACAAGCTCGCTCTGCTGCCGATTGTCGATGCTGCTCTTCGCCAGATACACAGCCCTGGTCCACTCCCGTTACTGCAGATATCGGCATTTGGAACGGCAGGATGAAGGGAAAATCGGGCGGGATGGCGGGGGTGCCGGGCTGGGAAACAGAAAATAAAAGGGAAAACCGCCAATCCGCTGCGGGGAAAGCGGCATCGTAGCTGTTCGTGCCCCGTTTCGAACCGGTCCGGGCGCACAACCCACGATGGAGTTCCCTATGAAAGCTTTCCTGAAACTCGGCGTTCTGCTGCCGGCCCTGCTGCTGTGTGTGTTGCCGGCGGCCGCGCCCGCGCAAATCGGCATTTCCCTCACCGTGACCACCGCGCCACCGGTGTTGCCCGTATACGTTCAACCCCCGTGCCCCACCGATGGGTGGCTCTGGACGCCCGGGTACTGGGCGTGGAGCCCGGATACCGGCTACTACTGGGTGCCGGGCGCGTGGGTGCCACCGCCGGACCCGGGTTTGTATTGGACGCCGGGGTACTGGGCCTTCACCAACGGCGCCTATATGTGGAACGACGGCTACTGGGGTCCGCAGGTCGGCTTTTACGGCGGCGTGAACTACGGATTCGGCTACTTCGGCGCGGGGTTTGTCGGCGGCATGTGGAGGGGCAACACGTTTGAGTACAACACCGCCGTCGTCCATGTAAACACAACCATCATTCACAACGTCTACGTGAACCGGACTGTGATCCAGAATCAGAATTACAGCCACGCCAGCTTCAACGGCCCGGGCGGCGTGACGCGCCGGCCGACGGCGCAGGAAGAAACGGCCATGCACGCGCGGCACATTCCGGCAACGTCGGAGCAGACGCAGTATCGGACCGAGGCAAGCCGGAATCCACAGGCGCGGTATACGGCCAACCATGGGCACCCGGCGGAAGCCGCGGTAACCCGGCCGGCACCGGCGCGAGCGGAGACGCGGACCGCGGCTCGTCCTGCGGGACGGACGGCGACAACAACTCGAGCGACTCACCCGGCGGCCACGAACCGAGCGGCTCACCCAACGACGGCTAACCATGCTGCTCCGCGGACAGAGAGCCATCCGGCGACCGAAGCTCGACAGCGGACCGAAACACATACGACGACCGCTCCACGGACGGAGACGCCGCGGCCGGAAACGCATACCGCGCCACGGACAGAGAGCCATCCGGCGACGGAAGCGCGACCGCGGACCGAGACACATACGACGGCCGCACCACGAGCGGAGACGCACGCGACCACTACAAGCCACACAGAAGCAGCAAAGCCCGAAACGCACGCTGCTCCCAGGACCGAGTCACGCCCGGTGGAGCATGCTGCGCCCAAAGCTGAGTCGAGGCCGGCGGAGCACGCTGCTCCGAAGGCTGAGAACCGGCCAGCGCCACGGCCGGAGACGAGAACTGCGCCGAAGCCGGCGGCTCGTCCAGCCCCGCGGCCTGCGGCGCGACCGGCTGCGAGGCCCGCGCTGAAGCCGGAGTCCAAGCCGGCGCCGCATCCGGAGGAGAAGCCGCACTGAAACGAGATCAGTAGTGAGTAATCAGTGAACAGCAACAACGCCGCCCAGCCTGTCGTGCGGAACGGCGCCGCACGACAAGGATGACGACGAAATCAGCGGGCGAAGGGCGAGCCGGAGGGTGGAGGAGCGGCGGTTATCGGAGACGGTTTCGCGACGTGGACCTGGCGTGTCGAGGGCCCGTCCGAGAAGATGTTGCCGTCGCGGATGTGGACGATGCGGTGCGCGTACTCGGCGATGTCGGGCTCGTGGGTGACGAGGACGATGGTGTTGCCGCGGCGGTGCAGATCGTCGAAGAGGGCCATGATTTCTTCGCCGGTTTTGGAGTCGAGGTTGCCGGTGGGCTCGTCGGCAAGGATGATGGACGGGTTGTTGACGAGGGCGCGGGCGATGGCGACGCGCTGGCGCTGTCCGCCGGAGAGCTCGTTGGGCTTGTGGTACATGCGCGACTCGAGACCGACCGCGGCCAGAGCGGCTTTGGCGCGGCTGACGCGCTCGTCGGCGGGCGTGCCGTTATAGATGAGGGGCAGCTCGACGTTGTGCAGCGCGGTGGCACGGGCGAGCAGGTTGAAGGTCTGGAATACAAATCCGATTTCCTTGTTGCGGATGCGGGCCAACTCGTCGTCGTTGAGTTCGCTGACGAGGTGGCCGTTGAGCCAGTATTTGCCGTCGGAGGGAGTGTCGAGGCAGCCGATGAGGTTCATCAGCGTGGATTTGCCGGAGCCGGAGGGCCCCATGATGGCGACGTATTCGTTGCGCGCGATGCGGAGGGAGATTCCCTGGAGGGCGCGGACCTGCTGCTCGGAGCCCATGTCGTAGGTCTTCCAGAGATTCTCGACGACGATCATGTCGGAGGGGGGGATGCCGGAAGCCGCGCCGAGTTCCGCCTGAGTTGTTGTCTCTGCCGCCATTGCCACCCGATCCCCTCAGGGGCTGAAGCCCCGGTATTTTTGGCCCTTTACTGCACGACTGAAGCCGTGCCCTTCCAAAGCAACAACAGTATTCCGCAACCAGCGAGGCCGTGCCCTTTCAAAAGCGACGACATTCTTCCATCAGCTGCCAGCCGTGCCCTTCAAACCATCGTATTCCCCGGAGCCGCGTCCATCGTCCTGCCCGGAGCTTCCCTACTCAGTGGATGACGAATTCGTGTTCTGCGGCGCGGCCAGCGAGGTGTCCTGTTTGACCAGGGCGTCCTGTTTGAGATCGCGCAGCACCTGGTAGGTCCCGGTGACGATGCGATCGCCGGGCTGGAGGCCGCTGAGGACTTCGATGTCGGTGGCGCCGGTGATGCCGGTGGTGACCTTCACAAAGTGCACGCGATCCTTGCCGTTGACCTTGCGGACGACGAAGACACCCTGCACGAGCTGATTCTGCGGGAGGCCGGTGGCCGGATTGATGGCGGCATCGTTGTTATTGGTGGCCGCGCTGACGGTCTGCACGTGGCCAGGGTTCTTCAGCTGATTCGGGTCGCGCATAACCAGAGCCTGGATGGGGATGGCGACGACATTGTTCTTCCGCGCAGTGATGATGGCCGCGGTGCAGGAGAGACCCGGGCGCAGCTCATCGGAGGGATGGTCGAGGGTGACGACGACCTTGAAGTCCTTGGCTTCTTCGACGCCGCTGGTGGTTTGGCTGGTGGATTGGCCGGAGGAGCGGAGGAGCGCCTGGTCGCCGACCTCGGTAACGTGGCCCCTGAAGACTTTGCCGGGGATGGCATCGACGGTAACGTCGGCCTGCTGGCCATCGGCGACGTTTACGATGTCGGTTTCGTCGACCTTGACCTCAGCGGTGACGACGGCCATGTTGGCAAGGGTCATGAGCGTGGAGCCCTCGGTGTTCTGGATGCCGGGCACCACCATTTCGCCCTGGCGGACAGGCTCGTTGGTGACGATGCCGTTAAAGGGAGCGATGGCGATGGTCTGGGCGTAGAGATCCTTCTCGACAACCAGAGTGGCCTGCGCCGTCTTGAGATGAGCGCGGGCGGAAGCGGTCTGGGCCTTGGCCTGAGCGAGGCCGTCCTCGGCCTGGGCAAGGCTGGCGACGTCGAGGTCGTAGGCTGCCTTCTTGGCGTCGAAATCCTGCTTCGACATGACCTGCGCGTTATAGAGAGCCACGGCGCGCTGATAGTCGAGCTTCTTCTGGACGAGGTCGGCCTGGGCATGCTCGACGTTGGCCTGCTGGGTTTTCTCGTTGGCGAGGTCGGACTGGATGTCGGTTCCGCCAGCGGCAATGGCGGCCTGCTGGCCCAGGACGTTAGCCTCCTGCTGGGTGTTCTCGATGGTGGCGAGGATTTCGCCCTTGGTCACCTTGTCGCCTTCTTTGGCGTAGAGGTTGGTGACGCGGCCGATGGCGTTGGCACCGACGTTGACGTAGGTCTGGGGGCGGATCTGGCCGGTGGCATTGACGACGGAGACGAGATCTTCGCGATTAACGGTACCGATGAGGACTTTGGTATATGCGGCCTGGGCGCGGACGATGGTGAGGACCACAATGCCGGCCAGGAGCACGAAGGCGCCGATGATAAGAAGTAATTTTTTCAAAGCCGTATGTCCTTCGTGAGCGCTTAGAGCAAAACCAAGGCAAATGCGCCCTGTTCCGATTGTTTCAGTGTCGCCGCGCCGTGCTGCCGTCCCGGCATGCCTGCTGCGTGCCTGCCGGGACGCCCTTGCGGATCGCGTCGACTGGAGTGTTGCGGCTTGAACATAGGTCGATCCTGGTTCTGATGTACGCAAATCCGGCGGAGACAGTTCCCTGTCGAGCCAGGATTACGGACGCCGCACCAGGGACTCTTTCTGCATACAGTCCTGCCGTACGGGGTTTGGACGGCCGGGGCGGCGAGCCAGCTTGATTGCCGGAAAGATTTCCACGCCATGATAACAGGTCGGAGAAGGCCGGGGTCTTACGCGAAAGGGGAAAAAAGAGGGTTGAACGGGCACAGGAATCGCTTGAAAGCCCCGCTCGGGCCTCGTAGAATGAAGTACGCCCCGAAGGAGCAGTTGTCCGCGTATGTCCAGGCACCGTTTTCCTCTTCATTCCGCAGTCCTGATCGCAATGCTCGTCGGCGCAGGTTGTGTGGCAGTTCACGCGCAGTCTTCCCAGTCCCAGCAGGATTCCACCCAGGCCCAGCAGGATTCCACGCAGAATTCGCAGGATGACCAGAACCCGCTGACGCGCCCGCTCTCAGACAAGGAGCGCATCAAGCAGCAGAAAGAGCTGAAGCAGGAGCTGAGCGAGAGCTACCGCAAGTGGCTGAACGAGGACGTGCGCTGGATTATTACGGACCAGGAAAAGAAGGCGTTTCTTAGCCTGAGCAACGACGAGGAGCGGGACGCGTTCATCGAGCAGTTCTGGCGGCGGCGGAATCCGAATCCGGATTCTCCGGACAACGAATACCGCGAAGAGCATTACGCGCGCATCGCGTACGCCAACGAGCATTTTGCCGCAGGCAAGCCGGGCTGGATGACGGACCGGGGCATGATCTACATCAAGTACGGAAAGCCGGACTCGATTGATTCGCATCCGAGCGGCGGCTCGTACGAGCGGCCCATCGACGAGGGCGGCGGCGAAACCTCGACCTATCCGTTTGAGGTGTGGCACTACCGGTACATTCCGGGGATCGGCGAGAACATCGACATCGAGTTTGTCGACACGTGCATGTGCGGGGACTACCACATGACGATCGACCGCTCGGAGAAGGACGCGCTGCTGCACGTGCCGGGCGCGGGCGAAACGCTGTACGAGCAGATGGGCATGGCCAAGAAGGCCGACCGCTTCCGGGGCGGCCTGGAAGATCTGGGGCCGGGGCCGGACTCAAGCAGCAATCAGTCGAAGGAATTCGACCGGCTGGAACTGTACGCGAAGCTGGAAGCGCCGCCGGTGATCCAGTTTAAGGACATGGATCTGGCCGAGTTCATCACCAACCACAAGGTGCTGAACGGACCGTTCTTTCCGTTCGAAGTGCGGACCGACTTCGTGAAGGTGACCGACGACACGGTGCTGGTGCCGATCACGCTGCAGATCAGGAACCGGGACATGACCTTCAACACGAAGGACGGGGTGGCGAGCGCCAATGTGGATATTATCGGGCGCGTATCGACCATCACCGACCGGGTGGTGCAGAGCTTCGAGGATCCGGTGGAAGTGCAGGAGCCGGCGGAACTGCTGCCGAAGACGCTGAACAACGTCTCGCTGTATTGGAAAGCGCTGCCGCTGCGGCCGGGGCGGTACCGCATCGATATCGCGATCAAGGACGAGAACAATCCGGACCACGTGGGCGTGTGGGCGCAGGGCATCGACGTGCCGGAGTACCGCGACGATCAGTTGTCGGCTTCATCGCTGATCCTGGCGGACAAGATGGAGAGGGTTCCGGCCAAGGACATTGGCGCGGGATCGTTCATCATCGGGAACACGTATGTGCGGCCACGGGTGACGACGAATCCGGCATCGCCCGCAACCTTCCACCGCGATCAGAGTCTGAACTTCTGGATGCAGGTCTATAATCTGGGCCTGGACCAGAAGAGCAAAAGGAATAACGCCACGATCGATTATGAGATTGTGGATGCGGTAACCCACAAGACATTGCTGAACACACATGAAGATTCGGCAAGTCTGGGCGCCAGCTCCGATCAGCTGACGCTGGAAAAAACCCTCCCCCTCGCCAGCCTGGAGCCGGGCAAGTACATCGTGAAGATCAGCGTGGACGATGACGTTACGCGCCAGCAGATTGCGCAGTCAGCGCCTTTTACGGTAGAACCTTAGCCCAGGACGAAATTGAGGCAGAGCGGCCGATGAGAGCCGCTCGCCGCGGGACCAGAATCTTTCAGGGAGTAACGCCAGGGAGCAAACAGCGCACGGAGTCAGTGAGCCGACGTCTTTCCATTTCCGTTCCCCTCCTAGTGGCACTGGCCGTGCTGTGCGCAGCGGGAACGTCTGCTGATGCACAGTCGAGCAGCGTAGACGGGGTGGTGCGGGACAGCCGCGGAACTCCGCAGATCAGCGCCCTGGTGGAACTGCTCCGCCCCGATTTCACAGTCGCCAAACAGGTCTACACCGACGATCGCGGCCGCTACCGGATCCACGGAATTGTGCCGGGCGTTTACGAGGTGAAGGCCTCGGGAGCGCTCTTCCTGCCCACCATGCGCGAGAACCTGGAGGTGATCGCGGGATCGAAGCAGGTCGTGAATCTGACGCTGGACACACTGTACGAGGCGTTTCGCTGGCTTCCGGTGAAGATGCGTCCGGCGGATGAGCCGAAGGACGACTGGACCTGGACGCTGAGGCTCTCAGCGAACCGGCCGCTGCTGCGGCTGCTGCAGGATGGTCCGCTGGTGGTGGTGACGGACGGCGACGGATCGGCGCCCACGCTGAAGGCGCGGGTGACGGTGCGCGGTGGCGAGAGCGGCTTCGGCGACGGCGGCATTCACAACGATTTCGAGATGGAGCGCTCGCCGGACGACGCGCGGGCGATGATCTTCCGCGCCGATCTGAGCCAGGCGGAGGATCCGGCGCTGAATGCCATGGCCGGATACGAGCAGCAACTGGCGGCGGGACGGACGTTCCGGACCATTGCCGCCATCGAGGATCGTCCGGATATCGCGGGAGGGCCGGGGAACCAGGGTCTGCAGGCAATCGAAATGCGCAGCGGCGAGACGATGAACTTCTCGGACGCGGTGCAGGCGGAATTCGGCGACGAGGCGGAAGCGGTTCATCTGGGCAACACGCTGCTGGAGAACCTCCCCTTCGCCACGGTGACGGTACACGGCGGATCAACGTGGATTTCGTATCGCGTTTCGACTGCCCCCGGACTGCAGCAGGTGGAGGATCTGGATCGCGCCTCGACGGTGGAACCGCAGATGGCAGAGCGCAACGGGCAGCTGGCGCTCGAAAAGGGGCTGCATCAGGAAGTGGGCGTGGATCACAGCGCGGGCCCGATGCGAGTGCGAGTGGTCGCGTGGCACGAGCGGGTGAGCAACCCGGTGATCAGCGGCGGCGGCAACATCTCGGCAGCAGATTGGGCGGGCGGCAATCTGCTCTACGACGAATCCAGCGGTCTGCTGCGCGGAGCGGGCCAGAGCTTCAGCGGCAACGGCATGATGAGCGAAGTGGAAGAGCGCGTGAACGGCAGCACGTGGATCAGCTTCGACATCGCGGTGGGCGAGGCGCTGAACATGCGCCAGGCGGCACCGGACACTGAGACGGTGCAACAGGCGCTGAACGGCATGCGGCCCGGCGAGACTCCCATGTACAGCGCGGCCATGCGCGGCAAGATGACGCGGACCGCGACGGAATGGCGGGCGTCGTATCGCTGGCAGGATGCAAAGGCAGTGAGCGGGGTGAACGAGTTTGCGAACGGCGTTCCGGATGCGTATCTGAGCTTCCTGGTGCGGCAGCCGATCCGGTACCGGCGAGTGATTCCGAACGGGGTCGAGGCGCTGGTGGATGTGAGAAACCTGCTGGCCGAGGGATATCGGCCGTTCGTCTCCAAAGACGGAAGCACGCTCTACTTTGCGCAGGCAGCGCGATGTGTCGAGGGCGGCCTGTCGTTTTCGTTCTAGCTATTCTCCGCCTGCAACGCCCGTACTGCCGACTGCCGGGAAGTTCGCCTTCAACTGTCAAGCTCGGATGGGAGATGCGCTGGCTAAACTGACCTCCCTGGATTCGCGACCCAAAGAATTGGAGTACCAGGGAAACTTCAGGCTGGCTGCACGGTCGGGCTTCGCTCCAGGCAAATTCGGCTAAGACGCGCCAATCTCCGCGCCGCGCTCGGTAAGCAGCTTTCTCAGAATGGAGCGGTGACAGCGCCGCTCGTCTTCGCAGTAACAACCTACGGAAAAATTCGTCTGGTGCGAGAGAGCGGCGAGCAGGTCGAGCAGACGGGCCGGCTCGGGCTTTTTCATCTCCGCGCGGTAGCGGCGGTCAAAGGTCTTCCAGGATTTTTCGTCGCCGTTTGAATGCTGCGCGAAGGAGACCAGCTCGGCGCTGGGCGCGAGATCGGGCATCCAGAGATCGTAGAAATCGAGACGGGCGAAATCGGACTTGGGGACGCCGCGCGGGGGACGGCGAACGGTGCCGAGACGCAGGCCTTCATTTTGCTTGCGAGGCGAGCCGAGGCGGACGACGGAGACGGACATGATTCCGTTATCGCACAGGACGATGGGAGACGGAGCGCAGGGCGAGAAGGCGCAAAGCACGAGGAGCGGCGGAAGGCGTCGTAAACGAGTGGGCGGATAAAAAAGGGGCACTTAGGTGCCCCTTTTTAACCCTTACAGCCGGATGTTGACGAGGCTTTCGGCGTTGTTGCCGGGAGCGGCGGGCCGCTGCAGGGCGCGCCAGTGATCGATGTAGCTGATCTGGTGGACGCAGCTCACGGTGCAGTTGGGGGCGCAGCCTTTTTCGGTAAGGAACTCTCGGCGCAGGTCGGCTTTGGTGTAGCCGGCGAGCGGAACCCCGGGATAGCCGCGCTGCTGCGAGCAGTAGTGGACCAGGCCGTTCTCGCAGATGTAAAGGAAGCGGGAGCCGGCGCG
>JASIAO010000057.1 GCA_030041955.1 Acidobacteriaceae bacterium | reverse complement strand
TTTCACCCGTCGCGCGCGTCTCCCATGGACGCAAAACCACAGGTCCCTAAAGATGGGAATTCAAACAAGATCGCTACTGTAAAGCGAAGAAAGTCTGAGTCTCAGAAGTGGGGAGTCTGCGGGTTGCTTGTAACGCAATCAATATTTGCAGGACCATTCTCCTCAATTGGCTGAGCATTGACCTATTTGCCCAATTGCAGCCGCTCGGTTACCAAGTTATTTCGGAAGCGATCTCCACACTTGGTATCGGTTCTGGCCGGCTTGCGACAATTCGGACATTAATCCTCTTTCGTCTTGCTTGATGCAAATCGCTAAGTCGCTCATCGGGCGTAGGCGAGGGGATCGGAAGGGGTGTTCCCTTACCCACACCTTCTGTAACGGCCGGATCGGGGAGATCCGGCCATTGATTTTGTGGGGTTTAAGAGGGACGTTTTTCGAGGGTTTTTGTGACGTCGCGAACGAGACGGTGGATGTCGTTGACGACGCCGCGGAGTTCCCGGAGCTGGCGCTGCTGGAAGAGGACCGCGGAGTAGGGTTGCGGGAGCTGGCGCTGCAGGGCGTCGAGCTGTTCGACGCCGTGGCGGTAACGGCGCGTGAGATCGCCGAGGGCCCAGCCGGCGATGGTGCCGCCTGCGCCGGCCAGCAAGGTTCCGAGGAGGATGGCGTGGCTCATGCGGACTTCTCCAGGGTCGTGAGGGCCTGCTCCTGGCGAAGCAGACGGTGGATGGTGGCGCGGCTGACGCGGTAGCTCGTGGCCAGCTGCCGCAGGCTCTGGCCGCGCTGGCGATCGCGGAGGATCGCCTCGCGATCGAACGCGATCGGCATGCGTCCGATGTGCCGGCCTTCGAGCCGCGCGCGTCTCAGGCCGGCGCGGACGCGCTCGATGATCAGCGAGCGCTCGAGCTCGGCCACCGCTCCGATGATGGTCACCACCGCGCGGCCGAGCGGGCCGCCGGTGTCGACCTGTTCGCGGAAGCTGATGAACTCGATGTTCAGCCGGTTCAGTTCGTCGACGGTTTCGAGGAAGTGGCGGACCGAGCGGGCCAGCCGGTCGAAGGCCTGGATGAGCACCACGTCGAAGCGGCCGTGGCGGGCGTCGCGCATCATCAGGTCGAGGCCCGGGCGCCGCGCCCTCGCTCCGCTGATCACGTCCGAGTAGCGGGCCACGATCTCGAGGCCGCGCTGCGCGGCCATGGCCTCGAGGTCCAGCACCTGGGTCTGCAGGTGCTGGTCGCCGGTCGAGACCCGGGTGTAGAGAGCCGCGCGTTTCACAGGCGGCGGCCTTTCGGGGCGGAGTTCCGCTCGACGTAGCTGCGGATGAACTCCAGCAGCACGTCGGTCATGTTCTGGCCCTGGGCTGCGGTGAGTGACTTGAAGCTGTTATGCAGCTTCACGGGAACGTTCAGGTTCATGCGCTTCACCTCTTCGGTACCGCTGATGGTTCTCACCTCCTCTCTCTGGAAGTGAGGCTATACGGTTATGAGTAGAGAGGCCAGAGGCCTAAGCCTCCCGCCCTCCTTCGGCGGCTCCCACCAGACAGTGGCAGAACACCACCAGGGCGGCCATCGAGTTCCAGCTCATCTCGAGGCTGGCGGCCATCGGACGCAGCCGGTCCGGGTCGGCCGGCATACAGCCATCCTCGATGGCGGCCCACTCGGAGTACTCCATGCCGGCCAGCCGAGCAGCCTCGGCAACGGTCAGCCCGCGGTCCTCGCGGCGCTCGCGGATAAGGCTGCCGAACAGCTCCTCCGAGGCGCGGCGGCAGATAACGGAGAACGGCTCATACTGCGTGTTCATCCTGATACTCATGTACTCTAATACTCCTGACCGGGCGGCCCGTCAAGCAGTCCGCCGGTCTTTCAGTTCCCAGGATGTGCCCGATTCGACCATTTGCCAAAATGGGGCTTCTGCCAGGTGCCCGCGGCAAGTTCGTCGCGCAGGCCGACGAGATCCGTCCGCAGTACCTGGATCCCGATTCGGTCTCCTCGACCGCCATCTTCCAGGCCGGCATCACCCGCGACGTGGGCCCCAGCCTCGGCGCCACCATCTCGGCGATCGACGACGAGCCTCTGACCTCGGTCGGCGGCCTCTCCGAGCTGGCCACCCCGTGGCTGTCCGACCAGATTCTGCCCTTCGACGTCACCCTCTCGGCCTCGAACGAGTACGGCGCCC
The DNA here is from genome assembly GCA_030041955.1 of Acidobacteriaceae bacterium. Lineage (GTDB taxonomy): Bacteria > Acidobacteriota > Terriglobia > Terriglobales > Acidobacteriaceae > Palsa-343. The sequence goes on along the minus strand of JASIAO010000057.1, from coordinate 1,916 downwards.
TGGCCGGCGCCAGGATCCTCGGCGTCGAGATCCTGAACGAAGGCACCGGCGTTTCGATCGACGACACGGTCACCGAGACTCAGGCGACCTTCATCGCCCGCGCCATCGGGCCTGGCGGGTGGAGGACCGGAGGATTTTCCGTACAACACCAGGTGTCGCCCTGGCCGGGCAACAGAAAACCCTCGCGCGCGCGGGCCGGCCCCCGGCTCGCGCCGGGCGCGGCAGACTCACAGCCCGGAGCACGACCCGGAGCACGACCCGGAACTCGTCCCGGCGCACAGCCCGGACCAGCACGGCTCGACTCTCCATCCGGCCAGCCGTTCCGGCTCCATGTCTCCGGGCCAGAGGGTAGGGGGGAGCCCCACGGGATCACACCTCCCGGGGGGAACGATCAGCAGACTGGAACGATCGGAGAAGGAGAGTCTGGAGCAGGAAGGAAGAAGAGAGAGTACCGGTCCGGATCCTCCGGCTCAGAACTCAGGAGAGGGAGCGAAAAGGGGTCAGAGTCGGCTCCGGAAACCCTCAGAGACCGCCCGGCGCCCCGCGCCGGCACAGCCGCCCGAAACGAGGCCGGAACCTGTTAATCGATCAGTACAAATAAAAGTTTTCGACCTCCGAAAATGAGAATGGCGATTTCGACGGGCAATGCACAGCGACAACCCGAAAAGCCGCAACCGCACAGCCACCACCGATACTTGTGAACCGAGTTACGCACCCTTTTCCAGGGTATAGCGACTTTCAGAAAAAACCCAGGTCGGTTTACCAAACAGTACTCAAAAATGCCCCGTTTTCAGGGCCGCCGCCGACCGCTCCGGTGCGCCCTGATTCTGCTCCAGATCACGGCATTTCCCTCTGCCTTGCTGTCCGCTTCGCACCCCGTTCGGAACACGGGTGCGCTCGCCAGCAGCCCTCCAGAGCAGTCACCGCACCGCCGTCGACTCAAGGATGAACCGGGCCCCTTCAGCCAGAATCCGAGTGGCCCGTTCCCCTCATCCCGTTTCTTCCGGCCGCGGAGAACGAGGACACGCGCCTGTACATTCCGAGTGGAATGTTAGCCGGCAGCTGGGCGGATGAGAGCAGTACCTTCGTTACTCGGAGCCCCGGCCTTTGTGCAGTACACTGCTCGCCGATGGGATCCGCACGCAGACCTCCGGACCAGCGCATCCGGCGCTGGTGGGAGCAATGGAAGAAGCTGGCGCCCGCCGGCCTGGCTCACCAGAACCCTCTCGCGCTCCTGCGCCTGCTCCAGCTGGTCAATATTCCGGACGGAACTGGAGACCGCGCTGGGCGTCCGTCAGCCCTGGCTGTCGAAGCTGCTTCCAAAGCTCGTAATGGCCGGCTGGATCAGGGTCTCCGCTCCCGACCCCGGCGCAGGCGCCGGATCACGATCACCCCGCAGGGCCGCCAGGTCCTGGAGGCTTTCTTATCCAAAGCTCCCACTCCCGCTAAGAACCCCCGCATCCGGGGTGCGCTCCGTCGTCCGACTCTCCAGCGCGGTCAGCTGGGCTTTGACCTACGCACCAAGTAAAGCCGCGCAATGCGGCGCAATCTTCTGACTCCTTGTCAGGGGCTAAGAACGGAATATCTCAGACCCGGGCGTGTCGGGCCGCAGACGCTGAGACGCCCCGGTCAGTGACACGCCTCTCGGACCTTCGTAAAGTCTGAAATCGAACGCACCCTGTGTGCCGATTGTGTGCGGAATTCGGCGCGACCTGAGTGGGCAGTCGGAAGATGCACCGGCAAAGAATGTTAAACCCTGTCCCGTTTTCGGGATTGGAGGCAAGCAAGGAATTGGCGAACAAACAGAGCGCAAAGTTTCGGGGGCATCCTTGCACAAATTGACGTGTTCCCTCGGCAAAGCAGACGTTGACAGCTGCCGGGGCGACCTCGAAAGCGGAAGATCCGTCGTCTGCGGG
>JASIAO010000501.1 GCA_030041955.1 Acidobacteriaceae bacterium | reverse complement strand
TTGCCTGCGGCACGCCGCGCTGTTTCGACATTTCCGTCAGGCGTTCGACAACCCTGCGGTCGGCGTCCTCCGTCCTGGCGTACATGCGGTTGCCGAACTGATCGGTTTCCGAGCGCTTCGTCGACTCGCGCTGCCAGGGGCGCGCAAGGCGACCGCGCGCCAGCGGACTCCACGGAATGATGCCGATTCCTTCCGCGCGGCACAGCGGGTTCATCTCGCGCTCCTCTTCGCGATAGAGCAGGTTGTAGTGGTTCTGCATGGAGACGAAGCGCGTCCAGCCGTGCAGATCGGCCAGGTACAGCGCCTTCGCGAACTGCCAGGAGTACATGGATGACGCGCCGATATACCGCACTTTCCCGGCCTTCACCACATCGTGCAGCGCCTCCAGGGTTTCCTCAATGGGCGTTTCGTAATCCCAGCGATGAATCTGGTAAAGGTCCACAAAATCCGTCTGCAGCCGGCGGAGGCTTTCATCAAGTTCGTGGAAAATGGCTTTTCGCGAAAGACCTTTGCCGTTCGGCTCCTCGCGCATCATGCCGTGGACTTTCGTCACGACCACCACCGATTCACGGCGAACGTTGGCCTTGAGGAACCGGCCCAGAACCTCTTCGCTGGCCCCGCTGGAGTAAACATTCGCGGTGTCGAAAAAATTAATGCCGAGGTCGAGCGCCTGGCGGAAGTAGGGCTGACTCTGTTCTTCGTTGAGCGACCACGCCTGGCGGCCGGGTTTCAGCTCGCCGGTGTGCGGCGCGCCATAGCTCATGCAGCCAAGGCAGATGCGGGATACTTTGAGACCGGTTTTTCCGAGATTGATATAGTCCATGAGGGTTCCTCATCAGAATGGATGGGCGAAACCCTTAATAATATTCCGGCAATTTGCACAGCTGGCTAAAACCGAATGCGCGCGCCGGCCTGTAGCAGCCGCGGCGGAGCAGCCGAGACGATCTGGCCGAAGTCCGCGCTGCCGATGTTTCCCTGCACTGACCCGGCCCCGAAGAATTGCGCGTGATTGAAGACATTAAAGCCTTCCAGCCGCAGTTCCAGCGACTTTCCATCCAGGAAGCCGGTTGTCTTCTGCAGCGCCAGGTCGGTGTTGTCCGATCCGGGACCGTGGAAGAAGCGCCGCCGCGCGTCGCCGAACTCGCCCAGCTCCGGCAGGCTGAAGAGCGACGCGTTGAAGGCCGCGCCCTGGCGCGGGCTGCCGTGGAGATCGAGCGAGCCGCGTGTGAAGCTCAGCTGATCTGCCCCATTGTTGTTCACGCCGTTGGGCTCCGTGCCCAGCAGGGATGTGTCGTTGTTGTTGATGAGCGTCACCGGGAAACCAGTCGTCACCCGCGTCAGGCCCGAAATCTCCCAGCCGTCTGCCATCCACTGCGGCGGACGCGCCAGCCCGCGCAACGCGCGCGCCACCGGCAACTGATAGTGATAATTCGCCACGAAGTTCTGCGTGAGGTCGAAGGCCGAAAGTCCGCGGCTCAGGCTCGGATCGAGCGGATCGACGGGATCGGACAGGCTGGAAGCCTGATCGATGGACTGGCTCCACGTGTACGCGAGGCTGAAGCCCAGCGGCCCGGATGTGTGGCGCAAGCTCACCTCCAGCGCGTTGTCGTGCGAATTGCCGAGCGTCTTCTGCAGGCTGACGCTGCCGAAGGCCGGAGAGAACGGCCCGCGCGTGCCCTGCACCACCTGACCGTTGGCGCGCGTGTAGGTGCCGCTCTCGCCAAAGGGTCCGCAGGTGGCCGATCCGGAGGCGACGTCCGCAGTCTGACTGAGCGAGAGGCATAGCGCCGGATTGCCGGGATTTGCCTCGATCAGCGTGAGCAGGTGGTGCGCCTGCGTTCCGTTGTAGCTCACGTCGAGAACCGTTCCCTGGCCAAGCTGCCGCTCCACTGAAACCATATAGTCCTCGGCGTAGGGCGTGACATTGCCCGGTGCGACTGCGGGAATGCCCGTGAAGGGCTCAAACTGTGCCCAGTTCACGCTGGAAATCGGGTGCGTGCGCGAAGCGCCGAAGGGAACTGCTGGCCACGGAAATCGCGGGCCTCCGCTGAATGCGAGGCTGGAGCCATCGGCTGCCGCGGTCCAGGGCTGATCGAAGAGCGTCGGCACCGCGCTGGTGTAGGTGTAGCCGTACGGCGGATTCGCGCTCATGATCGCGGCGGAGAGCCCTTCAATGGGCGTATAGAACTGGCCCCACGATGCGCGCAGGCTCGTCTTGCCGGCTCCGAGAAATGCCGGAGACCAGGCAAGCCCGAGCCGCGGGGCGAAGTCGGTATAACGAGTCGGCGCCAGTGTGCGCGGAACGCCGGGATCGCCCGAGAAGACAATCCCGGCCGGCGCGTTCGGAAAGACCACCGACTGCTCGCCTGGGACGAGCGTCTGCAGCTGGTTGTACTTCTCGTACCACGGCGGCAGAACATCCCAGCGCACGCCATAGTTGAAGGTCAGCGAGGGCCGCACTTTCCAGGAATCCTGCGCGTAGACTCCGATCAGCCGGTTGCGGTTGTAGAAGTGCTGTGCGTCGCCCTGCGTGTAGCTGGAGTCGACGCCGAGCAGATAATCGGCGAAGTCCAGGCCGGTCTCGCTGCCGGTAAAGCTGTAGCTGCCGTTGAAATACACGCCGGGGTGGTTGTTGATCTGGTCGCCGTGCACATCCGCGCCGAACTTCAGATTGTGCGCGCCGATGATGCGCGAGAAATCGTCACTGCCCTCGAGAATGTTCTCCCCCTGGAAGAGACCCGTGGTGTCCACGCCCATCGTGAACGCGTTGAAATTGACGTTTTCGATGCCTTCGATCTTCGGATCGAGTGCGACGATCCCCGTGAATCCCTGCGACGGAAGCGATGGCCCCACGCCTCCCAGCGGCACGCCCACGTTGGCAGCGTTGCGCATGTAGCTCACACGCGCCACGTTCACCATATCCGCGCCGAAGGTCTTCGTGTCGCTCAGCGTCAGCAATTGCGCGCGCCCGAAATTGAGCGCGTTGAAGCCCGGCACGCTCGCGCCGCCTTCGCCCGTCGGATACGGGTCGTTCACGCGGTAATCGTCGAAGAAGTAGTAGCCGGAGAGCGAGCCCCAGCGCGTGTCGCCGTCGAGGCGCACAGCGCCCTTGTCGTCGCGGATGGACTGCTCCGCAGCCGAGGTCGAGAACTCATTCGCGCCGTCGTTAGGTTGCGGGATGTACTGCAGGAGATGCTGCGCCGGCGAAGACCACAGGCTCTGCGGAATGGTTCCCCTGGGAAAGACCGCCGGCCGCCCGGCCGTACATCCGGCGGATTGCGCGGAGTAGGGATCGCCCGCCTGCACAGTCGTGTCCAGCCTCTGCGAAAGCAGCCCGGCCAGCCAAGGCCCGCTCACGCATCCACCGAGCATGCTCAGCCCGGTCGTGGGATCCACGAAGTTGCCGCTGCGCTCCGCCATCGACGGCACCGAGATCAGCCCGGTGTCGATGCCCTGCGCCAGCCGGGTGCCCTGGTAGTCGCCGAAGAAGAACAACCTGTTCCTGCGCAGCGGGCCGCCAATCGTCGCGCCAAACTGGTTCTGGTGGAACGCCGCGCGCTGCTGGGAGAAATAATTCCGCGCATCGAGGTCGGTGTTCCGCAGGTACTCAAAGGCCGATCCGTGCCAGGCATTCGTGCCGCTCTTCGTCTCGACCGAAATTTGGCCGCCGCTGGCCGAGCCATACTCCGGCGCGTAGCTGCCGGTTTCCACGTTCAGGTCGGCAATGGCGTCGAGTGTCGGCACGATGGCGATGCCCATGTTCACGTCTTCCTGAGCATCGGCGCCATTTACGCGGAAGCTATTCGCGGTCTCCCGCTGGCCGCCGACCGAGAGCGCGCCCGAGTCGAGCTCGCCCGAAGGCGGTGTGCTCGCCACGCCGCTCATCACAATGGCGTTGGGCTGCGCGGAACTGGCCGGCGCCACACCCGGCTCAACCGCCAGCACGTCGGTGAAGCTGCGTCCGTTCAGCGGCACGGCCTGCAGTTGCTGCGTGTCCAGCGTGCCTCCCGCCGATGTGGATGTCGTATCGATCCTGGCGCCCGTCGCGTTCACGGCAATGGTTTGCGTGGTCTGCGCCACGGGCAGCGTCAGCTCCAGCGTCATCGGCTGCGCGCCCACCGTGATCGACTGCACTGTGGGCGCAAATCCGGCCGCACTGGCCGTGACGGTGTAATTGCCGGGGGCCAGCGCCAGTTGAAAGTTGCCGGCGGCGTCCGTGGTGGCCGAATGCGGTGCTGCGCCGGGGCTGGCCGCGGTCACCGTCGCGCCCGGAATCACCGCGCTGGAAATGTCGGTGACCGTGCCGGTGACGGTCTGAGTTGGTCCGAGGCACCAGCCAGGCAGCGCGAAGCATGCAGCCACAAGGGCGAGGAACGCCAGGAGTCTGGGGAGTCCGGATCGGCGAGCTGAAACGTTCACGTTCAAAACTACGACCTCATTGGTCCGATTTAATCGCAGACAAATCCCCCCGCCTGTGATTGAGATCACAGGTCATTTGGATTGGATTTTCCCAGGGGTAAGAGGGCGCTGTGCCACGCCCCACCGTCAATATACGACAAATCTAGTCCTATATCTTTGCGTGCGATGAAATTACATCGCTATCGAATGGCAAGGCTATGAAAATAAGCTGTTTAATCTAAAATCAGAAGTCCATCTCTGCATCGGGTGGCCGCTGCGCCGGGCCACCCGACCCGAGGGTGTATCGACATATAGGGATGGTCGGCGCTGCGAGGAAAAATCCGGACAGACGAAGCGGAGGCCGCAGGCTGAAGCAATTCTCCTCTCGACTCTCCCGCGTTGGCTTCTCTGCAAGCAGCCTTTCTTTTGAGGAAAGGCTGCACTGGATGCTCTCCAGCGGTGGCTGACTGAGGAGAATTGCTTTGTGGCGGGACCACAGTCAAGACCGACATTGAAGTATGGCCGGATTTTTCCCGCAACCCGGAGGGACGGGGCCATTTTTCCCCAGTTCTTCGTCGCTCGTCGCTAAGATACACCCGGTATCTGTCACTCCTCGCTCCTCGATCTGAGCAAAA
>JASIAO010000500.1 GCA_030041955.1 Acidobacteriaceae bacterium | reverse complement strand
GGACCGCGTCCATTTCCTGGGCAAACAGAGCAGCGTCTCTGAGATTTTGCCGCTCGCGGATCTGCTGCTGCTGCCCAGCGAGCTCGAGTCTTTTGGCCTTGTCGCGCTGGAGGCCATGGCGTGCCGGGTGCCAACCATTGCCACTCGCGTGGGCGGCGTCCCGGAGCTGATCGAAGACGGCGTGACCGGACGGCTGTTCCCGGTAGGCGATGTGCACGCCATGGCGGCCGCGGCTGTTGAGCTGCTGCGCGATCCCGAGCGCTATACCGCCATGGCCGAGGCAGGACGAAAAACGGCGCAGGCCCGCTACTGCGCGTCGAAGATTGTGCCGCTCTACGAGCGCTTCTACGAGCGCGTCCTGAGCGGGCCGGCTACGGTCTAGTGGATCATGTTGATCGTCTCCTGCGAGACGGTGTCGAAGGTGGTGATGGCCTTGGAGCTGGCTTCGAAGGCCTGTTGCGCCACGATCAGGTCGGAGAACTGAGTTGAGATATCGACGTTGGATTGCTCGAGGGCTTCGTCTTCCATGGTGCCGAGCCCCGCGGAGCCGGCGACGCCGATGCTGGCCGCGCCGGAGGCCAGCGTGGTCTGGTAGTCGTTGCCTGCTGAGATGGTGAGTCCTTGCTGATTCGTGATACTGGCCAGCGCCAGTTGCCCCACGGGCGTCGTCTGGCCGTTGCTGAACTCCGCGGACACGACGCCGTTGGAGTCGATGGTGAATCCGTTGTACTCGCCGCTGGCATAGCCATTCTGCGTGGTCGCGGAGACGGCCGACGCCGACGACACCTGGGTGATGGTGGGCTGATTGTTTGCCCCGTAAAGATTCCAGTTGAGCGTCAGGTTACTGGCGCCGTCGCTAAGACCGGTAAAGCTGATGCCGGAGACGTTGGCTGCCGGCGAGGTGAGATTGCCGTTGGCATCGAACTGCAGCGTCCCGGTGAGGTTGTTTCCGCCAGTGGCGTCACCGGATGGAAGAGAAATGCTGTAGTTCCATGACCCGCCGCCGTTGCTGGTGAAGTCGACCGTGGCTACGTGGCTGACCCCCAGCGAGTCGTAGATGGTGATCTGGGCCGGAACCTCCGTTCCTGCCGCAGCGCTGGCGTCCAGGTTCGCGGTGAGCCCGAACGATGAGGTCGCCGCCGGCTGCTCGACCTGACCGACCGGAATCTGTATCGCGGTGAGCGGCGCGTTGGTATCGACTGCTCCATCGACGACCGGGTAGCCCATCACCTGCTGGCCGCCCTGCGTGGTCAGTGAGCCGTCCGAACTGAGCGCGAAATTGCCATCGCGGGTGTATTCCTGAGTGCCGCCGTTTTGGACGACAAAGAAACCGTTGCCGTTCAGCGCGACATCGGTGGCGTTGCCGGTTTCGTCGATGCTGCCCTGAGAAAAGTCAGTTTCAGTGGATGCGATCTGCGTACCAGCGCCCACCTGCAGCGGATCGCCGGAACCGGTGCTGCCGACCTGCTGATAGAAGAGATCGCTGAAGGTTACGTTCTGGCTCTTGAAGGCCGTGGTGCTCATGTTGGAGAGGTTGTTGGCGATAGTATTGAGGGCTGTCGACGAGGCTTCCAGCCCGGTAAGCGGAATCGAAAAAGATGACATGGTTCCTCCTTGCGTAAGCCGCGCGCCGGTTCAGTGCGCCGGGTTGGACGTGGACGAATGCGCCTGCTGGGCGCGGGCCCGCAGAGTGCTGAGGACGGAATCGAGCGGACTCGAAGAAGAGCCCGGAGACAGCGTTTGCGAGGCCGACTCGAGCGCGTTGGCAATGCGTGAAGCGGAGTGGCAGTTGGCCGGAGCGCTGAGATTCCCGGCAGCCTGCGCGGGCGCGGTCGCAGCCGTCGAAGAAGCCGCTGAGGCGGCGTTGGGACAGGATGCGCCGGACACCGCTTCGGTGGAAGCGTTGGTGGAACCGGATGTCGAACTCGGAGTGAGGTCCTGGTTGATCTGGATCAGCTGCTCAAGGCTGTTCACCTGCACCAGCTGGTTAATGTACTCGTTGGGGTCCGTATCTGCGGTCGGATCCTGGTTCTGGAGTTCCGTGACCAGAAGCTGCAGAAAATCGTTGGCGCTGATGGTCGCTGAGCTGGAATCGCTCGAGGAATCGGAGTTGTTCGTCGCCGTGTTGTCCTGCACAGATGCGGCGGCGGTCGGTGAAGGTGTGAGCGGATTGGGCGAGACCTGCATGATGCCGTTCCTTTCCCGGGCCTGATCGTCAGACGCGGACGTCAATCCAGGACAGGTTCTGACCTTCGCTTTCGGACGACTGCTCGGTGAGCGGCGAATGAGTGGCGCCGGCCGAAGTAGCATGGGTGTCCTTTGCCTGGGGTTGGTTGCCGGCGGAGTTGTCTCGTCCGCCGGAAGAAGCCGAAAATTGTTCCGCAGTCAGGTGATCCACGCGGACCTGCTGGCCGCTGAGGTAATCGCGGATCGCCGGCAACTGCGCGGATATCGCTGTGTGGCTGGCAGCCGATGGCGTTGCCAGAGCCACCGAAATTTCTCCGGCGGCGGTGCGTGTGTGAATCTCAACCCATCCCAGAGCGGGATCGCGCACGCCGATCGACAGGCGTTGCGGAGTGCCGGCGAGTACCTGCGGAGCGGCTGAAGTATCTATGCGCTCAAAAGCGTTCTGCGCGTGCTCGGCGCTCGCTGTCGTCGTGGAAGAATGCGTATCGGCGGTCGAGACAACAGCGTGCGCTGCAGTCACCGGAAACGCAGAGGTAAGAGCGGGTGTGCCGCCGGAAGCCACAGCAGTCGACGGGATGGAGGTCGCAATCGAGAGGGGATGAACCGCGGTGACGGCAGTGCCGGGCGGTGCGGACGGCGACGCAGAAGCTGCAACGCCATGCTCCGAGGTATGCGACGCTGCTTCTCCGGCGAGCGGCGTTCCCAGGTGCGTGGCCGAAGGGCGTACCGGCTCGGCCGCCCCATTGACGGCAGCCGGATTTCGAGCCTCAACATTCGAGAGCGTGGCCATCGTTGAAACCGCGGGTTGTGCGGGGAGGCTCGAAAGGACCGTTCCGTGCTCCGGCACAGCCGGAAGTTGCGGGAGACTGGTGGCAATTGATGGTGGGACTGATGCGGCTGAATTCGCTCCGATTGAATGGGGTGCCGGCACCGCTTCGTACGGAGCGGCGGTGGATGTGGAGAGGTCGGAAAGGGTCGATGACGCGCAATTCGCGTGGTCTGTCTGCGGCGCCTTCGAGGCCGTGTGACTTCGAGGCGCTGAGGCGGTGGAGCTGTTTGAAGGAGAAGCCGCCGCTGGCGCAGACGACGGGCGGGAAGGAGCTCGACCGACATGCGTGCGCGCGACTGCCGGGGACGAAGTGACAGAGGAACGAGAAGATGAGGAAGCAAGGCCGTCCGTCCCGGCCGTAGCGGCTGACGGCCGGGGAGCATCGTCCCTGTTGCTGACAGGGACCGCGTCCCGAGTGGGAACACTTACTGCGCTCACTTTGGCGTCCTGCTCCTCGTCGTTGGCCGGCGAAGATGTCTTAGGCGCCAGCATCTGCGTTTCGTGGGTAATCGATGAATCGCTGGAGAGCTTTGAGTCACGGTTGGCAGTGGTTTGCAACGCAGAACCGGCCGCAGTCGCGGGTACCGCCGAGGTTGGGCCATCTTGCCGCTCCCCCTGGCTCGCTGCAAGCTGCTGCGTGAACCAGCGGCCGAAGGGCGAGACCGCACCGGCCTGCCCCTGCGCGCCGTGGCTCGTGGCCAGGATTCCGGCAGTCAGGGGCGCAGCATCAACACCGACAGAGGCAACGGGCAAGGACGGTCTCCTTTGTCCGGAAATGGAGCAACAGGGCCGCCAAACGTTCGTGACAAGTCTGAGAGGATCCTTACTTCGGTGTGCGAACGTCACGCGCGGCACGACTGTGGAACCAGTCGTCGATATTTCTCTGCTCGCGGCGCGCCCGCACGGATTCTTGGGCCTTTGCTGCTGCCGCGGCCAGAGTTTCCACCTGGAGCCGTTCCAGACGACGCGCCAGCAGCGCCTCACGAGCGCTCTCGAACGCCGGCCGGCGGGACTGTGCGATCCTGAGCAGCCGCGTCTTCCTCCAGCTCAGAAGCTCTGCATCTGCTATTTCTGTTAGCCACGCAGGCGTGCATTGAGGCCTCGCTTCTGCCAGCAGCCGGAGCGCAGCGCCACGCGCCGCCTGCGCCATTAGCCCTTGCCGCGCGGCCGCCTGCTCCGCCTCGCGGACCGCGATAGCCTTTCTCTCGAGTTCCAGCCGGGAATGCTCCTCGAGCAGATCGCGGATGCGCAGCAGGCGGTCGAGGTTTCGTTTCATGGCTTCGTGTCGCTGGCCTCGATCGACGCTGCCAGTCGCAAAAGCTGTGCCTGCGCGTCAGCAAAGGTCTCACGCTCGCCCGCTCCCTGCGCCAGATATTGGCGAATCGCCGGGCGAAAGCGGATCGCTCGGTCGAGGATATCGTCGGTCCCGGGCTTGTAGGCGCCAATGCGCACCAGGTCTTCCGAGCGCGCCCAGGCGGACAGCATGCGGCGGATCGTGGCGGCTGCCTGCGCGTGCTCCTCCGAAACGATGACCGGCATGAGGCGGCTGATCGACTCGATGATATCGATGGGCGGATACCACCCGTCGGCGGCAAGCGCGCGGGAGAGCACAATGTGTCCGTCGAGAAAGGAACGAACAGCGTCGACCAGCGGATCCTGCAGATCGTCGCCCTCCATCAGCACGGTATAGAAAGCGGTAATGCTGCCCTGCCGGAAGCGGCCGGCGCGCTCCGCGAGGCGAGCCAGACGGCTGAAGACGGAGGGCGTATAACCGCGCGTGGTCGGCGGCTCTCCGGCGGCCAGGCCGATCTCGCGTGCGGCCATCGCGAAGCGCGTCAGCGAATCCAGAACCAGCAGTACGTGTTTTCCCGACTCCGCGAAGAACTCCGCAATGCTGGTGGCGGCCAGAGCCGCGCGCATGCGCAGCAGCGGCGACTGGTCGGAGGTGGAAACGACAACTACGGCGCGCCGCCGTCCCTCAGAACCGAGACTGTCTTCGAGAAACTCGCCAACCTCGCGGCCGCGCTCCCCGACCAGCCCGACCACGATGATCTCCGCGTCGCTGTTGCGGGTCATCATGCCGATCAGGGTGCTCTTCCCGACTCCCGAGCCGCCGAAGATACCAATGCGCTGGCCGCGGCCGACGCTGAGCAGACCGTCAATCGCGCGGATGCCGGTGCCAAGAGTCTCTCGGATCGGTTCGCGGTCGAGAGGCGCGGGCGCGGAGCGATCGAGCGGGACTGCCGCGTGCCGGATGGGGGGACGGCCGCCATCGATCGGGCGGCCCATGGCATCGAGAACGCGGCCCATGAGGCTGTCGCCCACCTCGATCCGGGGCATGGCTCCGAGCGCACAGACCGCGTCGCCGTAGCGGATGCCGTCGGCCGAGTCGAGAGTCATAGAGAGGACTCCGTAGCCGCGAAAGCCGATGACCTCGCCGGGATGTGCTGCGCCGGCCGCGTCGCGAATCTCGCAGCACTCGCCGACCGAGCACGGCGGACCCTCCGACTCGATGGTCTGGCCGGTGGCTTCGGTCACCCGGCCCTGCCAGCGTAGTGGCGACCGCTGGCGCAGGCGGGAAAAATAAGTCCCAAGCAGATCCACTCAGCCCTGCTTTCCCGCTCGCTGCAGATTCCCGTTGCCCCCTGCGCGCACCTCGAGCAGGTCAAAGAAACCTCGCTCGATCTCCGCAATCTGCGCGCGCACCCCCAGGTCCACACGGCCAAGGCTGGTTTCGAGAGAGGCATCGCAGACATCGAGGTCGGGGTCCCCGACCAGTTCGGGCCGCAGCGGCAGGCCAGGCATGAGCCGCAGCATTTCGTCCCACATCTCCTTCTGCGCGGCCGGAACGCGCAGCCGCACGCTGGTGGAGTCAGCCAACTGCCCCAGGGCCACACGCACTGCTCCGGACAGCAGCAGGGGATCCATCTGCGCTTCGCGGTGCAGGATGCGCTCCGCGACGGCCAGGGCCAGGCGCACCACCTCCTGCTCCACCTGCGCCAGGTATTCGTCGCGGCGCGCGCGGAAATCGTCAAGCGAGGAGGCCAGCGACGCGGCGCACTGCTTACGCCATCCGGCCTGATCGCCCGCCGTGATCGCTTTACCCTGTTCAAGCCCCTCGCGGCGGGCGGCTTCCACCTGGCGGGCCATTCGCTGACTCCACTCCTCGCGCTCCGCTTCCAGCTCCCGAACGCGAGCCGCCAGATCCGCCGGCGAGCGCAGATCGATCACCGGCAGCGGAGCTCCCGCGAGCACGGGATACTCCATGAGACGAACGGCGTCGGACTTTCCCAGCATGGTTCTGCCTCCGGATTACACGATGAAATCGTCGCCCTGCTCGAGCTTCAGGATGATCTTGCCTTCGGCTTCCAGTCCGCGCGCGAGGCCCAGAATCTCGTGCTGCGCCGCAGCCACTTCCCGCCCGCGTACCGGACCCATCACTTCCATGTCCTCTTTGAGCATTTCCGCCGCGCGCGACGACATGGCCGAGAATACATGGGCGCGGAGATCGTCGCGGGCGCCGCGCAGCGCCAAAGCCAGCTGGCGCTTGTCGGCGGCGGAGACGATCTCGCGCATGCTGGCCGGGGGAATCGTCACCAGATCCTCGAAGGTGAACATCAGATTCCGGATACTGAGGGCCGTGGCCACGTCGGCCGACTCGATCTCCTCCAGAATCCTCCGCGCCTGTTCCGAGTTCATGCGATTCAGCAAATCGGCAACCGCCTTGAACCCGGCGTAGGCGCGCCGGCCGGTGTCTCCCATGTTCTCGAGACGGCGGTGCAGGATCATGGCCACGCGCTGGGCCATCTCCGGAGAAAACTGGCGCATGGCCGCGAGGCGGCGCACAGCTTCGACGCGGCGTTCCTCGCTGAGGCTGTCGATGACGATGCAGCCGCGCCGGGGATCGAGGTGGGCGAGGACTACGGCGATGGTCTGCGGGTGCTCGCTTTCGAGAAACTTACCCAGCTGCTGCGGATCGACGCGCTGCAACATGGTGAGATCGCCCTGGCTGGCTTCCTGCGCGCGCCGTACCAGAGCCAGCAAATCTTCGGCGCGCTGCTTGCCGAAGGTGTCCACCAGGAGCTTGGTGGCGTAGGCCAGCCCGCCGTGGACCATGTACTGCTGGGTTTCGAGCATCTCGCGGAATTCTTCGACCACTTCCAGCGAAAGCTCCGGTGGAATATTGCGCAGGTCGGCAATTTCCTCCGTGAGTCTCTGCACATCCGGTTCGGCCAGATTCTGCAGAATCTTCCTGCCCAGTTCATCGCCAACGGCAACCAGGAAGACCGCGGCTTTGCGCACGCCGCTCAGCGGCGGCTGGCCGGTGCCCGATTCGGAAGGGAGGCGAAGCGATGCGGCGGCCATTGGCTATTCCGAGCGAATCCAGCTCTCCAGAAGGCGCGTGCTCTGCGCCGGCTCGCGCTTCACGGCCTCGGAAACCTGTTCGAAGACGGTTTGGGCTCGCTGCTTGCGCTGCTCCGCAGCCTGGTGTTCCGGCGTGATGGCGCGGGGTTCGGGCGCCGGCGCCAGGCGCGCAGCTTCACCCGTTGCCGGCTGGGCCAGTCTGGGCACAGGAGCAGCCGCGAGCGTGCGAAGCGCCGGCCGCGCCACCAGGAAGAAAAAACCAAGCAGCGCCGCCAGAATGGTTCCATACCGGAGAACCGCCTGAATCTGGGAGGCAGAGGCCAGCCCGAGCAGGCGCTCGCTCAGCACTGGCTGCGGCTGCGGCGCATCCTCATCGAAGGCCAGCTCTTCTACCGTGACCTGATCGCCGCGCGCCGCATCGAAACCGATGGCATTTTCGGCCAGATCGCTCAGGCGCTTCATCTCATCCGCGGAGCGCGGCTGCCACTCGACCCCCTTGCCCTGGGGCACGCGCCGATAGTTGATGAGGATAGCAGCCGTGAGGCGGCGGACGCGGCCAGCGGGGGCGACGGTATGGCGCGTCCTGGTCGAGACGCCGTAGGTATCGCTCTCTTGTTTCAGGTTCTGGCCAGCTGGATTTTGCGCCGGGTAGAGCGGCGGCTTGGCATTCGGAGCATTGCTGGCCGTGCCGGGAATGCCGGAAGCGGTGGGCTGGCCGGAGGTCTGCTCGCTGCGCTGCATGGAGAGGGTGACGGTTTGCGCCGGATCGTAGCTCTGATCGGTTTCATCGGCAGAGGTCGGATCGTAGTCCACATTGACCGAGGCGCGGACATTGCCGGGACCGGCCGCCGGCTCCAGCGTATCCACCAGCTTTGCGGCCAGCTCCTGCTCGTGCGATGCCAGGGCAGCGTCCCCGGTGGGTCGTCCCAGCAATCCGCCCCCGCCCGCATCGACAAGGACGACGTTTTCCGGGCGCAGCCCATCGACGGCGCTCGCCACCAGGTTGGAAATGGCGCTTGCTTCGTCCTCGGAGAGCGTGCGATGGCGAAGGCGCAGCACCACGGACGCCTTGGCCTCGCGCTGATCCGCGGTGAACAGCGAGTCGTGAGGCAGAACCAGGTGGACGCGCGCAGACTGCACGGAGGCCAGCGTTCCGATGGTGTGCTCCAGCTCGCCTTCGAGCGCGCGCTGGTAGTTCACCTGCTCGTCGAACTCCGAACCCATCCAGTTAGGTTTGTCGAAAAGCTCAAAGCCCATCCGCCCGCTGCGCGGTCCCCCTTTGGCCGTTGTGGTCAGGCGGGCTTTGTCGAGATTCTGCGCCGGAACGCGGAGCGCCGCGCCGTCGGGCGAGACATCGAAGGGAATTCCCGCGGCGGTCAGCTCCTGGGCAATCTCACGGGCATCGTCCGAATCGAGTCCCGCGTAGAGCGTTCTCCAGTCAGGAAGAGACGCGTACCAGACGAGGCCGCTGAAACACGCCAGCACGATAGCGGCGATGGCCACCAGGCGCGTGCGGCGCGCCGGCTCCATGGCGCGGAATCGGGCAACGGTTTCCTGGGCCAGCGCTCCGGCGCGCTGAACGGTGAGGGCGGTCTGGGGTTTCTCAGGCATCGGACTCGCTCAGAACTGCATGCTCATCACCTGCTGATAGGCAGCCACGGCCTTGTTGCGCACGGCGAGCGCCAGTTCGAAAGCCATGTCCGCCTTCTGAGTGGCAATCATGGCGTCATGGATGTCGACTCCGGTGCCCTGCATCATGCCCTCGACCGCCGTCGACGCCTGTTGCTCGAGATCGTCGACGCCGGCGACGGCGTTCTTCACGAGATCGCCGAAGGGCGCGGAGGCAGCGGAGCCGGACGCGGAAGAAGGCGCGTTGAGAGCGGCAGCAGCGGAAGAAAGCGATGAAAGCGCGGCAGTCTGCATGAGCCAGTCTCCTATTTCAAAATGTCGAGCGAGGCCGAGACCATGCTCTTTTCCGCCTGCACCGCGGAACTGTTCAGGCC
>JASIAO010000499.1 GCA_030041955.1 Acidobacteriaceae bacterium | reverse complement strand
CGATTCCGATCCAATCCACCTGAAGTATCCGCTGCTGTTCCTCACTGCACGGGCGCCGGGGCACAGCAACCTGGGGCCGTCGCTGCACCTCGATCTGATGGAAGCGAACCGGCGGCAGCTTCTCGATGCGGGCGTGCGGGCGGAGGCGATCAGCGTCATGGGCCACTGCACGAGCTGCCAGCACAACCGCTATTTTTCGTATCGCGCGGAGCAGGGATTCACGGGACGGATGCTGAGTGTGGTGGGCATCCGAAAATAGGCACAATCTTTTCCCGCGTCGCGGGCGGCGGGCATTCCGGGCCAGCTACGCGAACTTCCGGCGGAAGCTGAGCACCGGGGATTTCGCGCCGGCGATGATCTCGTACACCGTGTCATCGCCGCGAATCGGCCAGAACGAGACGTCGGTGTTCACGCCCAGAACGATCAGGTCCGCATCGATTTCCGCCGCGACGTTCAGCACTTCATCCACCACGTCGCCGATCTCCACCTGCACAGTGGCATTGGTCCACAGCGGTGCTTCGGTGGGTACCAGCCGCTTCAGCTCCGATTTGGTCCACTCCACGATGCGATCAGAGTCGTGCTGGGTCTTCACATCGCGGGCCAGCACGTGCAGCAGGGTGATGTCCGCGCGGTAGAACTCGGCCAGCTCGATGGCGATGCGCGCGCTGTCCTCATACCCGGCGCACAGCGATACCGGGTGCAGGATTTTGCGCGGCGCTCCGAAGGACGAGGCGGCGTGCGCGTGCGGGCCGATGGTGCAGACCGGGACGTCGGCGGTGCGCAGGATTTCGTGAGCCACGGAGCCGAGGAAGAAGCGCTTCAGGCTGCGGCGGCCGTGGGTTCCGCAGAGCACGCGTCCGGCCTGAGTGTCATGGGCCAGAGCCGCGATCTGATCGCGCGGATACCCCTGCACAACGGTGATCTCGCAGGGAATGCCGCTGTCCCGCGCCTGCTGCGCGACCGGCTCGAGCGTCTGCTTCGCCTCGCGCTCGATCTCATTCACGTCGATGTAAGGAATGGCGCTCGCATCGATGGCCATGGTCTCGCCGGGAGGGATCACGTGCGCCAGAATGAGTGTAGCTCCGCAGGCACGTGCCTGCGCCAGGGCGTGTGGTAGCAGGTAGTCGGTATCGGTCAGGTCGGTGGCGACCAGGATCTTTTCGGGTACGACAAATGCGCGGGTGCGGCTCGCGCGTTCCTCGAGGGTTTTCATGATGAAAAACCTCCTTGGGGAAGTTTGCTGCCGCTGGTTTCGGGTGACTGTGACAATCGGCACAACCTCGTGTGACAGCGGTCACTCGCCCACCTGGGGCGATTCGCTCCCATGACCTCGGCGGTGCGCAATCCACGAAAGTTTTCACTCCTGTGATCGCGGTCACATACAGATCTTTTCCTCCAACGATAGGGTCGCACTGCAAATCCCCGGAAAGTCGTCATGCAGGAGGGGGCCGAATGCCCAGGGAAGATACGATTCTGGAGAGCTGTAGGCAGCGGGGCGTCTCCCGCAGACGCTTCATGCAATTTTGCGGGACCATGGCCGCGACGCTGGCGCTGCCCAGGGGGTATGCGCAGACCATTGCCACGGCCCTGAGCACCAAACGCAAGCCCACTCTGGTGTGGCTGGAGTTCCAGGACTGCGCGGGGAACACCGAGTCGATGCTGCGCTCACCCCATCCGGCGATTGAGGACATCGTTCTCGAGGCGGTCTCGCTCGAATACCACGAGACGATCATGGCCGGCTATGGGAAGCATGCGGAAGCCGCTCTGCGCCGCGTTGTGAATGAAGAAAAGGGCAAGTACCTGGTGATCGTGGAGGGCGCGATTCCGACCGCCGACGACGGCATCTACTGCACCATCAACGGCCGCACCGCGCTCTCGATCGCGCAGGAAGTGTGCGGCGGCGCGGCAGCGGTGATCGCCGTGGGAGCCTGCGCGTGGGATGGCGGGCTGGTGCGGTCGAAGCCGAACCCGACGGGCGCCGTGGGGCTGCAGGAAGCGGTTCCGGGCGTGAATGTGGTGAACCTGCCCGGATGCCCGCACAATTCCGTGAACACGGCGGCGGTGCTGGTGCATTACCTCACCTTCGGCGAGCTGCCGGCGCTGGATCCGGAGAACCGGCCGCTGTTTGCCTATGGCCAGATCATCCATGACCAGTGCGAGCGGCGCGCTCACTACGATGCCGGGCGCTATGTGCAGGCGTGGGGCGATGAGGGCCATCGCAAGGGCTGGTGCCTGTTCAAGATGGGCTGCAAGGGACCGGAGGCGAACTACAACTGCCCCACGGTGCGCTGGAATAACTCGACGAGCTGGCCGGTGAAGTCGGGTCACGGCTGCATCGCCTGCGCGTCCCCGCGCTTCTGGGATACGAAGTCGCCATTCTACGAGCGGCTGCCGCGTCCGGCCGGCTTCGGGGTCGACGTCACCGCCGCGGAAATTGGCTGGACGGTCGTAGGGACCGTCGCAGCGGCCACAGCGGCCCATGCCGTGGGCCACGTCGTACGCGATCACTTCCACCCGCGCAACGGCGACGGCGCCGCGCACGAAGAAGAGACCGAACAGCATGCCGCGGAGGTGAAGTGAAATGTCGCGAGTCGTAATCGATCCCGTTACCCGCATTGAAGGCCATCTCCGCATCGAGACGGAGGTGAACGGAGGCCGCGTCACCGACGCGTGGAGCTCCGGCACCATGTTCCGCGGTATCGAGCTGATCCTGCGCGGCCGCGATCCGCGCGAGGCGTGGATCTGGGCGCAGCGCATCTGCGGCGTCTGCACCACCGTCCACGCGCTGGCGTCGGTGCGCGCCGTTGAAAACGCACTGGGCGTCGAGATTCCCGACAACGCCCGCCTGGTTCGCAACATCATCGCAGGCTCGCAGAACGTTCAGGATCACGTCGTCCACTTCTACCACCTTCACGCGCTCGACTGGGTCGATGTGACCCTCGCCCTGAAGGCCGATCCGGCAAAGACTTCGCAGCTCGCGCAGTCGATTTCGGAGTGGCCGAAGTCGAGCACAACCTACTTTAAGGGAGTCCAGGACCGCGTCAAGGCCCTCGTGGCCTCGCGGCAGTTGAGCCTCTTTAGCAGCGGTGACTGGGGACACCCTGCTTACCAACTGCCGCCGGAAGCGAACCTGCTCGCTGTCGCGCATTACATCGAAGCGCTTGATATGCAGCGGGACTTTATTCGCATCCACGCGGTCCTGGGCGGTAAAAATCCACACCTGCAGACGTACCTGGTGGGTGGGATGTCTACCGCAGTCGACGGCAACGAACCGGAAGCCGTCATCAACCCCGAGCGCATCACGCTCTTCAACGAGCTGGCCGCGCGGGCGCAGACCTTCGTTCAGCAGGTCTACATTCCCGACGTGCTCGCGGTGGCGAGTTTCTACAAGGAATGGTTCGGCTACGGCGAAGGCCTGGGCAACTTCATGGCCTATGGCGATCTGCCCTCGGGCAGCATCAACAACCCGGGCGGATTCTTTTTCCCGCGCGGGGTGGTCCTCGGCCGCGACCTCTCCACGGTGCATCCGCTCGATCCAGGCAGGATCGCCGAGTACGTCACGCACTCCTGGTACGACTACAGCGGCGGTGACAACGTCAGTCTGCGCCCGGCCGTTGGCGAGACCAGCCCGAAGTATTCCGGCCCGAAGCCCCCCTTCGACTACCTCGACACCAACGCCAAATACTCCTGGCTGAAGGCACCGCGTTACGACGACAAGCCGATGGAAGTGGGTCCGCTGGCGCGCACGCTGATCGCCTACGCCTCCGGCAACACTCAGGTGCAGGCTACGGTGAACGGGGTGCTGGCAAAGTTCAACGCCCCTCCCTCAGCGCTGTTCTCCACATTGGGCCGCATTGCTGCCCGCGCCATCGAAGCGGACTTGGTGGTGCAGCAGTTGCCCACGTGGATCGCTCAGCTCGACGACAACATGTCCCACGGCAACGTCCGCATCCACAACGGGGACAAGTGGGATCCGGAGACCTGGCCGAAATCCTGCGCCGGTTTCGGCCTCGAGGAAGCGCCACGCGGCTCTCTGGGCCACTGGGTCGAGATCGAGAACAGGAAGATCGTCAATTACCAGGCGATCGTGCCCTCCACCTGGAACGCCGGCCCGCGCG
>JASIAO010000498.1 GCA_030041955.1 Acidobacteriaceae bacterium | reverse complement strand
TCGAAGATCGTATGCATCGGCCGCAATTATCGCGAGCATGCAGCGGAGCTGGGCAACGAAGTGCCGAAGGAGCCGCTGTTGTTCCTGAAAGCGCCCTCGGCAGTGATTGCACCTGGCGAGGCGATCCGGATTCCGGCGCTCTCGCAGAGGGTGGACTTTGAGGGTGAGCTGGCTGTCGTGATCGGCAAGCACGCGACGAAGATCGGCGTCGGCGAGGATGTGCGGCCGTACATTCGCGGATACACGATTGTGAATGACGTGACCGCGCGTGACCTGCAGAAGTCCGACGGGCAGTGGTCGCGGGCCAAGGGATTCGACACGTTTTGCCCGATGGGGCCGTGGGTGACGGATGAGATCGACCCCGAAGCTGGCCTGACCGTGACCACCCGCCTGAACGGCGAGGTGAAACAGCACGGAACCACGCGCGATCTCATCTTCAGCGTGGCGGCGCTCCTGCGTCACATCACGGCGGCAATGACCTTGTTGCCGGGCGATGTGATCCCAACAGGAACCCCGGCCGGGGTTGCTCCGATGAAGCCGGGGGACCTGGTCGAGGTGTCGCTGGATGGCATAGGCACTCTGAGCAACCCGGTCTCCGCGTAGGCCGCTGCGACGGGCGGCATGGGCCTGGCATCAAACAGAGCAGGGGTCTTCACCGGAAATTGTTGATGCCGCCCAGTGGCAAAGGACCCGGCGCCGGGAGCGAATGCCGGATAATGAAATTATGAGGAGGAACGATGCCTAAGAGCCTGCTTGCACAGCTTCGCGAGATGACGACGGTGGTCGCCGATACCGGCGACATCGATGCGATTGAACAGGTACGCCCGCAGGATGCGACCACGAATCCGTCGCTGCTGGCCGCGGCGGCGCAGATGCCGCAGTACGGCAAGATCGTCGACGACGTGCTGCTGGATGCCAAGAAGCAGCTCGGCGACAAAGCCGAAGATGCGAAGGTGACCAGGCTGGCGTTTGAAAACCTGGCCGTCGCCTTCGGGAAGAAAATCCTGCAGATTGTTCCCGGGCGCGTGTCGACAGAGGTGGATGCGCGGCTCTCTTACGACACCGAAGGAACGATGGCGCAGGCGCGGTCGATCATTAAGAAATATGAGAGCGCGGGCGTCTCCCGCCAGCGGATCCTCATCAAGATTGCCTCCACGTGGGAAGGCATTCGCGCAGCGGAGAAGCTGGAGCAGGAGGGAATTCATTGCAACCTGACGTTACTTTTCGGAATGCATCAGGCAGTGGCGTGCGCGGAGGCGAAGGTGACGCTGATCTCGCCTTTCGTGGGCCGCATCCTCGACTGGTACAAGAAGAACACCGGCAAGGAGTATCAGGGCGCAGACGATCCCGGCGTGCAGTCGGTGACCAGGATTTACAACTACTTCAAGAAATTCGGCTACACAACGCTGGTGATGGGCGCGAGCTTCCGGAATACCGGCGAGATCATCGAGCTGGCCGGCTGCGATCTGCTGACCATCTCCCCGCACCTGCTCGAGGAACTGGATTCGACCGAGGGCAAGCTGGAGCGCAAGCTCGATCCGCGTCGTGCGATGGCCATGGTGAACATCGAGAGGATCCCGATGGATAAGGCGACGTTCGACAAAATGCACGAGGCCGATCGGATGGCGAACGACAAGCTGAAGGAAGGGATCGAAGGGTTCAGCAAAGCGCTGGAGCAATTGGAACAGCTCCTGACAAAGCGGCTGAGCGATCTGGAAGCCGGCGCGGCGAAGCCGGTCGGCGCACACTGAAAAGACCGAAATCAGCAGACAAAAGGCAGCCCCGCGGGGCTGCCTTTTCTGTTAATGCCTGCGGTTAGCTCGTTGTATGCGTAGCCAGCGTCACGGTGACGACATCGTCCGGCGTCTTGGTGGTGCCGCCGTCGTGCTGCGGGTGGAATTCGATGCTCATCGTGGTCGCGTTGACGAGGACGCGGAGATAGCCGTAATCCGTGTCGTCGTAGCTCTCCAGCGTGAGGGTTGGATCGATGGTGTAGGGGGTGCGGTACGTCGCGCGCATCTTTTCGAGCGGCGAATGTCCTCCGCAGCCCGCCACGACGTAGGGGATGGTCATGCCGTTGATCGATCGCGTGTAGCGCTGGTAATTGTGCGAGTGGCCGGAGAAGACAGCGTGCGGCCAGACTCCGGCTGAGGTGCAGGCAGCATCGATGTCGGCGAGCATCCCGGGGCTGCCGCCGTGGTCCGATCCGCCTGTGAAGGGTGGATGGTGCGTGGCGATGATGACCGCGCCCGTGAATTTTTCCGATTTGATGCGCTGCAGCGCAGCAGTGAGAAAAGCAGTCTGGCGCTGATCGAGCGTCGGATACGTGCCGTTTTCGCTGGAGATGACGCCTGGGTCCTCGAGCACGTTGCTGTAGAGGCCGAGGAACCGCACAAAGGGCGCTTCGAGCGTGAAGTAAACGCCAGGCTCGGTCATCGTGGTGCGCAGCAGGCCGCCGGCATCAGGCGAGGGAACTGGCGCGGGTGTACAGAAATTGCTCAGAAACGCAGCCAGCGTTGGCGCGGGATCGCTTTTCCAGACCACGCCGTCGTGATTGCCCGGGATGGCGATGATGGGCGCGGGATAGTCGCGGAAGGGCTCGTAGAACTGGTCGTAGTAGTAGGTGGCTTCGCCGAAGTAGTAGACAACGTCGCCCAGGTGGTAGAAAAGCGAGGGCACGTCGGCGGAATCGGCCTCGTTGAAGTCGGCGAGCATCTTGTCCGAAACCAGATTCTGCGTCTCCGGGCCCGTGGCGCTGCCGGTGTCGCCGACGCAGTGGAAGACGATCTGGCCGGAAGCGGTAATCGCGCTGGTCTTCGCTGCTCCCTGGCTCCCGTAAACCTGCGCCAGCGTCAGCACTGGCTCCACAGCGTTGCCGGCCGGTTGCGGAACCGGTTCAATCTGCGCGATCTCCTGCTCATTCTGGTCGGTGACGGGGTCCTTGAACCCCGTGGGGTCAGGTGAGGGCGCGGGCTGCGCAAAAACGGGATTTGCGGAAGGTGCCGCGGCCCTGGGTGCGCGGGCCGACCTGGCAGGGTACTTCTTCGCGCCGTGTGTCGGCAGAGTATGCCTGGGCATGGGGGATCTCCTGCAAAGAAGCATAGGCCAGTTTGGGAGAACTGGCGATGGATCTCCGTTGAAATCACGCTGCGGCGTGACTTTGGCCTGCGTGGAAAAACGATGGGTGGCGCAGGCACGATTCTCCCTGAATTTGCAGCCGCTTTAGAAGAGCCGGGAACGCGTCCAGGTTGGTCGCCGGAACTCGCGCGCCATGCGCGGCTTCGCAGTTCAGCCTGCCGATTGCCAGGAAAGTGGGCCGGGTATCTGCCCAGGCTCTTGATTGGCGCAACAAATGCAGTACAGTACCGGTTCATACAACCAGCGAGCTTCTTCAGCCGGAGCGAGCAGAAGCGATGATGTTTCTTCCTCAAGCCGGCGCGCGAGAAGCAGCGCGGAGGGAGAATGATTTCCGAACACCATCCATTGCGCCAGCTCTTTCACGAAGTAGTCACCGGCTGCTACCACCGCCACAGCGGGATCGACGATCCGGAAGTGACCGGCTATGTGGCCGATCTGCTCACGCAGTTCAGCTCAACTGAGCAGCTCTACGCCATTCGCGATGCGGAGGGCAGGCCATTGAAGGCCATCCAGGACATGGTAGCGGCTGCGGATCCGGTGTTCGGTCCCGCGGCTTCGTTTGACGAGGAGCGTGAAGTGCGCCGTCACATCGGGGACTACGCGCTGTTCGCAACCGGCATGTATCCGGAGTCGATGCACCTGTGGCGGCATAGCGGCGAATCGACTTTCCTGGAGATGGTGCACGCCGGCAAGGAAAGCTATTACATCGTCTCGAAATTCGATCTCTTCGAATACAAAGAGGAAGCCCCGCTCTTCGCGAGGCTGTCGGCGGAGTTCGAGCGGTGCATGTTCGGCCTGACCCGTGTCCGCGATGAACTGGACCGGATGGGCGGTCTGGTGCAGTAGGGCGAAAGCACGCGACGGGAGCGGGAAGAAATTCAGGTCAGGTTTGGCGATTGGTGAGACGCCTGCCCACCGCGTGAATATGCTCCGCACGCCTCTCAAGAGCAATGACTTCCTCAACGAGGCCGAATTCGCGCGCGATCCGCGCCGCCGAGCGCAGCGAGTCGACCGCCAGCTCACACCGCCAGCGTATCTCGCGGTCATCGTTCAGTTCGTGCACTTCCTCGTAGGCCCGTTCCGCCTGAGCTCTCAACTGGTCGATGCTGGCACGTGCATCCGCGGAGACCTCCGGCGCGGGAGCAGGCTCCCGGTGCGATGAAGCGCACGGCGCGCAACAGACCGGATTCGACTGCTCTTCGATGAGGACGCGCGAGGAGGGCGATATCCAGACAGGTAAACCGCAATGCAGGCAGTGGCCCTGGATGGATCCGGGGACATGCGCCGCGCTTAAGTCCGCGACGCGGGCGCAGACAACCATAGCCGCATCGGCCGATGGTTTACGGTTGGGATCGGCCGCGCTCTGCAGCCAGACGGGGTGCTCCTGAGCGGCGCGGGCCACGCGAAACACGTTGCAGCGAGCCTCGAAAAACCCGGCAGCGGTGACAGCGGGCTTGCCGGAGCGATGCGAATCGACGGCGGCGAAACATTCCTGCAGGAAGCGAGCGGCTGCCGGCTGAAAGTCGCTGACCGGCAGGACCGCCGAGATGCCCTCGCCATCGATCAGCGCCGCGACCCGCAGCAGGTCGTGCATGCGCAGGAACTCCAGCAGCGGCCATGCGCGCGGGCCCTGCAGAAGATACGTGGTCGGGTCTGGCTTGCGGGTTCCGAAGAGAATGTGATCGCGTACCTGCGCGAGAGCCGCCGCGAAGCCGTTGATGCAGACGTCCTGCGATGGAAAGTCGGACGAGGCGTCGTCCAGGCGGAGTTCGAGCGAGCCGTGCAGATGTAAACCGTGGAGCGGCGAGTTCTGGGCCAGGCCGTGCGGGCGCTCGCACTGGCAGCGGAGATGGCTGGCGCGGAAATGGACTGGGGTCGTCATGCGGTTGAGCCGCGGAGAACCATTGTCTCATTGAGCGCGCAGAGACGGCTAAGGGCCGGTTTATTTCCTGGCAACCGGAACGGGATCGGAGACCGGCGGCTCGACGCCCAACGGCGCTGCCGAGCCGTCGGACGACAAGAAAATCAGATGACAAATCTCTCCGCCGTCTCCAAAGCGCTCCACCCTTGCACCACAAAAGACCCGAGCGAGACGATAGCCCTGGCTCTGAACGAAAACGGCAGTAGGAGTCGCAAGGTCGCGCGCCGCGCTGAAATTCGTATCCTGTCCGACCGCTATAAACTCGAGAAGCACAGCCCGCGGATGCTCCCTGACGGCGGCCGGAAAATTCGCCTCTGTCTGATCGTGCGTGCTCGACCACCAGAACTCTGTGGCCTGGTTCATATACAGCTTTCCCGAAAAATAGGGCGCGATCCCAACGCTGTGAAATGTCTGGGTGCCTGTATCCCGAAGCGGGGCCACGGCCACCTTTCCCCCCGAAGCGACAATGGGCGCAAGGAAGCGAGCCGCCTTCAGATCGGGCGAATAGTCATGCGAGCGTTCATAGATAAACGCATGCGCCGTCCAGCCGATCTGAACTGCGATCATCGCCACGATGGCTGCGCGCATGGCGATTTCGCCGTGACTCAGCCTGCGGTCCATCGTCGGCCATGTGATCCACAACGCCGCAACGATGACGGGAACCACCAGCCCCGCATGCCAGAACGTGACATAGACTGCGCCCGAGAAAAGGACGAAGCATGCTACAGGAGCCAGAAGGTGACCGGCGCGCCGCGCGAGAAATCCCCAAATAATCAGCGGCCAGGCGATGAATGCCAGCGGCCAGGGATCCCATGCCAGAGCCAGTGAGCGCAGGCACAGGGTTATCGCCCGTCCCATCGGAGTTTGTGCCGGATTGTTTGTGACCCAATGGTAGGCTCCCACCCATACGTCTCGTGCCGGATATGCGGTCCAGACCGCCGCTGCGTACAGCACGAGGAGCACCGCTGCGGCCGTCCACAGACTGGCCTTGCTCGGCAGCGGCTCACCGCGCTTCCACGCCCTGCGCTGCTCCACCGCATAAGCAAAAGCAAATCCGAATGAGATTGCGGCTGTATGTCCCGCAACGTTGGCCAGCAATCCCAGCAGCAACGCCAATAAGATTGGGCTGCGTTTCCATAAAGCGGCAACTGCAAATAACAACAGCGGCACCAGCACATAGTTCCGCGCCACCACCGCGTACTGATAAGCGATAAAGAAAGAAAACGGCAGGGCAAACCTGAGCCATCGTGGGAACGGCGCATAGAACAGGAGCACAGACACGCCGCACACCCCGATCAGGCCGCTGATCCAGTGCATTCTGCTGTAGCTCACATGCAGCCGTATCAGGCACCAGAGCAGCAAGTGCCACAGCCCCGGCGAACCCTCATAGTGCAGATAGGTGTGGAAGAGTTGCCAGAGCGACAGGCTGCGCGCCAGCATCCAGGCCTGCGCCTCATCCGCCCACGGCTCGTGGTGGGCAATCATGGATGCAACCAGCCAGCTATACAGAGCCAGACAGATCCATTCGGGCCAGCTTTGCCGGAAGCCGCCCCGCGCCGGCCGCTGCGCCTCCACCAACTCCGCCTGTGCCGCCGTGGTCGCCATCACAACAATCCTACCCAACCGCGGTCCTCAGCCCGATAGCACCATTGGGGAATCACCGGCTCTCGCGGGACGGCAAAAATGCCCTGCCAATCGCGCTATTTCTCCTCCTCGACGCATTGCCCATCGCGG
>JASIAO010000497.1 GCA_030041955.1 Acidobacteriaceae bacterium | reverse complement strand
TTCCATCCGCCGGCGAGGAAAATGAGTTCATAAGTGCCGTCGGCCTCGATGGTAGCGCGCAGAGTCTGGTTCGCTGCAGTCAGCGCGGAGGCGGAATTCTGCGCCTGAGCGTGAGGCGCGGAGCAGGCGAGTCCTGATGAGAGGAGGAAGACAAACGCCCAGGCATAGGGTGCGATTTTCATTCGCAGGTCTCCTTCAAAGGCTTTTGATGAGAGTGGAGCGCAACGTGCGCGGGGGCAGCGATCCTGCGATTCGTCATGCGCGGTCATCGGGTCAGCTCTCTTCGATTCTTGCACGAGTTGCGAGGCGGCAGCCCCGTTTCGGATTGTGTCGGCGCAATGCAGTCCCGCAGTCGGAATTTGGGCCTCGCGGGCCAGTGGAGGTGCTTCAGGGTACTGCGCCTGGCTTTTGCGAAGCGGAGCGATTTCAAGCTATAGTCACATTCACATGCGCTGCGTGACCGCAAGACGAGGGCCGCCGCAGTCCTGGGTGTCGGCATGGAAGCCGATTCTCGCGATTGTCTGTATTGCGCTCGTCCTGTTTACCGGCATACTGCAGGTCACTCACACTCACGCGAACGGCCGGATCGATCCGGACTGCTCGTTGTGCATGACGGCGCACCACGTGGTCCAGGCCGTCGTGGTGGTGACGCTGCAAATCAGCTCGCAACCGGTTGCGCGACTAACCGCCGAGAGATTCTCTCCGCTACCCCGGCAGCGCTTCGTTCTGAAGCTGGCCAACCGGCCTCCGCCTGTCCCTGAATTCGACGCCTAAAACTGAAATTCACCCCAGGGACATTTCCTATCTAACGGAGGTCGTATATGCGCGCGTGTCTGCGTG
Organism: Acidobacteriaceae bacterium; assembly: GCA_030041955.1. Classification (GTDB taxonomy): domain Bacteria; phylum Acidobacteriota; class Terriglobia; order Terriglobales; family Acidobacteriaceae; genus Palsa-343. The sequence continues at coordinate 9,784 of JASIAO010000497.1, read as the reverse complement.
GCGCGGCGGCGTTTTTTCCGCCCCTCGCGCTGGTCTTTTGCTTTTTCTTTGCGGTTCAGGCGTTCTCGCAATCCATTGGCAATTCCGGCAGTATCGCGGGGACGGTGACGGATCCCACGGGAGCGGTGATCGCCGGAGCGAAGGTCACCATTCAGAATCCCGTCAGCCAGTATTTGCGGAGCGTGACCACCGGCAATGCCGGACACTTTCAGTTCACCAACGTCCCGTTCAATCCGTACCACATGACCGTCGAGATGAAGGGTTTCAGCCCTTATGTACGCGACGTGAACGTGAATTCCGGGGTGCCGGTAACGGTGGCGGTAAAGATGCAGGTGGGCGCGGCCGCGACAACGGTTCAGGTGACGGGCGAAGACCTGGTGGAGAACAGTCCAACCTTCCATACGGATGTGGACCGCAACCTCTTTAAGACGCTGCCGCTGGAGAGCCAGTCTTCGTCGCTGAGCTCACTGGTGACGCTTTCCAGTCCAGGTGTGGCGGCCGACTCCAACGGGCTTTTTCACGGCCTGGGCGATCACGCGTCGAACTCGTTTTCGATTGACGGCCAGTCGATTACCGATCAGCAGAGCAAGGTGTTTTCCAACCAGCTGCCATCCAACTCCGTTCAGTCCATCGAGGTGATCAGCGGAGCCCCCCCGGTCCAATACGGGGGCAAGACCAGCCTGGTGATCGTGGCGACTACGCGCTCCGGGCAGGGCATTCTCACGCCCACGGGAACCATCAGCACCTCCTACGGCTCGTTCGGTTCCACCACGGGAAGCGCCACCTTGTCGTACGGCGGCAAGACGTGGGGGAACTTCATCGAAGGCGACGGCCTGAACACCGGGCGATTCCTCGATCCTCCGGAATTCGCCGTCTTCCACGACAAAGGCAATGAGGAGAACTTCTTCGATCGCGTGGACTACAGCATCACGCCGGTCGATTCCGTCCATCTGAACCTGAACTACAGCCGCTCCTGGTTCCAGACGCCCAATGCTTTCCAGAACCTCAACGTCTCGAACGTCCTGGGCGGCACGGGCTCGAGCCCAACTCCCGTGTTCGGGAATGTCGGCAATACGGATCAGCGCTCCAGGATCGGGACATTCAACATCTATCCCAGTTACACACGGATCCTTAGCACAAATTCGGTTTTCAATCTGGGCGCCTGGGTGCGAAAGGATCTTTACAACTACTTTCCAAGCGGCGATCCGCTTGCTGATCTGGGCCCCTCGAACCTGCAAACCGCATCGATTTCTCAGATCCGCACCCTGATGAACACCGCCCTGCACGCGGATTACTCGTACGTTAAGGGCATTAACAACGTCACGGCGGGCGCGCAATACGGGCAGACCTTCCTGCGCGAGAGCGACACGCTCGGCATCGTGGATAACACGTATAACTCGCCGTGCATGGACCCCGCTTCGGGCGATCCTCTGCCCGGATATCTTGATCAGTTGCAGTGTCCCGGCGGTGTAGCGGGCCAGAACACTCTCTACCAGGCGGTTCTGGCGCCCTACGATCTGACGCGCGGCGGCTCCGGTTACTTCTACTTCGGCCACACCGACGTAAAGGAACTGGCGCTCTACGCTCAGGACGAGATCACGAAGGGGAACTGGGTCGGTCGATTCGGCCTGCGCGAGGACGTGTACAACGGCCTTGCCGACGCTAATCAGACAGAGCCGCGGCTGGGCGTTTCCTATGACCTGAAGCAGACCAACACAGTTATGGGCGTCTCTTACGCACGCACGCTGGAGACACCGTTCAACGAAAACCTGGTGCTGTCCAGCCAGGGCTGCACAAACCCGGTACTCGCACCGCTGCTGGCATGCAGCCCGACGGTAACGGGAAACGGAGTGGTATCGAAGAATCTCCAGCCGGGCTTCCGCAACGAGTTCCACGCGAACCTGCAGCAGGCGTTCGGAAAACATCTGGTAGTGAGCGGCGAGTACATCTGGAAGTACACCCACAATGCCTTCGACTTCAGTGTGTTGGGTAATACTCCCATTACGTTCCCGATCGACTGGCATAACTCGAAGATTCCTGGCTATGCGCTGCGTGCGGAGATGCCGACCACGCATGGATTGAGTGCGTTTTTCGTGGCGTCGTCGGTGGCAGCCCGTTTCTTCCCTCCTCAGGTCGCCGGGGCCGGAGCCACCAGCGGGGTCGCGGTGGGCTATCCGTTCCGCATCGACCACGACGAGAGGTTCAACGAGACGACGCACCTGCTCTACCAGATACCCGGAAGGCATAGTCCCTGGTTCAGCTTCAACTGGCGCTTCGACAGCGGTCTGGTAGCTGGTTCCTCGCCTTGTTACAACGTGATCGATCCCAACAGCGCGTGCCCATACAGCTCGTACGGGCCCGACGGCAGTCCCGCCACGCTGAACGGCCAGCCTGCTGTTTCGCTGGTGGACAACGGGGTCATCGTCCCCAATAATCCCGTGTACCCCAGCGCTCCGATGGCTCTGCCGCTCACGGCGGACGAGGAGTTCCAGTCAGGACTGGCCTGCAACGGGGACCGGGCAATACCAACTCACCAGATCGGCACGCCGGTTACGATTAATGGCACAACCTTCTATGAGTGTCAGGCCAATCAGCTGACCTCAAGCCTGCTCAGCATCCCTGCTGTGGGTACGGGCGACAACGACCACAGCCCGCCGCGCGTCGCGCCGCGCAACCTGTTCGATATGGCGCTGGGCGAGGACAATCTCTTCCACGGCGACAAATATCAGTGGGGCGCACAACTTACAGCGATCAATGTAACTGACAAGTACGCGCTCTATAACTTCCTCTCCACATTCAGCGGCACGCATTATGTAACGCCGCGCGCGATCACGGGCCAGATCTCATTCACCTTCTGAAGCAGCGATGGACGGGGGGCGCCATGCCGCTCCCCGTTCGCGCAGGAGGTCGTTATGGCCGCCATGAACCTATGGAAACGCGGCAGCAAGCGGCGGGTCCTGCTGATCCGCTGGAAGAGATCGGAGATCGTGCACCTTGTGCTGCTGGCGCTGGTGATGACGCTGTTCTGTATCTGGGTGGGCGTGTGGATCGCGACGCATCACTTCGACTGAGCCGTGTCGTGCTGACGAGGACGAGAGCATCCCCGCACAGCCGGCTGCGCGCCAGGGCATAATGACGTGTCTCGTTTGCAGTCCGAATCGCCGTCGGCTGCGCGAGCGGGAGATGCCGGAGCATGTTCGTTCCAATGACGTTTCACGCTGCCCTGTTGATGACCATTTTGAGCACGATTTGCTGGGGCTCGTTTGCCAACACCTTCAAAGGAACCAGGAATTACCGGTTCGAGTTGTACTACTGGGACTACGCGCTGGGGATCTTTCTGGTGTCGCTGCTGCTGGCGTTCACCATGGGCAGCTACAGGGACGGCGCGAGCGCGTTCCTCGCCAACCTGCGCGGAGCCGACGGGATCAATCTGTTCTACGCGGCACTGGGTGGATTCATCTTCAACATCGCGAACACACTGCTGATTGCCGGCATTGAAATGGTCGGGCTGGCGATTGCCTATCCGGTGTCGATCGGGATCGCGCTGGTGGAGGGCGTGGTGCTCAGCTACGCGCTGCAGCCGCGCGGCAATCCGGCGCTGCTGGCGGCGGGGATCGGCATGGCGGTGGTGGCGCTGATTCTGGTCGGGAAGTCGTATGGAGCGCTGCGGGCGGGCGCGGGCGCTGTATCTCGGCGCGGTGTGGTGGTGTGCGTCATCTCCGGGCTGCTGATGGGGATCTTTGCGCCGTTCGTGACGCGGGCGATGACGCGCGGAGCGACGCTGACGCCGTACACGACGGCAGTGTGCCTCACGTTTGGCGCGTTGGTGTGCTGCTTCTTCTTCAATACGATCCTGATGCGCAAACCGATTACGGGAACGCCGGTGGCCGCGGCGGACTACTTTCGCGCGCCAGCCTCGTACCACGTGCTGGGACTGCTGGGCGGAGGGATCTGGGGGCTGGGAACGGTATGCAACTTTGTCGCCGCGTCGCTGGTCGGGGTCGCTATTTCGTATGCCATCGGGCAGGCATCGCCGATGGTGGCGTGCCTGTGGGGCGTATTTGCATGGAAGGAGTTTCGCGGGGCAAATGCAAAGGCCAAAGGCTACCTGGCCGCGATGTTCGCAGCGTACGTGCTGGCGCTGGTGCTGATTGCGCGCGCATACGGCTCGTGAGCGAGGCGGATACGATACAGTGACAGGAACAAATTGAGGACGGAATTCGAATGGGTGAAAACTTTGTAACCGTGATGGGCAGTTATGTCACGGACCTGGCGTTTATTACCGACAAACTGCCGGCGTGGGGCGAGACGTACATGGGCAGCGGCTTCCGGATGGGGCCGGGCGGCAAGGGATCGAATCAGGCTGTGGCCGCGGCGCGGGCCGGGGCACGCGTGAGCTTCATCAGCAAGGTGGGCCGTGATCTGTTCGGCGACATGGCGCGCAAAACTTACAGGGATGAAAGCATCGACACGGCGTATCTGTATGCTACGGACTCGCCGACGGGCGCGGCCTCCATCGTCGTCCACGCCAACAATGCCGAGAATTCGATTGTGGTGGTGCCGGGCGCGTGCTTTGAGCTGACGCCGGAGGAGGTCGCCGAGGCGAAGCCGCTCATCGCGAGCTCGGCGGCTTTTGTGGCGCAGCTTGAGCTGCCAGTCGAGACGGTCGAGTTCGGACTGCGGCTGGCACATTCGCTGGGGGTGCCGACGATCCTGAACCCCGCCCCAGGTCGCGCGCTGCCGGAATCGATCTTTGCGCAGTGCGACTATATGACCCCGAACGAGACCGAAGCTGAGATCATCACAGGGCGGAAGGTGGCATCGATTGGGGACGCTGAAGACGCGGCCGATGCGCTGCTGGCACGCGGTGTGAGGAATGTGGTCGTGACGCTCGGGGCGCGGGGAGCATTGGTGAGGAGTGCGACTGTGCGCGAACTTGTACCGGCGTTTTGCGCAGGCGAGGTGGTGGATACCACGGGGGCGGGCGACGCGTTCAATGGCGGCTTCGCTGTTGCATTGGCGGAGGGGCGCGATTTGGTCGCGGCGGTGCGATTCGGATGTGCGGTCGCAGGTATCTCAGTGACGCGCCCGGGGACGGCGCCGTCGATGCCGCATCGAGAGGAAGTGGAAGCATTGTTGCGGCGCGCTTAGGTCTATATGCCCGGCGAAAACGCTATAGCATGAGGGCGTGACACCCGCGCCCCATCTCGACCGACAACACCTGCGCGCCGGTATGCGGGTTGCCGTCGCTGTCTCCGGTGGCGCGGATTCGGTGGCTCTGTTGCGGGTGATGGTGGAAGCAGCGCCGGAGATCGGCCTGGCGCTCTCCGTGACGCACGTGCACCATGGGCTGCGCGGCGTGGAGGCAGACGGCGACGCGGCGTTTGTGGCGGAGCTGGCCAGGCAGCTGCGGCTGCCGCTGCATGCGCATCGCGTGAATACTCAGGCTGCGGCGCGAGCGGAGCGAAAGACGCTGGAAGAGGCGGCGCGGCACCTGCGCTATGCGTGGTTTCGCGATCTGCTGGCGCAGGGCCGGGCCGATGTCGTAGCCACGGCGCACACGCTCGACGACCAGGCGGAGACAGTGCTGCACCGGCTGCTGCGCGGCGCGTGGACGGAAGGCCTGAGCGGGATTCACCCGGTGATCGCGTGCTGCGGCGGCGCGATTGTGCGTCCGTTTCTGAGCGTGCGGCACCAGGAGATTGTTGCATGGCTCCAGGAGATTCGGCAGGGGTGGCGCGAAGATGCGTCCAACCAGGATATGGCATTCACGCGGAACCGCATCCGGCACGAGCTGCTGCCGCAGCTGGCGTCGTTTAACCCCAGGATCGCGGAGCAGCTTGCTCAGATGGCAACGCTGGCACGCGACGAGGAGAGCTGGTGGGAGGCGGAGCTGGCACGAGTGCTCCCGTCGCTTCTGTTGCCAGGGCGTCCGGTGCGCGGCGGCGGGCGCGCGGTGAGCACAGGTCCGAATCAGGGCAGCGTGGGAATGGAGTTGGAGCGGCTGCGCGTGCTTGCCCCCGCACTGCAACGACGGGTCCTGCGCGCCGCGGCCCGGCAATTGGGGTGCGCGCTGAACTTTGAGCAGACGGAAAGGCTAATGATGTTATGTGAGCCTACAGGCGCGCGGCGACAGCAACTTGCCTCTGACCTGCGCGCAGAGCGAACCCCGCGGGAGCTGCGGCTGGTGCGAAAAGCTGCGACGGCCAAAGTGGTCGAGGCGCCCACGGCTGTGGAGCTGCCGGTTCCGGGTGAGGTTTCGGCGCTGGGTGTGACATTACGGGCGAGCCCGCGGTCGGGAGCAGACCCGACCACTCCGCCGGCGATGCTGCGGACGCCGCGGCCCGGCGATCGGGTGCGGATGCGCTATTCGCGAGCGCCCAAGCCCCTGAAGGAGATTTTCTCGCGAATGGCTGACGGTGCGGGATCGGATGCGGACGCGCGTAAAACGTGGCCCCTGGTGGAGTGGCGGGGACGCATCGTGTGGATGAAGGGTGTTGCCCTGGAAGCTGACCCGGAGGTTCCATTTACCGTCCAAGAGCTACCGGGCCCCGCGCGCGGCTGATCGCCCTACAGCTTGCAGACGGCTACAGCGCGGTTGCGATAAGGACAATCGAGGCCTGCGACGCCGGGACCCTGGACGACGATCCAGTTCACGCCGAATTCCTGCTGGAGACGGAGAAAATCGGCCTTCTGAAAGTGGTCCCATCCGGCTGCGGCCTCGGTTTGCCGCTGCCATTGGGGGGCAAGACTCGGGACCTGGGTGGCAACAGCGGCGTCCTTGACGGCGTCGGCCAGTTCGCTGCGCTTGGCCAGCGCGCGGAAGCTGTGGTAATCCTCGTCAGGCAACTGCATGTAATACGGATTGAGGGCGAAGTAGGCATCGTTGGGCGTATTGTGACGTACCCAGGCAAAGGCCTGTAGCCACGGATTATGCGATTGCATGCCAGGTAGCTCGAGGTGCTCGGTGCCGGGAAAGAGCGAGCGCTGCGCCCGGAACATCCCAAAAGCGAGAGGCACAAAGAGCAGCGCCCAGCGCCAGGCGCGGGCGCCCAGGAGCTTTTCGCCGATGAGCCCGCCTCCCAGTATGGCCATGAGGATATAGACAAGGTGCAGGTAGCGCATGGGCTGCATGGGCGTGAGCCGCACCAACGCCGGGGTGAGTAGCACGGCGCAGGCGACCACGAGCTGGAAGACTGCAAAGATTGCCGCGCAGCCCGCGAGGAGGGACATTTCCGGGCGGCCGGCACGCCTGGCCCAGCGAGCCATAAGCCAGAGGATAAAGATGGGAGCGATGGCGCCAAGCCATTCGTACCAGGTCCAGCGGCCGAGGAAGTAGTAGTTGCGCGTGCTGAGCGCGAGACGCCACGCGGGCGACGGCCCCTGAAAGATCCACGCGGGTCCGGCGATCAGGGCCATGGCGGCAACGGGCATGCGCACCGGCTGGGGGGCGCGGCGGCGGAGCCAGGCTGCGATCGAAAGGATGGCGCAGTAAGACAAACCGTAGGCGCCCATGAGCGGATGCACCACTACTGAGGCGAGCAGGATCACCGCCGCCAGCACGACGCGGCGATCAAGGACGGCGGCAATCGCGCCCAGGATCAGAGCGGTTGCGATGGCACGGGGGTGAAGGTACTGGTCGAAGATGTAAAGGGCGGTGCCGGCGACGGGCAGCGTGAAAAGGACCCCGACCAGGGCCACACCGGCCCATTGCCCGGCCGCGGAGGAGAAGCAGCGGCGTGCCAGGACCCAGCAGCCCCAGAGGAGAAAGAAGGCAGCCAGAATTTGGCCGAGCAGCTCCGACACGCCGACGGGCATGTGGGTGAAGCGGACCCAGCCGGCCATGAGGCGGTCGAAGATACTGGCCTGCATTTGGAGAGTGAACCACTGCGCGTCGTGCGGATAAAGGGCGGGGTTCAGGCGGTGACGGATGGCAGAAAGATAAACTGCGTCGTCTTCGACACCGGGGTGGTATCCTTCCACCAGCAACGCCATGACTGTCAGGCCTGCGAGCAGGAAGAAATTCTTGTTAGGACGATAGTTCTGCAAATTATTGAGCGCCATTCCAGGTCTGTATGAACTCACGCAAAACGAGCCCTTTGGCCCCGGTTCGGAATGCCAGAAGGCTGGTTGCCCGCCATCTTGCCTCGCGCCGCCCCAGCCTGGCGCTCGTCATCCCAACTCTCCACGAAGCGAAAAACATCCAGCCGCTGCTTCGCCGCGTGCGTGCATCCCTGGATCGCTGTGACGTTGCGTATGAAGTCATTGTAGTGGACGATGACAGCCGGGACGGAATCGAGGATCTGATTGCGGCGATTTCGGCTCAGGATCCGCGCGTACGGCTGGTGGTGCGGCGCGGAGAGCGGGGTCTGGCCGGCGCGGTGTTACGCGGCTGGGAGGAAACTGAGGCTCCGCACCTGGCGGTGATGGATGCAGACCTGCAGCATCCGCCGGAGTTGCTGCCGAAGCTGTGGGAGCAGATGGATGCGGGGGCCGACCTGGTGGTGGGCAGCCGCTATGCCTGCGGCGGCTGCCTGCGCGGATGGAAGCCGATGCGGCACCTGATCTCGCGGATTGCGGTGTGGATGACGCTGCCAGTGCAGCGGGCGGGCCTGCGGACGCGCGATCCCATGTCGGGATTCTTCATGGTGAAGCGGTCGTGCATCGACGGCATCCAGCTACAGCAGGCCGGATTCAAGATCCTGCTGGAAATCCTGGCGCGCGGCGAGATTCACTCCGTAGTGGAGGTGCCGTTTACCTTCGGGCGGCGTTATGCGGGGGCGAGCAAGGCCAGCGCGCGAGTGGCATTCGAATACCTGACGCTGCTGGTGCGCCTCTATCGCCAGAAGGGACGCACGCCTTCGCACGCCGAGCTGGAGCTGGCGCGGACGGCCAGGGAACGGCAGCAGGAACAACCGGTCAGCAGCTAGCAATTCGTCACAAGGGCCGAGCAAATTTCTGAAAAGTCGGGCTATCGCGCCTCTGTTGAGCAAGGGTGCCGCGCGGCTATCTGCGATACCCTGCCAGGAGAGGTTTATTTCATGGAATCTCCTGTCTCAGAGCGCGTAGTCGCTCCATGGAACCCCAATGGAACTGGCTCTGTCGATCCGCCTGCGCTGGAAGCGTGGGTCGACGAGCATTTGCAGCGGCATCGGCAGGCGTTGGATCGGCTAACGGCCACAGTGGGGCCGCGTACGCTCGACAACACGCTGCGCGCCTACGACAACGCGATCGCGGAGCTGGCCGTGGCCGGCGCGGAAACCGGGCTGCTGCACAGCGTATATCCGGAAAAAGCAGTGCGAGATGCAGCGGAGGATCTGCTGCAGAAGATTTCTCAGGTCGGCGTGGAGCTGTCACTGAACCGCGACGTCTGCCAGGCGCTGACGCAGATCGATGCGCGCGACACCGATCCGGCGGCGCGGCATTATCTGGAACGGACACTGTTGCAATATCGCCTGGCCGGCGTGGACAAGGACGACGCGACGCGGGCGCGGATCAAAGAGCTGCAGGACAAGGCCACGCTGCTGGCGCTGACCTTCGCGCGGAATGTGCAGGAGGGCGGCAAAACGGTCGAGGTGGAAAGCGCCGCAGAGCTGGATGGCCTGCCGCCGGATTTTGTCGCTGCGCATCCGGCAGGTGAGAACGGGAAGATCGTGCTGACAACGGATTATCCCGACTACATGCCGGTGATGACCTTCGCGCGGTCGGACGAGCTGCGGCGGCGGATGTTTCTGGCGTACCAAACGCGGGCGTATCCGGCGAATCGGCAGGTGCTGCTCGATCT
>JASIAO010000496.1 GCA_030041955.1 Acidobacteriaceae bacterium | reverse complement strand
GAGTAGCGAAGGAGATCGGGCTGCCAGGGTTGCGGCTCGGGCTGGTGGATCTGCGGCGAAGGTTCAGGTTCGACCGGGGAGACGGCGGCAGGAGCGACGGAAGAGTGAGGCTTGAGGGGCCCAGCCTCAGCGAGAGCGACTTTTTCAGCAGCGGCTTCGGCAGCGGCCTGAGCGGCGAGCATGTCTTTCCAGGAAGGCACGCGAGCGTAGCGTTCGGCAACGCGGGCGGCGACGGAGGAGGGGGATACGGCGCTTTCCATCCCGGGGAGTGCGGGCTGGTTTTCGGGAACGCGGCCGCGGCGGCCACGGTGCGCGCGGACGCGGGCACTGACCTCGTTCTTCCACGCGGGGGCGGAATCGGGCAGCAGGGCGGCAGCGTCAACGGGAGCGGGCTGGGACGGCGACAAACTCAATGCAATCCTTTCCGAGGTGAGGGGCGAAAGGCGCAACTCCGGAGGTAGTGGCGCGTCTGAATGCATAAGTGCCGGTGAGAATGATAAGGGCGAGGAGATTCGGAGCGGGAGGGTGGGCGGAGAGGCGCGTCCGGAGCAGCGGCGCGATTTGGGCGTACGCAAGCGATCACTGGCAAGCCTCCAATGAGGGTGAGATCGCCGGAAATTTCGCCGAGAGCAGCGCGTGCTGAAGGCGCGAGAGGCTCCACATGCCGCTTTGCTATGCTGGAGTTGCCCCGCGCGATGAGAACCCGCTTGTTTTGGTGTATCACGGTGCTTCTGCTGTGTCATCCGCAGGTTTGGGAGCAGACCGTAACCAGCGAGTTTCCCCGGGCGACTCCGGCGTCTTCTTCGGCGGCGGCGGCGGCGAATCTTCCTGACGATCCAAGCCTCGAGAGCACGCTGCCGGAGGCCCATGTGGTTCCGGAGCCGCAGCCCGGCGTGCCGGTGAGAATCTCCGCGAACACGCAGATCAGCGAAAGCGTGAAGAACGGAACGCTCTACACGCTGGACGGCAACGCGGAGATCGATTACCGCGACTACATCGTGCACGCGGACCACGCTACGTACAACGACGGGACGGGCGTGATCGTCGCGCACGGACACATGATGGTCGACGGCGGGCCAGACGATGAGCATTTCACCGCGGACCACGGCACGATCAACGTCCAGCAGGACACGGGCGACTTTTTCGACGTGGTGGGCACGCTGGGCGTGGAGCGGGCGCCGCACGGGAAGATGGTGTTTACGGCGCCGAATCCTTTTGCGATCACCGGCAAAGAAGTTCTGCAACTGGGCAAGCAGCGATACCGGGTGATCGACGGCACGATGACGTCGTGCCGGCTGCCGAAGCCGGACTGGCGCATCCTGTCGCGGAACATCAACCTCGACAACGGGGTGGCATCCTCGAAGGATGCCTGGTTTGAGTTGTTTCACATGCCGCTGATACTTATGCCGTACGTGACACATCCGGTGGACGTGCAGCGGGCATCGGGAATTCTGCTTCCATATGCCGGGAACGACTCAACGCGCGGGCTGGTGGTGGGTGAGGGTATTTATCTGACGCTGGGGCGCAGCGCCGACCTGACCATGGCGACGCAGTACTGGTCGAAGCGCGGCTTCGCCCCGAACGCGATGTTCCGGTACCGGGGACTGGGCGAGAATTTCGCGAATGTGCGGTTCCATAGTCTGCTGGACCACGGGATGCTGGAGCCGAACGGCACGCGAGTGAATCAGGGCGGCGTGGATGTGGCGGGCGACGGACGTTATGACTTTACGCCGCATACGACGGGCGTGGTTGATGCGGAGTATTTGAGCTCTTACGTGTACCGGCTTGTGTTCGAGGAGGATTACGCGATCGCTATCGACTCGGAGGTGAAGTCGCAGATCTTCGCGATCCATGAGGATCACGACATCTGGGCGAGCCTGCGGATGAACCGCTACCAGGATTTCCAGAGCTCGGCGATTCCGGGCGATGAGGTGAGAATCCTCCACCTGCCGCAGGTGGACGTGGAGGCGGCTGACCATCCCCTGGCGGATTCGCCGGTGATGTGGGGATTTACGGGATCGCTTGGGGCACTGTCGCGGTACGACTATCCGAGCTTCCGCACGTCGGCGGAGGTGCCGCGCGGGGACATTTATCCGCGGATTTCGCTGCCGCTGCACTTCGGGGGATGGACGTTCCGGCCTAATGGAGCGGTACGCGCGACCTTGTACGGGAAAAGCCAGTATCCGGCGGATCTGGAACAGATTCCGGTGGTGCGGGTAAGCGGGTTGGCGCGAACGGACGTGGAAACCGGCTTTCAACTGACGCCGCCGGCGTTGGAGCGGGACTTCAGCGCGCCGTGGCTCCACAAGCTGTTTGTTGTCGATGTGCGGCACACGATCGAGCCGGACATTCAATACCGGTACGTAACGGGTATCAATAATTTCAGAAAGGTTCTGCGGTTCGACGACACGGACGTTGCCAGCAATACGAACGAGATCGAGTACGAACTGACCCAGCGGCTGTATCTGCGCGGCGGGAAACCGCATCCGTGCGCCGGGCAGGAAGCATCGGAAGAGCAGGCCAACGAGGCAGCGCCAGGCTCGACGCCACAGGACCAGACGGAGCAGAGCGGGAACGTTTCGGGCGTGGCGGGCGTGATGGGGTGGGGCATCAATTCTGCGGCTCCGCCGAGCCGGCCCGCAGCCGCGGCCAATGCCCTGTGCGGAAGCGAGACGCGGGACTGGATAACATGGCGGGTGGCGCAGAAATATTATTTCGAGCCGGATTTCGATCGCGCGATTACGAGGGGCACGCCCAACCCGCTGCTGACGACGCTGGATTTCACAGGGGTGGACTTTCTGACCAGCCCGCGGCACACGTCGCCGATTATTTCGCGCCTGCGCATGCAGACAACGAAGGCGACCGACGTGGAGTGGGACCTGGATTACGACGCGAAGGAAGGCAAGATCACGTCGAGCAGTGTGTTCACGGGTTATCAGGCGGGCCTGTACCGGCTGCAGTTCGGCGATTCCTACGTGAACGTGCCGCTGGGATATACGCCGCTGACGACGGCGCGGCCGACGACGCTGCCCTCACCGAACGCTCCGAACCCGTACAACCAGATTCACCTCTCGGCGATCCATGGGGCGGCGAACAAGCTGGGGCTGAGCGAAGGGCTGAGCGCGGCCTACGATCTGGTGCACCAGCAATTGCAGTACGGCGCGGCGCAGGCGCAGTACAACTGGAACTGCTGCGGGCTGGACTTTCAGTACCGCAAGTTCTCGCTGGGATCGATTCGCAACGACACGGAGTATTTTTACAGCTTCAATTTTGCGGGGCTGTCGAATGTCGGGGATCTGCGGCACCGGATCAGCCTGTTCTGAAACAGCTTCCAGGTTCGAGCGTCCAGCTGCCAGCGTACGGGGCAGCGCGTAGCCGAGCCTTGCGGATGCAGAGATTTTGAGCCGGCCTGCGATAATAGAACGAGTAATTTACAAGACGGCTCACGAGCTAACCAAGGCGGCAATTTTTGTTGAGACAGAGTTTTTTTCTTGCCTGTGCTTTCCTGATGGCAACAGCCGGGTGCAGGGCGCAGCAAACTCCAGCCTCGCAGTCGGAAGCAATGCCGATGGCCAGGACTCCGCAGCTCGACCGGAAAATTGAAATCATGATCCGGGCGGAGTTGAGCGTTCCGCCACAATACGAGATGATGATCGGACCGCGCGAGAAAAGCGATGTGAGCGGATACGATACCATCGCAGTGACATTTTCGCTGCCGGGCCAGCCGAGCCGCACGCAGACCGTGGATTTCCTGCTGTCGAAGGACGGGAACACGCTGGCGCGGCTTTCGAAGTGGGATATCAGTCCGGATCCGACGGCGCAACTGCCGACGGAAGGACGGCCGGTGCGGGGAAATCCGCTGGCGAAGGTGACGGTTGTCAACTTCGACGATCTGGAGTGCCCGTACTGCGCGCGCATGCACGCGGAATTTTTCCCGGACACGCTGGATCACTACAAGGGTCTGGTGAAATTTGTCTACGTCGATTACCCACTGGTGGAGATTCACCCCTGGGCGATGCATGCGGCGGTGAACGCGAACTGCCTGGCCGACCAAAACGCGACGGCATACTGGAATTACGTGGATTATCTGCACACCCACGGGCCGGACGTGAGCGGACCGGACAACAATCCTGCGAAGGCGGCGGCGACACTGGACAAACTGGCCGAGCAGGAAGGCGCGAAGGAGAATGTGGACGCGGGGAAGCTGGAGGCCTGCGTGCAGAAGCAGGACGACAGCAAGGTGCGCGCGGAGATGAAGGCCGGCGACAAGCTGGGCGTGGAAGCGACGCCGACGTTCTTCGTGAACGGAGAGCGGTGGGCAGGCGAGCTGCCGGAGAGCCAGTTGTGGATCATGATCGACCGCGCGCTGAAGGCCGAAGGCATTGCGCCACCCCCGCCGGAAGCTCCAGTTCCGCCGGTTTCGACGAAGCCGACGGGCGCGCCGAGCGGGCGCTAAGACGGAAATAGCGCTATGCAGGGGGCGGGGAGCGCATTATTCTGATACCGACAAGCCGCCCACGGATTTGCAGCGAGTCAGCAGGAGAAGAATTTTTGTCATCTCGATTGTTTTGGTGCAGCGCCTCGGTCTCCCGTTCCCTCCATCGCAATTTCGGGCTTGCATGTGCAGCCGTCGCAGTGGCCCTCTGCGCAGGCTGCGCGCACTCGCACAATGCCAATACGATGGCGACGGTGAACGGGAAGCCGATTCTGCGCTCGGAAGTGGAGCAGGTGTATCGGGCGAATCTGGGCGAATCGAACCAGCAGCCTTCCGAAGTACAGGCGGACATCACGCGGCTGAACATTCTGCGGCAGCTGATCGACGAGGAAATCGTGATGCAGGAGGCCGCGAAGCTGAACCTGGTCGCCACGGACGACGAGGTATCGGAGAAGCTGAACGAGATCAAAGCGCCGTTTACGCCGGATGAATTCCAGAAGCGCCTCGACTCGCAGCACATGACGCTGGACGATCTGAAGAGGGAGATCCGGCGCAACCGGACGGAAGAGAAGCTGTTCAACAAAGAGATCACATCGCGCATCAACATCACCGATACGGACATCGCTAACTACTACAACGCGCACAAGGCGGAGTTCAATCTGCTGGAGCCGCAGTACCATCTGGCGCAGATTGTGGTGACGTCGATTCCGATGCCACCGCAGCAGGTGGGGAATCTGCAGAACAGCAAGGCGATGAACGACGCGGAGGCGAAGCGCAAGATCCAGATGCTGCACAACCAGCTGGAAAGCGGCACGGACTTCAGCACGCTGGCGATGAACTACTCCGAGAGCCCGGATACGGCAGGGAACGGCGGGGATATGGGCTTCGTGCCGGAATCGAGGCTGCGCTCGGATCCGCAGGTGTACGCGGCGGTGACCAAGCTGCAGCCGGGGCAGATTACGGATATTCTGCCGATTTATGGAGCGGGCAATTCGAAGCAGCCGATCGGCTACGCGATTTACAAGCTGATCGACCGGGAGGCTGCGGGACAGCGAGAGCTGAACGATCCGCGGGTTCAGCAGGCGATCCGGCAGCAATTGCGCGACAGCCGCGAGCAGTTGCTGAAGAACGCATATCTGGAGATGCTGCGGGACCAGGCACGAGTGGTCAACTACTACGCCGAGGAAGTGTTTAAGAACGGCGCGCAGTAGGCCGGCCGAACCAGCCGGGATAACTTTCTTCTATATAGCCCTTTGACGCGGATACCGCGGCCGATTCAATGCCGCGGGAGACGAAGCCGTGCGTGCGGAAGCTGTTGAAATGGCGCTACGCGGCGCCCGCGGCGAAGCGATTCCGCCGGTATTCAGAGCGAGCCGATCCGGCCCCCGGGAGAGCGTGAAGGGACGCTTCGTTTCTGCATGCGCGATCACGGTTTGCGAGAAAGCTAAAGTGAGCCCTGGCGCCGAGGGAACCACGTTGGAATCCTCCTCTTGACAGCTGTCGTTACAACGGAGTAAAAGGATTTCCCGTAGTTGATAAATCGATTTTACGGAAGCCAGGATACCCCAGGAGCACGTCTTTGGCTGTCTGTATGTTCTACGACTTCTTAGGAGGCAGAAGCGCATTACCCGGCAGGACCCGGCGGCGCACCAATTGCGAGCCGGGCATCTGCAGATCTGACTGAAAACCGAAGATCTCCGGTACCGTCCAGGGCTGCCTCCGTTCCGCTGTGTTCGGCTGCGGACGCGCATGAAATCGGTGCTGCGCGTGCGCGCATTTGCCGGGCGGAGCCGCGGGGGATGCCTGTGGATTTCGAGGGGGAGAGCGCGGTTGCTGTTGGGCCTCTCAGTAACTGTTGTGATAAGTAGCGGATCAAGGTAGTTCGGGACCCAAACCAAACAAGAGCAGGCATTGAAATCGGCCGCCGGCAACGGGAAAGGCCGATTTATCAGACTGGCAGTTCTCAATCAGGAGGTATCGTGGCAATGAGCGAATGGCAAGCTTTTGCGTTTCGCGGAGGTTTTGCGGGGAAACCCGAGAGTTCGAAGAGAGCAGGCAGGCCGGGGCTTCGACGTTTCGTGGGCTGTATTCTGCCCGCCCTTCTGGCCGTGCTGTGCCTAGGGTCGCCGGCGACGATGCACGCGCAAACGACGGCACAGCTGACGGGGACGGTGCAGGATCCGAGCGGCGCGATCATCCCCGGAGCGACGCTGACGCTGACCAACGACGCCTCGCAGGCGGCGCGCACGGTGCAGACGAACAGCGAAGGCCTTTATGCATTTCCTTCCCTGGTCCCGGGCTCGTACACGCTGAAGGCGGAGGCAAAGGGATTCCAGGCGAAGCTACTCACGGGGATCGTGCTGAACGCCGGCGACAACCGCACGGTGCCGGCGCTGGTTCTGACAGTCGGCTCGGAAGCGACAACGGTCACGGTGAGCGCGGCCGCGGTGATGATTCCGGTGGACAACGGGCAGCGGACGGACGTGATCAGCAATAAGGATATCGAGAACCTGGCGCTGGAAGGCCGCGACGTGACGGAACTGCTGAAGGTGCTGCCTGGGGCGACGACGATGTCGGGCGGGCTCACGCAGACCAGTCCGTCATTCAGCGATCTAGATATCACGGTGCAGCAGAGCGCCGTGGGCAGCGGCATCGACATCAACGGCGTGCCGAACCGCGGCGGGACTGCTCTGCTGGCGGACGGCGTCAATGTCATCGATCCGGGCGACATGGCCTCGTCGGTTTCGATCATCAACCCGGACATGACGCAGGAAGTCACGGTGCAGACGTCGGATTTTAACGCCACAGTTCCGTTCGGTCCGGTGGTAGTGAGCGCCATCAGCAAGTCCGGCGGAGCGCGCTACCACGGCGAGGCTTATTTCGACGCGCGCAACGACGTGCTGAACGCCAACGACTGGCAGGACAATAACAACGGCGTGCCCAAGGGGGGAGCCCACTACTACTATCCGGGCGGCAACTTCGGCGGACCGGTGCCGTTGACGCACAAGCACCTGTTCTTCTGGGGCGGCTACGAGCGCTGGCTGCAGGACCAGGGGAACGCCAACGTACTGAAGTCGGCCATCCCTACACCGGAGATGCAGGCCGGCGACTTCACCACGGACAATGCGGACAACATGGCGGTGTGCCCGAGCGGATTCTCGTCGAGCATTACCGGACAGTGGTGCAACGATATTTCGAATATGGTACTGCCGGACGGAAGCTCGCCCACCCCAGCCCCGGCGGGCGAAACGGGAGCGACCATTCCGTCGCAATTCCTCGATCCCGGCGCTGCGGCGCTGGCAAAAATCTGGCCGAAAGCGAACGCAAATCCGACAAAAACAGGGGGTTACAACTATTATCAGCCCATCCCGAATATCAACGACGGCTGGATGTATCGTTTCCGCATCGACTACAACCTTGGGGATAACACGAAAATCTATGGCGCTTACCAGCAGGCCTACAACTCCGACCTGGCGAGCGGCAATGGCGCTCACCTGTACTGGACACCGGGGGATGCGATTCCTTACCCGGGCGGCGGTGAGACGCAGGTATTCCGGGGCAAGTCGCTGGTAGGGCACATCGTTCACAATTTCGGCTCATCGGCAACCAACGACCTGATGGCGGGCTGGGCGTTCGGCAGCTTCCCGTTCACTGAGCCCAATCCGAAGGCGGCGCTGCGCAGCACGCTCGGCTATCCCGGTACGTACGGCAAGGTTTTCAGCAACACGCCGGTGCTGAATATCCCCGCCTTCAACAGCCCGGGCGGCATTAATACATTCCCGGACTTCTCACAGAACTCGATCTTCGACAATCCTCCGGGGCAGTACGCGGTGCGCAAGGAGGCGCCGCAGTTCAACGACGTGTTTACGAAGGTTTGGCACACGCACACCATCGCCCTGGGCGCCTACGACCAGACCACCGACAACTTCCAGAGCACCTTCGCCACCTATGAGGATGGAGATTTCTCGAGCTTCAGCGGCGAGAACCCCAACATCAATACCGGCAACCTGATGGGTGCGGCGCAAAACCCGACGGCTAACTTCGTGACAGGCATCGCGACCGGATACAGCGAAAACAACTCCTCGCCGATTGCGGATACGGCGTACCAGTCGGTCGCTGTGTTCGTGGACGATACCTGGAAAGCGAGCAATCACCTGACGCTGGAAGGTGGCGCCCGAATCGAACATGTGGGTCACTGGTACGACCGGGACGGCATCGGCATGGCCGTGTTCATTCCGCAGGACGTGGCGCCGGACTTCCAGGCGGGACGATATGCACCTGGTTACCGCTGGCATGCCACCGATCCGGGAATCCCGCTGAGCGGGCAGCCTAACCGGTTTGCCTTTGTATCGCCGCGCTTCGGTCTTTCCTACGACATCTTCGGGAACGGCCGCACGGTGATTCGCGGCGGATGGGGCGCCTATCGCTTCGTTACCCAGGTGAACGACGTCGCGTCCTCGCTGGTGACCGCCCAGGACGTGCTCGGCTACAGCCTGCCGGGGGACAAGTCCGTCCAGTTCAGCCAGATCGGCGCGGGGAACGTGGTGTATAAGCAGACCTGCACTTCGCAGTGCGTCCAGGGCTCGTCGGAAACCGGCTTCGATCCCGACGATTACGGCCAGCCGCTGACGTACGCCTGGAACTTTACCGTCGACCAGAGGCTGCCGTGGAACTCGCTGCTGGATGTTGCCTATGTTGGTAATGTAACCAGCCAGCTTTCCGACGACAGCGAAGATCTGCAGGGCAGCAACTTCTCGGCCGTCGCCGATCAGAACAAGACACCGATCGGCGCCCTGTTCAAGCCCGATCCGAAGACGGGGGTCACATCCGGCAATCCGGAAAATGTAGGCACCAATCCGACCAACGGGGCGTCGACGGGGAACACGCTCGCCGACTACCATCCGTACGGATATGCGTACGGCACGAACAGCGTGTACATGATCCAGAGCACGGACTACAACAACTACCACGGCCTGCAGGTGACCTGGACGAAGAACACGGGTCACTTCATCTTCGACTTCAACGGCACATGGTCGAAGGCGCTGGGAACCGGTCTGCAGGAGAACCCGTTCAACGTGAACCTGAACTACGGACCAACGACGATCGACCGGCCCTTCGTGTTCAATGCCTCGTACACGTATGCGTCGGGGCAGTTGCACACGGGGAACAATCTGGTGAACCAACTGGGCGGAGGCTGGACGATCTCCGGCATCTCGACTTGGCAGCACGGCGGGTACATTCCAGCCGAGCTGGGGAACAACGTGCCGAACTTCGGGCTGGGGCTGGAGTACACCGGTCTGCCGGCCAATGCGAAGGCCGACGGGATTACCAGTGCCATTGGCGACCCCACCTACTTTGGAACCGACGCCAATATACCGATCATGCCGGCGCTGGCCTGCAACCCGCAGTCGGGGCTGGCGCACAATCAGAACCTGAAGCTGGGGTGCTTCAACGCGCCGGCGGTGGGAACGCAGGGCGGGCAGCATTACCCCTACATAGCCACGACACCGTACTACGACAACGATCTGGCCATCTACCGGACGTTCCACATCCGGGAAGAGCAGAGTTTGCAGTTCCGGGCGTCAGCGTTCGACTGGCTCAATCATTCTCTGCTGGAGTACGCCAACTCAAACTACTACTCGCTCGCTTATAACGTGGACTACGCCAGCAAGACGATTACGCCGAACGACGCGTCTTATACCAGCTCCATCGGGAGCCCGAACAACTGGGGCCTTCTGACGGTGCGGTCACAGGCGCCATACGAGCGCATTATCGAGTTGGATCTGAAGTACTTCTTCTAACTTGCCTCCTCAACACAAAGGTGGCCGTTCGCGGCCACCTTCTTTTTTGCACGGCGGGCTCGACAGGCGGGCGGAGCGCACAGAACCGCGGCTGCGGCGTGAAAGAATGAGAATCGGATCCGGAAGAATCGCCATGGGTGCGCCGTCCAAACTCATGCTGTGGGTGCTGGCGCCGGCGGCATTGTGCGCGGCCGGGACGGGCCGGGCGCAGAGCGCGCCGCATCCCTCAGAACTCGGGCAACATTACGCGGCGGCGGTGAATTTCCAGAAAAAGGGCGATGCGGCGGGAGCGGCGCGGGAGTACCGGCAGTTTCTGGCGGATGCCCTCGGCGAACTGGCGGCGGGACATGCGCTGGCGGGCGATTATGCGAAGGCTGCGCCGCTATTCGACAGCGCGCTGGAGATGGAGCCGGATTCCGCGCAACTGCGCATGGAGTATCTGCGGGCCGCGTTCGCGGGCGGGGATTTCGACCACGCGAAAGACCTGGCGCAGCGGTTGGTGCAGGAGGAGGAGGGCGATCCAAAGGGACTGGCCGAGACTCACGAGATGCTGGGGCGGACGCTGCTGAAGCTGAACGAGGATGAGGCGGCAAGGAAGGAGCTGGAGGCGGCGGTGGCGCTGCATTCCAGCTTCGCCAACAACTACAACCTGGCCGTAGCGTGCCTCGACCTGAACGATGAGGGATGCGCGGACCGGATCTTCGCGCAGATCGTGGCCGCGGAGGGAGATACGCCGGCGCTGCACATGCAACTGGGGCGGGCGTGGGCGGATTCGGATTTTCAGCCACGCGCGGAGGCGGAGTTCAAAAAGGCGATTGCGGAGGATCCGCGATTTCCGGAGGCGCATTACTGCCTGGCAGCGACCTATCTGGAGGAGAACGATGCGGCGAAGGCGACGGCGGCCGAAAAGGAGCTGAAGCTGGAACTGGCTGTGTCGCCGCGGGATTATCTGACGTGGGCTGCGCTTGGCAAGCTGGCGGTGACGCAGCAGCGATACGCGGAGGCAGCGAAGGATCTGCATGAGGCGATTGAGCTGAATCCGAAGGGTCCCGACGCGTATTTGTACCTGGGGCAGATGGAGTACAACACCGGGAATTTGAACGCGGCAGAAAGGGATTTGCAAAAGGCGACTGCGCTGACGACAGACCCATCGCGCAATCGGTATCAGATACAGAAGGCGTATTACCTGCTGGGGCGGATTCTGATGCGGGAGGGCAAGGAGACTGAGGCGGCGGCGGAGATG
>JASIAO010000495.1 GCA_030041955.1 Acidobacteriaceae bacterium | reverse complement strand
CCCTGGGTTTGTCGCCAATTCCGGATTCGTCCGGTGCACGCAGCTTATTCCTCGCCGCCCCGCCCGGTCCAATTCACATTCTTTGCTCTTCGATGCAATGGAAGCGGATTCGTCAACCGCCGTCTGCAAATTCCTCCCTGATTCCGCGCCTCCGCAGTCGGCGCGGTCTCGCAACGATAAAATGAGGAGTTCTCCGGAGGATGTTCTTTTGATCCCGCGCTACACCCGCGCCCCCATGGGCGCCATCTGGAGCGAGGAAAGCAAATTCCGCGCCTGGCTCGAAGTGGAAACCGTCACCAGCGAAGTTCTTGCCGAAGACGGTCTGGTTCCCGCCGAGGCCGCCCGCGCCATCCGCGAGCGCGGAGGCTTCGATCTCGAGCGGATGAAGGCGATCGAGGCTGAAGTTCGCCACGACGTGATCGCCTTCACCACCGCCGTCGCCGAAAAGGTCGGCCCGGAAGCGAGGTGGCTGCACTATGGCCTCACGTCGAACGATGTCGTCGACACCGCCCAGGCGCTGCAGATCAAAGCCGCCTCCGCCATCCTGCGGATGGACATCCTGCACCTGATGGACGTGCTCAAAACACGCGCGCTCGAATCCCAGCACACCCCCACCGTGGGCCGCACGCATGGGATGCACGCGGAGCCCACGACCTTCGGACTCAAGCTGCTGAACTGGTACGCGGAGATGCGCCGAAACCTCGAGCGCTTCGACCTGGCAGCGGAGCAGATGCGCGTGGGCAAGCTCTCCGGCGCGGTCGGCACTTTCGGCCATCTCAGCCCCGAGCACGAAGCACGGATCTGTGCGCGCCTCGGGCTCGAGCCAGCGCCCATCGCGACGCAGGTCATCCAGCGCGACCGCCACGCGTTTTACGTGGGCACGCTGGCCGTAGTCACCGCCACGCTGGACAAGATCGCCACTGAGGTTCGCCACCTGCAGCGAACGGAGGTGCGCGAGGCCGAAGAGTATTTTTCTCCGAAGCAGAAGGGCTCGTCGGCGATGCCGCACAAGCGGAACCCGATCACCGCCGAGCAAATCAGCGGACTGGCGCGCGTTGTCCGCGCCGACTCTCAGGCCGCGCTCGAAAATGTCGCCCTGTGGCACGAGCGCGACATCTCTCACTCTTCGGTGGAGCGCGTGATCCTCCCCGACTCGACGATTCTCGCCGACTACCTGCTGGCGAAAACTGCGGACCTGATCGAGAAGCTGGTCGTTTACCCCTCGCGCATGAAGAAGAATCTCGACTCCACCGGCGGCCTCATTTTTAGCGGGCAGCTTCTGCTCGATCTCGCCGAAGCGGGCATGTCGCGCGAGGACGCTTACCGTCTCGTCCAGCAACACGCCATGAACGCCTGGCAGAACGACCTCGTCTTCCGCGAGCTGGTCGCTGCCGATCCCGAAATCAGCGCGCGCCTCAGCCCCGAGAAACTGGCCCGGACGTTTGATCTGGACCGTCAGCTCGCCAATGTGGATGCGATCTTCGCCCGCGTGCTTGGCAGCGAATAGGCACAGTGGCAGAAAAAAGCCGGGACCTCAGTCCCGGCTCACCCGCGGTTGGCTCCGCCTACTTGTCCAGCGAATACACCACGTTGATCTGCGTCTCTACCTCCACCGGTTCACCGTTCAGCAGAAATGGCTTGTACTTCCAGGTCTTCACTGCCTCGGTCGAAGATTTCTGAAGCTCCTTCGGACCCGAAGCCACATGCAACGCTTCCACGCTGCCGTCCTTGCCGATGGTTGCTTCCAGCACGACGGTCCCCTGAATCTTTTTCTTCTTCGCTTCGGGCGGATACACCGGCATCTCCCCGGAGATCCGCTGTCCCTGCATCACGCCAGGAGACACGTGCACTACGTTCGGGTGCATGGTTCCACCCTGCGGCGGAGTGTCCTGAGCCGCGCTGGCTGTTGCCGCATCGACATGAACGCTCAGCGCCATCGCGGACGCGCACGCTCCCGCGCCCAGCGCCGCACACAGCATCGCCGTCGCCAGCCGCCGCGCGCCTCGCATCTCTGCCTGTTTCTCTGTCAGTCGCATAAGTCTCCTTTCGAAGGTGTTGGCATCGAAAATTCCGATGGCGTGTGGGGTTCTGACCGGCGCGCCCTCCACCAGAAGGGAAGCCAGCCGCAGCAGCGAACGCGCATACGCGTGGCGGCCCTGTTCGCCCGCAGCCATGGCGTCGCAGATCATCTCCCGGCTCTCCGTTACTCGCTCACGCGTCGCTCGCATCAAGGGGTGGTAGCTGGCCGGCACGGTCACCAGTTCGTACAGAAGGTTTTTCACAAAGTCGTTGCGCCGCAGGTGCGCGAACTCATGCGTCAGCACCGCGCACAGCTCCGCCTCGGGCAGATCTTCGGCCATCGAAAGCGGCAGCAGCAGCAGTCTGCGCCGCAGCCCCATGGTCACGGGACCAAATACCCGCGTCGACGCGGCGATCGACACATCGGCCGTCCCAAGGGTCGCCGCACAGCGCGTCCAGCGTTCGCGCGCCTGGCCCTCCAGCAGGACCGTTTCCCGCCGCAGACTCCACAGCTTCGCCGATTGCCACACAAATCGCGCGGCAAAATACGCGCAGGCCGCGCCGTAGGCCAGCGCGAGAGTGGCGGGCAGCCACGCCGGCAGTGAGAATCCGCTCGCAGCGTGCGCCGCACCCATCGTCACCGTTACGTGGCCGTCGCCCATCGTTCCCGTGCTCCACGGCAGCCACGCGTCCAGCCACTCCCACGGCAGCGTTGAGATGGCCGGCAGCAAAGCTTCCAACAGCAGCACGCTCACCCACACGCGATGCTCGGCCTGGGCTCCAGCGCCGCGCAGCGCCCGCGCCGCTGTCCATCCCGCGGCGAAGAGCAGCGGAATCTGCCAGACCGAGTTCACCAGATACGACAGCGCAAAGCTCTCGATCCCGCTCATTGCTCGTCCTCCTCGTCCTGGAAGCGCCGTGTCAGCTCCGCCAACCGCTCTGCGTCAATTTGTCCGCTCTTCAGCAGGCTCATCACCATCTCCTCGCTGGAGCCACCGAACATCCGGTCGATCAGGTCGCGGACGCCCTGGCCCAGTGCCTTCTCCTCGGTCACACGCGCCGAATAGATGTACGCGCGCCCCGCCAGTTCGCGCTTCAGCTTGCCCTTGCGCTCCAGGATGTTGAGCATGGTCTGCACCGTGGTGTAGGCCAGCGCCGGCTTCAGCTCAGCCTGCACTTCGCCCACCGTGCTGGCGCCGCGCCGCCAGATCACCTGCATGATGCGCAGCTCCAGCCGCGTCAATCCGCCTTTGCCCGGCCGTTTCTCCATGGCATCTCCTAACAACTTAGGATGCTAGCGCCGGCCGTCGCGTTCTGTCAACTAAGTTCTTAGGAGATGCGGCTGACGCTGCCCTTTTCACACAGACAACGAACGGCTCCGGATGGTTCCCGCCGCTGCCCCCCGCATTTCCCATACAATCTCCACGTGAGCCCAAAAGCCCAGTCGCCGCCGGCCGAATCGATGCCGATCACTCTCACGTTTGCCCTCACCGGAGCGAGCGGAGCCGTTTTCGGGCGAACCCTCCTCGACGCGCTCGATGCCGACCCTCGCGTCGCTCGCGTTCACTTCGTCCCCTCGGAAAGCTCCCTGCGCGTGGTGGCCGAAGAACTCGGCATCTCCGGCCGCAATGGACTCGTGGAAAAGCTGCTGGGACACGCATCGCAAAAAGTCGTTCAGAACGCCGAGTCCGATATAGGTGCGCCGATCGCCAGCGGCAGCTATCCCACGGCGGGCATGATCGTGCTGCCGTGCAGCATGGGCACGCTCGCGGGTATCGCGAACGGCATGGCCGGCAACCTCATCGAGCGCGCCGCCGACGTATGCCTCAAGGAGCGCCGTCCGCTCATCCTGTGCCTGCGCGAGACGCCCTTCAACAAGATTCACATTCGCAATATGGGCCTTGCCGCGGACGCGGGCGCCACCATCTTCCCGGTCATGCCCGCGTTTTATAACCATCCCACCGACTCGGCGGAGATGGCGCGGCAGTTCGTCTTCCGTGTGATGGCCCACGTTGGGCTTCCGCAGCCCGAGGCTTACGTATGGAAGGCAGACGCCGCGAATTCATAGCGCCTGTTTCTCTCGCGGCCCTGCAGATTTATTGCGATTTTGCCGCAGCGGTTGCCGGATCCATCGCCTGATTTACGATGCGCGAGAAAGAGTCCCACGAGCAGCCCGTCTTTCCGCTCGGTGAGCAGCCCGGCACAACGAGCGCCACACGCTGCGGCGGGTGCGCCGGAGTGAGAACTGCCGCGGTCCGCATCTGGTCCAGCGTCTGCGTGGTGTAGAAGACGCGCACAAAATACTGTCCAGAGCCGGACCCGCGCCACAACTCGAAAACCAGGGCGCTGCCCGGCGGAGTATCGTCGCGTCGGCCGTCGGCTGTCCAGTTCATGCGGAGCAGGCCGGCGACGCTGGCCAGGTTGGTGTCGTGGCCGACGAGGAACAGCGCGCGGTCGTCAGGGTCATCCGGAGCGCCGGGCATGCGGCTTCCGGTCATGGCCTGCTGCATCGCCGCGCGGATCGACTCCAGCAAGTTCGACGCCGCCAAGCGGGCGGTCGCCGGGTTGCGATGCTCATAGTTAAACGCAGCCGTGTGCAAAACGATGAGAGAGCGCAGCGCGCTCTCGGAGATGCAGCCCCAGCCGACGTCCCGCAACGGCAGGCCCTGCGTATACTCCAGCAGAAAATTCTCGCTGAGGCTGGCGGCTGTGTTGAGCGGGCCGCGTAGTTCTCCGGCGTGCTTGCCGGCCTTCGGAGCAGTGGGTACATCGAAGAGCGACGTGCGGGTGTGGTTCGGCAGAGGCGGGTTGCCGCAGGTCGCGAGGATGTGATCCATCTGCGCGATCTGCGCATGGTACTGCTCGGTGAGTTGCGTCTGCGCGGCGTCAATTTCGCCTGGATCGCCCTGAGGGTCCGGGGCCGATTCGTCAGGCTGGCGACGGGGCGGGTGAAAGAGAGGATCGTGCGTACCTTCCGCGAGCCCGTGGACGGCCGGAGGACAATCAGGGAACATGCCCTGCGCCAGAGCGCGCCCGCTCTGCTGCGTACGCTCGTCGGTGTCGGCATAGAAGAACACTCGGTCTGCGTCCGCGCAACCCGATGCGCTCAGCAGCCCTTCGTGTGCGAGCAACGAGCGGTCATAGGTGCCGAGGCGCTTCATTGCCTCGAAGCCGTGATCGGTCAGGTAACCGGGCGGCACGTCCCATTTTGGCCACGCGGCGCGCGAGTACGCATCGTACTGCACCGGGTCTCCGGTGGGCGAGCGGACGCCGTGGCGGCTCAGCACGACCACGAACTGCAGCTGCGCGCCTCCATCGTCCGGCGTCGGAGACGGCGTCCTGCAGAATGCGGCTGTACCCGTCAGACATGCGCAGCAGAGGAATAGAGGCAGCGACCGTTTCATCCAGGGTTCTCAGCAATACCAGCAGAATTGGTTATAACGTGCCATCGGCTTCAAAAAGAGCCGGGGAACATGACCTTCAGTTTCATGCGCCCCGGCTTGAGAGGCCAACGGTGGCGGCGGCTCAGCGTTCCGCGGCGGAAGTCCAGCGCAGGCTGGCGCTGTAGGTCGGCTTGTAGTATTCGCGCTGGTTCACATATTGCGGCTGCCCATTGTAGTAGCCAAAGACCTCGTTGGTCAGGTTCAGGCCATCGACGATCACGTGCAGTCCGCGCCACACGCGGGCTCCCATCTGGGCGTCGATCTGCAGGTGCGAATAGGCGTAGCTGTCGCCCAGCGGTCCGTTCGCCGGCCCGGCCGTGTCGTTGCTGGGATCGGTCTGGTTGTTGAACCACTGGTAGGCATCGTCGTAGTCGCCGTTAAAGGTCATGCCCAGGTGAACGGCGTAGCGCCCCAGCTCATAGCCGGGTTCGAAATTGAAGGCGTTGCGGGCCGTGCCGATGAGCGGCGGCGAGTAGGTGCTTCCCGGAATGCCGTTGGTGTGCGAATCGGCATAAGAGTAGTTGGCCATCATTTGCATGCCACGCAGCGCGCCGGGCAGGTAGGTCATGTTTTGCCGCCAGGCAAAGTCCAGACCCCAGACGCTGGCGTTGTTGGCGTTGATATCCTCTTGTGCCAGGTTTGGTTCGCCGTCGTCCGTGTTGATGGTCTGGCCCGGGATGTCGCAGAGCGATCCGGTGACCTCGCAGGAGGTGTAGACCTGGACGATGGGATCGTAGAGCTGCTTATAGAAGTATCCGGTCTGGATGACGCCGAAGGGCTTGAGTTCCTGCTCCAGCAGTAGATCATAGTTGTTAGCGCGGGTGGGCTGCTCGGAAGGGTTGCCGATGGAGTAGCGGGGAATACTGCCCTCCCCGTTGTCCAGAATGTAGGGCACCAGGTCGTAAGGGTTGGGAGGCGCCAGGCCGCGTGAGTAGTTGGCGCGGATGGCGGTCATCGGAGTCAGCTCCCAGCGCGCCTGCACGCTGGGCAAGGGAACGACATAGGACTGTTTGGTGGTCTCGGGTGTGGTGCCAAGCCAATTGCCATTGGCGTCGGTCTGCACATAATAGCCCAGGGCACGGACTTCGACAGCCTCCACACGAAACCCGGTCTGCAGGCTGAACCTGGGCCAGTTGATGGTGTTCATCACGTAACCCGCGCTGAGATGCTGGACGAGATCGAAGTCGGCGGACTGCGAGGCTTCCTGGGTCGCGCCTTCATCCACCGTGAACTGACCCGGATTCGACAGGACGTAATTGTTCAGCCTGCTCCAGTCGGTCACAGGCCCCATGTAATACGTGCCGTCATAGTAGTGTTTGTTGTCAAACCCGGTCAGGAACGGAACCATTGTGACGTTCACGCCGGAGGCGAGGTCGTATTCAGGGGTGTATGCGTACTCGAAGGCGTGCTCGTTGCGAAATTCGCCGCCAAACTGGAGGGTTGCCGAGCGCGAGCCGAGGTGGTAATTCATGCCCATGCCCGCCATCTCCTGCAAGTCGAGCTCGACGGCCGAGCCGGAAGTGGTGCGGAAGGAGTTGAGGACATAGTTATTCGGATTGAAATTATCGTCAGCCGCATTGGCGTTGGGTAACTCGCATCCCGGCGACCACTCCGGCCGGTAAATGCTGGTGGGCGTTCCGATGTAGCTGCAATGACTCTTGTCATAGCTCTTCAGGGACGATACCGGACTCCACTCCGCCACCGGGTCGCCGCCGGCGTTCAGGAAGCGGGAGCGGGAAACCGCCGAACTCCACTGAATCCACGAGTTCTTCAGTTCGTGGCTGCCATCGAGAATCAGACTGCCGATTTCCGGGGTTCTATCCTGATTCGACTCATAGAACTTGGCCTTGGGGCCGATTTCGTAGTACCACTTGTCGAGCCAGTCGTCGAAATCGGAAAGCAGGAAGCGCAGCGCAAAGTTGGTGGCCTGGCTCTTCCTGAAATCGAGCGTGCTGGTATATCCCCAGCGATACTCTTTGAAGCGATACATGCGCTCCGTGTCGTTATCGTAATAAGGAGTTGTCGAGCCGTTGGGGTTGACGTCCGGGGAGGGCTGGATGTTATCGATGCCGGCGCCGTTGTAATCCTCCTCGAAGCCGCCGATGAGGCCCCAGCGCTCGTCTGCGCCGAAGCGCATGCCGGCGGTCGCGCTCGCCTTACCCACGTATCGGGTATTCATGATCGGCGTATATCCCATCGTCGATTCCGCGCTGAAATACGGCTGCGCTCCCGCCGACTTCGTGACCAGGTTCACCGAGCCGCCGATGCCGCCTGCGTCCTGCGTGGCGGAGAGGGTCTTGTTCACCACGATGGACGACACCATGTTGTCGGGAATCGTCGTCAGATCGACCTGTTCGACAACCACCTCCGGCGCGGGAACGGTCACGCCATCGACCGTAACATTCGTCAGCCGCGGATCCAGTCCGCGCACCTGGACGTACTCCCCCTGGCCTTCGTTGCGTTGCAGCGTGACGTCCGGCAGCCGCCCGATCGCATCGGCGACGTTGCCGTTAGGCAACGAGATAATTTGGGAGTACGGCATCACATTCACGATGTTCGCCGAGGTGATCTCTTCGTTCACCGCCTGGGACACGGTCTGGAGCGGACCGGCCTGCCCGGTGACCACGACTTCCTCGTTGGCGGAACCAACCTGGAGCACGGCGCTGAGGGCCAGGGCCTGGCCGGCAGCCACGGTGACGCTCTGCGTGAGCGGGCGGAAGCCGGTGCACGTGATGGTGATGGTGTACGCTCCGGGCGCCAGACCGGAAACACTGAATTGCCCTGCGCCGTCGGTGGTGGCGACGGCACCCCCGGGAGTGACCACGACGCGCGCGCCCCGTATCACAGCTTTAGAGGAGTCGGACACCGTGCCGTCGATGGATGCCTTTGGCGACTGTGCGCAGAGCGCACCGCACGCACAGACGGCAAAAAGCGCCACGACGATCCGCCTGGGGAATTGAAAACACCGCATAATTGCCTCCGCAAACAGCTCTGAGAGCTGCAATCGAAACCGGTGGCAGTATGTCAGGCGAATCTAAAACCAATCTAAGAGGAGACAGCCTCGCCGAGGCTTTTCACCGGAAATTTACAGGCCGTGGCTTAGACTTCCTGCCATGCAGGTGCTGATTGCCGAAGACATGCGGAGCCTGGCCGGGCATCTGGGGCGCGCGCTCGAGGGCGAGGGCTACGGGGTGACGCTGGCCTACGACGGCGAGGAAGCGCTGCGCCTTGGGCGTACGGATCGTTTCGATCTGATGATCCTCGACGTCATGCTCCCGCGCATGGATGGGTTCACGGTGATCCGGAAATTGCGAGAGGATCGGCTGCGCACGCAGACGATCATCCTCTCCGCACGCGACACCATGCACGACATCGTGCATGGGCTGGATGCCGGCGCGGACGATTACCTGACCAAGCCCTTCGCTCTGGATGTGCTGCTGGCGCGCATCCGGGCTGCGTCGCGCCGCATCGCCGAGCGCCCGCCGGCAGAACTGCGCTGCGGCGATCTGGTTCTGCGGCCGCAGGTCTGCGGGATGCGCCGAGGAGATCGCGAGGAAACGCTCACGCGCACCGAGTACGCGCTGCTGGAGTCGCTGATGCGGCGCGCGGGATCCATCGTGCCGCGCAGCGTGCTCATCGACGAAGGCTGGGGCGCGGACGCCGAAGTGAGCTACGACAGCCTCTATGTTTTCATTCGCTCGCTGCGATCCAAGATTACTCACCCGGGAGAGGCGGAGCTGCTGCACACCGTGCGTGGCGTCGGCTATTCGCTCCGCGCAGAGGCATGAGCCGCCCGTGGTCGATTTCCCTGCGTCTGACGCTGTGGTTCGGCGGAATCTTTTTTCTGGGCTGGCTGCTGTTTGGCGTGGCCATGTGGCTGAATCTGCGGAATACGCTGGTGAGCGAGCGTTATGGAACGCTGGCGCGCCGCGAGAGCCGGCTGGAAGAGCTGCTGACGGCCACACAGCGTGAGTCTGAGGCAGATCGCCAGCAGGATTTCTCGGAATTCGCGAAGGCCACAGGCAATGGGCTGTGCGAGGTTTTCCGCGAGGACGGGAGCCGCGCCTGGCCATCGCCGACGCCCGCCGCGCAGGATTTTCCCTGGCCGAGGCTGCGCAGCGCCACAACGCAGCGTTTCGAACAGGTTTTCTGGTCGGGCCAGGCTTACTGGGTTCTGGGACACCCCTTTCGACCGGGCAAAGAACAGCTGTACGTGATGGCCGCGGCGCCGGAAACCGGCAACGCGCTGGTGCTGGCGCGATTCCTTACCGGCCTGCTGGCCTCCATCCCGGTGCTGCTGCTGATTTCCTCCGCAGGCGGATACTTTTTGAGTCATGGAGCACTGCGCCCGGTAGATCGGATCACAGCGTCTGCCCGGTCGATCAGCATCACAAACCTTTCCGAGCGGCTGCCGGTGGTGAATACCGGCGACGAGCTGCAGCGGCTGGCTGAAACATGCAATGCCATGCTGGAGCGGCTGGAGGCAGCGGTGAACCGCATCAAGCAGTTCACGGCAGACGCTTCACACGATCTGCGCGGCCCAATCTCGTTCGTGCGGACCGTCGCCGAAGTGGCGCTGCGCAATCCGGCGATCGACGCCGAAAGCCGCCAGGCCTTTGCGGACATTGTTGATGAAGCGGGCAGGACTGCGGTTCTGCTGGAAAACCTGCTGACGCTTGCGCGGGCCGACGCCGGCCACGCCGATCTGGCGCTGACGCCTGTGGATCTTCGGGCCGTGGTTGAGGAAGCCTGCGAGATGGCGCGTCCCATGGCCGCCGAGCGCCAGCACGCGTTTTCCGCGGCGCTGGATGCGGGCAGGAGCCTGAGTATCCTCGGGGATGTCGCCAGCCTGAGGCGGCTGCTGTGGATCCTGCTCGACAACGCCCTGAAGTACACGCCTTCGCCGGGACGGATCGACGTCACGCTCAGCGCTTCCGAACGCGATGCAACGGTCACGGTGCGCGACACGGGCATCGGGATTCCCGAGAACGATCTGCCGCGGGTCTTCGATCGCTTCTATCGCGCCGATCCCTCGCGCGGCCAGGTGGAGGGCAGTGGCCTCGGGCTTTCCATCGCAAAGTGGATCGCGGAGACGCACCACGCGCGGCTCTCCGTCTGCAGCGAGGAAAACAAGGGAACCATGTTTGGGGTCACGTTTCCGCTGCGTGCGGAGTAGCCGACGTTATTCCAGGGCGGGGGTTGCCGGCGATTACGCCAGCCGAACCAGTTGTGCGGCCTCGACGTGTGGGCCATCGCCACCTTGTCGCGCGGCGGTGTGGAGGCCGGAGTTGCTGTGATGCTACCCGATCCACCACCCCCTCCCCCTGGGTGTCGCTGCGGGACGCTCGTTCATTCCAGTGGACTTGCGATGGGGTGACCGGATGTTGTCGAAGTTGACAACATGGCCCGATCCGCCGCGGCGGAGTTGGGCCGCAGGGGGAGGGAATCGCTGGAGGCGAGCAGCGAGGATGCCAAAGATCCGAGCGCCACGCCTGGGCGTGGGCAAAAGAAAAAGCCCTGTTCTGAAGAACAGAGCTTGCGCTGCATTAAGGCTAGAGCGCGGCGGGGATGGAGACAAGAGAAATCGGCAGGAGTGGGGTTACGGAGGTAAGGG
>JASIAO010000494.1 GCA_030041955.1 Acidobacteriaceae bacterium | reverse complement strand
CAGGAGTCCAGGAGTTCTCCCAGCTATGCTTTACCGCACCCTTGCCCTGGCTGCGCTGCTCGGATCGGGCGCAGCAGCAATCCATGCCCAGTCCACCCCCAGCTTTGAAATGTACGGCCTCAACTCCTGGAGCGTCGCCCCCTCCGTCCCCATCGTCCGCGGCGACTTCCACAATGCCGGCAAGCTGGATGTTGTCTACGCAGGCAACTCCCAGTCGCAAACCGTGCTCACTATGCTGACCGGCAACGGCAACGGCACCTTCCAGCCGCCGCAAACGGTCGCAACCCCGAGCACATTCACCAACGATCTTGTCGCCGCCGATATCAACGGCGATGGAAATCTCGATCTCGTGGACATCACTGACAACGGGTTGGAGGTTTTTTACGGCAACGGCAACGGCACCTTCCAGCCAGGCATCGAGTATGCAACGACTGCAACCGCCTTATCCGTCACCACAGGCAACTTCTTCAACGACGGCTACACCGATGTCGCGGTCGGCGATAAAGATGGCAATGTCGAAATGTTTAAGAACGTAGACGGGAAATCGCTGGTGCTGACTTCGACGGTGCAAATCGCAAACAGCACCGACACTGTTCAAAACCAGGTCCGCGCAGGCAATCTGGACGGGAACGGAGAGAGCGACCTGGGAGTGCTGGTGCAGGTTGGGGATGACCCCGGCGAGGTTTACGCGGTGTGGAATCAGGGCAACGGCACCTTCAACCCGGTTAAGCTGGCCAGCTATCCTTCTCCTCTTTGGCTGAACGTGGGCAACGCAAACGGCAGCGGGATCGACAGCATCGTCGCCTCGTATTACTGCGATCCCAGCGTGCCTCTGGGTACTTCCCAAACTGCTACCTGCACCGGCATCGACATTTTTTACGGCCAGGGCGATCAGACGCTGCTCCGGCGCACGGTGGTTACCGACCAGCCCGATCTGGCGAGCAACAGCCCGGTCTGGCCTGTCGACGTGAACGGCGACGGCATCATCGACCTCGTCTCAGCCGGCTACCACCAGCAAATCGACGGCTACGCAGGACTGATGGTATGGCTGGGGAATGCCAACGGCACATTCCAGCAAACGCCACAGTATTACTTTTCCGATACCGATAACGCAGGCGCCATCGTCCCCGGCGACTGGAACCGCGACGGCATGATGGGCTTCGTCATGCCCTGGGGCGCCGGAACCGAGGTGTGGATCAACGGCGACAATCGTGCCGCCTGCGCTACCTACACCATCAGCCCCTCCGTGACCGTGTGCCAGCCCGTGGACCAAACCTACTCGCCCAGCCCGGTAACCGTGCAGGCGAACTCCTACGACACGGACACAGTGACGCAGATGCAGGAGTACGTGGACGGCACGCTGAAGTATTCGGAACCGGTCACCAGCTTCAACACCACCTTCCCCGTCAGCGACGGCACGCACCTGTTCGTCACCAAGGGTTGGGACGCAAGTGGGCGTGACTTCGTGGCTGACCGCACCATCACCGTTTACAGCGGAACGCCGTATCCGGCCTGCCCGGCAGCCGTGGGCACCGCGAACATCTGCCTGCCCTCGGGCACGAGCAGCAGCTCGCCGGTGCATATTCTCGCCAACGGGGCCACGGACGTAATTCCATCGGCCGCTCAGCTCTACATCGACGGCACCCTGGTGGTGAACAACACAACCGGGGCTACCTCATACGTGGATACGACGCAGACCCTTTCCGCGGGAACCCACGACCTGGTCTTCAAGATGTGGGATGGAAGCGGGAACGTCTACCAGGCCACTAAAACGATCACGGTGAACTGAGAACGATCGTAGAGCGGCGCGGGCCAACCATCCTCCGCCGCTCCAATCCCCCATTCGAGTCACTGTTCGGCCATCAGTAACTAACACCTGACAACCAGCCGTTTGTGCCCTCATTACGAAAGTAAACCTTATTTCCCTCAGTAATCTGTTCCCGCCCGGATTTCCTGCCTATCCTCGAACTTAGCGTCACTTAGCAGGTTTTTAACTGAGCCGACATGCACGACTGCCTTCCCCCCGATCGCCCCATTGTTTCCGCCGTCATTCCCACGCGGAACCGTCCGGCTCTGCTCGCCTGCGCCATTCGCAGCGCCCTGCGCCAGACCTGGCCGCGCATCGAGGTCATCGTCGTCGTGGACGGTCCCGACCCCGCAACCGGAACTCTGCTCGAGTCTTTCGCCGACCCGCGGCTGCGCGTCGTCTTCCTGCCTCAGGCTTCCGGCGGCTCCGCAGCCCGCAATGCAGGAGTCCGCGCCGCATGCGGCGAATGGATCGCGTTCCTCGACGACGACGACGAATGGCTCCCCGAGAAAATCGAACGCCAGATGCACGCCGTTCAGCAGTCCCGCGACTGGTTCCCCGTCATCTCCTGCCGCCTCATCGCGCAATCTGACTCCGGCAGCCGCGTCCTCCCGAGACGTCCATACGACCCCGCGCAACCCGTCGCCGACTATCTTTTCTGCCGCACCGGCCTGCTCGATCCCGGCGGTCTCATGCAGACTTCCACCCTTCTCGCCCCGCGCGATCTGCTCCTGGCC
This sequence comes from Acidobacteriaceae bacterium, assembly GCA_030041955.1. Lineage (GTDB taxonomy): Bacteria > Acidobacteriota > Terriglobia > Terriglobales > Acidobacteriaceae > Palsa-343. The sequence goes on along the minus strand of JASIAO010000494.1, from coordinate 6,593 downwards.
ATCCCCTTCCGCGAAGGTCTGCCCCTCCATCAGGACTGGGACTGGCTCATCCACGTCGCCGCCCATGAAGGTGTAGCCGTTTCCATGGTCGACAAACCGCTGACCATCTGGCGCGTCGAGGGCGCCCGCGCATCCGTCGGCCGCAGCGCAGACTGGCAGCGCTCCTTTGCCTGGATCCGCGAGCTCCGGCCGCTCATCTCGCCCCGCGCTTTCTCCTCGTTCATCGCCATCCAGTGCATCTGGCGTGCCAGAAAGAGCTGCGCCACCCTGCGTGAACGCCTCCGCCTTCTGCGCGCCTTTCTTTTCGAAGGCCAGCCGGATCGGCGTTCGCTCATTCATTTCCTCGTCTTCGCCATGCTGCCCTCCGATCTCCGCCACTCCCTCCTTCACCGCTGGCAGCGAGCCTTCGATCGGAACAGCTCATCGGCTGGTCTAAGCCTCGCTGCCGTCCGCAACCCATCCCCAGCGATGCTCCGCAAATCCTCCTTCTGATCTGGAGCGCGCCTTGCCTCTCACCGACTACACTCGCTTCTATCTCGCCGAAGTCCGGTCTCTCGCGGAGCGCCTCGACGCCAACGCCATCGACCGTATCGTCGACCTGCTCGTCGACCTCCGCGACCGCGGCGGCCGCCTCTTCTTCCTTGGTGTCGGCGGAGGCGCCGGGAACGCCGGCCATGCCGTCAATGACTTCCGCAAAATCGCCGGCATCGAGTCCTGGGCGCCCACCGACAATGTCTCCGAGCTCACCGCTCGCATCAACGATGACGGCTGGGACTCCTGCTACGCGGCCTGGCTCCGCGGCAGCCATCTCTCCAGCCGCGATGCTGTCTTCGTTTTCTCCGTCGGCGGCGGCAATGCCGAGCGCCGCATCAGCATGAATATCGTTGCCGCGCTCACATTCGCGCGCGAAGTCGGCGCACGCATCCTTGGCGTCGTCGGCCGCGACGGCGGCTGCACCGCCCAGCTCGCCGATGCCTGCGTCATCGTCCCCATCGCCTCGGCTGAAACCGTTACGCCCCACACCGAGGAGTTTCAGGCCGTGGTCTGGCACCTCATCGTCTCGCATCCCCGCCTGCAGGCGAACCCCACGAAGTGGGAATCCGGCGAGAAGGTGTCCGCGCCGTGAGCCGCGCCGCCATCTTTCTCGACCGCGACGGCGTCCTTAACCACCTCGTCCACAATCCCGCCACCGGCCGCATGGAGTCGCCCCTCACCCCCGCCGATGTTCGCCTCATCGACGGCGTCGTGCCCGCCCTGCGCCGCCTGCAGCACGCCGGCTACCCTCTCATCCTTGTCTCCAACCAGCCCAACTACGCCCTCGGCAAGTCCACCCTCGACGCCCTCAACGCCATCCACGCAAGGCTGATCACCGAGCTTCTCCATGCCGGCATCCGCTTCAGGCGTTTCTGCTACTGCCTGCACCATCCCAAAGGCGTGGTCCCCGGCTACTCCGGCCTCTGCGTCTGCCGCAAGCCTTCGCCATGGTTCCTGCTGCGCGCGCGCGACGATTTCGGCTTCTCGCTCTCCCATTGCTGGATGATCGGCGATCAGCCCACCGACACCCAATGCGGCCGCGCCGCCGGAGTCCGCACCATTCGCCTCGATTCAGGCGCGCCTGTCCAGGTTCGTCCCACCTCGCCCGCCGCCGACCATCTGGTGTGGCGGCTTCCCGAGGCGGCCGACATCATCCTCAGGCACCGCCCCTGCCGCTGATTTGCTTTCCCACCCCGCCGCAGTCGTCGCACTCGTGTCAATCCTGTAAGCGGCCGTCTGCGCGTCGCGATGAAACATCTCCACCGTTTCCAGCGAATACCCCGTCAGGTCCTTGCCCACCAGATGCAGCTTGCGCAGAATCTCCGGGGCCACGGTGATGATGTCGCACCCCGCCTCATCCGACTGAAAAATGTTCAGCAGTTCTCGCGGACTCGCCCACAGCAGTTGCGCCCGCGGCCGCTCTCGCAGGATCCGCTTCGCCTCGCGCATCACCGGCACCGGATCGATCCCCGTATCCGCAATTCTCCCCGCAAACACGCTCACCATCGCCGCCGTCTCCGGCGCCAGCGCTTCGGCCACGCGTTTCACCTGCTCCGGCGTCAGGATCGCGGTCACGTTCAGCGCCACTCCGGCCTCGCCCAGCCTGCGGATGAGCGGCCCGAGAAACTCCCCTGCGCGGTTCGTCACCGGGATCTTGACATTGACGTTCGCTCCCCACGTCGCAATCGTCAGCGCCTGCCGCTCCATCCCCGCCTCGTCCTCGGCGAACACCTCGAACGAAATCGGCCGGTCCGGCACGGCCTCGAGCAGCGTTCGCGCGAACGCCTCGTAGTCCCGCACTCCGGCCTTGCGCATCAGGGTGGGATTCGTCGTGAAACCCCGCACCCACGGCTTCGCATACATCTCCAGAATGCCTTCGAGATCCGCCCCATCGCTGAACAGCTTCACCCGCAGTTCTTCGATCCTGCTCATCGCTCACTCTCCGTCACCTCCGATCGCCGGCTCGCGCATCGTCTCGATCCGCTCCCGCAGCCCGTCGTAACTCTCGCGCAACAACTGCCGCAGCACCACCGCCAGGAACTCCGCATTCCCGATCAGATATCTCCTCCACAGCCGCCGCGGCTCCATCGCCAGCCGGAAGAACCACTCCATGCCCAACCGCTGAATCCACATCGGAGCCCGCCGCCGCAATCCCGCCTGCGTATCGAGCGCCGCGCCCACCGGCAGAATCGCCCCCACCGGCAACCAGCTGCGATTCTCCTCCATCCAGATCTCCTGCTTCGGCGCGCCGAACGCCACGCACAGCAAATCCGGCTTTGCCGCTTCAATCGCTTCCCGGATCCGCTCCCGCTCCACCTCGCGCTTTTCAAATCCAAACGGCGGACAATACGTTCCGCAGATATTCAGCCCCGGATACCGCTCTCGCAGATTGTGCGCCGCCATCATCGCCGCTCCCGGCAATCCCCCCAGAAAGAACACCCGAAATCCGTAGCGCGCGGCCTCCGCGCACATCCGCTCCATCAGGTCGCCGCCCGTCACCCGCTCCGGAATCGCCGCGCCCAGCAGCCGCGACGCCATCACCACAGAAATCCCATCCGGAACCGCCAGGTCCGCGGCCTGCATCGCCTCCGCAAAGCGCGCATTCTTCTCAGCCAGCGTCACCAGATACGCATTCGGCCCCACAATGGTCAGCGGCGGCAGCTCACCGCGATGCAGCAGCGCCTCCGTCACCAGCACCGCCGCATATTCCATCGATATCCGGTCCACCGGAACCCGCCCCACCACCAGCCGCGGAGGACGCGGCAGCGCTTTCGTCGCGCGGCGCGCCTCACTCTCAACCTCTGCCTTCGTCGCTTCTTCGATCAGGACCACAATGCTTCCTTCCTTTCCAGAAATAGTCGCGGCGCGACCCCATTCGTGATCGCCCCGTGCCGGAATTCATCCCGCAACCTGCCCATCACATACGCCGGAGACGCGCAAAACGCCCGCGCCAGCGACGCCAGTCCCTGCGTCCGCCGTCCCTCCGCGCGCTCTATGTTGAACTGCCGCAGCCGCTCCTTCGCCCGCGTTTGCGAGGGCCGCAGAAACCGCATCAGCGTCTGTGCTACCTGCTCCAGCGGCCGCGGCGCATATCCCCACAGCTCAGAGAGCAGCAGATACTGCACGTACAATCCCGCCAACTCCTGCATCTCCAGGTTCCGCGTGCTCACGCTGCCCGCGTTTTGCCGGAATCCCACCAGCGCCTCGGGCACAAACTGTATCTCGTACCTCCGCGCCATCCGCCACCATAAGTCGGCGTCCTCCGCATGCAGATCCATCCGGTATCCGCCCACCGCGCGCGCCTTCTCCGCATTGAGCGCCACCGTCGAGTGACATATCGACAGAAGATATCCGCTCTCCACAATCGAGCGCAGTTCGTCCGGAGTTCCCCGCGAGCACCGGAACCTTCCCGCGCATCGCTCGCGCGGATGATAGTCCGCCAGCGAGTAAATCAATCCCGCCTCCGGGTGCGCTTCGATCGCCGCCAGCAGTCTTTCCATACGCTGCGGATACGACACATCATCGGCATCCTGCCGTACCAGCCACGGCGTCCGCACGTCGCGCAGCATCCGGTTCAGGGTCGCCGTCACGCCCGCGTTCTCCTGCACCACCACGCGCAGCCTCGGATCGCTCACGCTGCGCAGGTACGCAAGGCTCTCATCCGTCCCGCCATCCACAATCGCCAGAATCTCGAAAGCCCTCGCCGTCTGCCGCAGCAGGCTTTCGATCGCTCCCGGCAGCCAGGGCATCGCATTGCACACCGGCATGCCCACCGTCAGGATGACTTCTGGTCCCATCGTAGCTTCGCTCGCCGCGCTCCCATGCGGTAAGGTTTCTACCGGAGCGCAATCAACTTACAGGGGACTTATATCCGGACCATCCTCTGACTCACGAACAGATTCCCGAGCTCCAAAGTTACCCAGGTCACATATCTGACTTCGGTAACTTGGTTCTCGCCCTTTGTCCTTGCGCCCCGTGTGCCAAAACGAAACGATGAAACCTTGACGCCGCATCCTTGCTGACTTCGAACCGAAGCGGCGCTTGCCAGCAATTCAACGGCTTTTCAGCAGGAGACCCTGCGTGTTGCTCTGCCAATGCAGTTATTTCCTCGTTGGAGGCGCCGGCTTTCTCGGCAGCCACTTTGCCGACGTCCTGCTTGCTTCATCGCAGACCCGGCGCGTCACCATCTTCGATAACTTCTCCTCCGGCCGCGAATGGCACTTCGAGGCCCACCTCGCGGATCAACGCCTCACCGTGGTCCGCGCCGATGCCAGCGACGTCCGCGCTCTCACCGCCACCATGGAAGGCCATGACTGGGTCATCCACCTTGCCTCCAATCCCAACATCGCCCTCGCCGCCGAGTCTCCTGAGATCGACTTCTACCGCGGCACTCTGCTCACCAACAACGTCGTCGAGGCCATGCGCCGCGCCAATGTCCGCCGCCTGCTCTACGCCTCAGGCAGCGGCGTCTACGGCGACGCCGGCGGGGCTCTCGTTGCCGAGGACTACGCGCCCATGGTCCCTGTCTCCACTTACGGCGCCAGCAAACTGGGCAGCGAATCCCTTATCGCCAGTTACTGCGCCATGTTCGGTCTGCGCGCCTGCGCCTTCCGCTTCGGCAACATCGTCGGCCCGCGCCAGACTCACGGCGTCGGCGTCGATTTCCTCCGCAACCTCACCGCCAACCCGCGCCGTCTGCGCATCCTCGGGGACGGCCGGCAGTCAAAGCCCTACATCCACGTCAGCGACGTCGTGCAGGCTGCCCTCTGCGCCGCGAAGAACGCCACCGCGCCCTTCTCCGTCTTCAATGTCGCCACCGACGACACCATCACCGTCACTGAAATCGCTCAGCTCGCCGTCGAAGTCCTCGGCCTCTCCGCCACTCCCGATTTCAACTACACCGGCGGCAGCCGTGGCTGGCGCGGCGACGTTCCCGTCGTTCGCCTCGATTCCTCCCGCATTCGCGCCCTCGGCTGGGTTCCAAAATGGAACAGCCGCGAGGCTGTCCGCCACTCCCTTCAGGAGCTCGTCACCGATGCGCGCGTGTTCCAGGCTTGAGTGGCCCCCGCGCCTGGCCCTCCTCGCCGGAGGTCTCGCCACGCGTCTGCGCCCCCTCACCGCGGCGACGCCCAAATCCCTCATCCCCGTCGCCGGAGAGCCTTTTCTCGCCCATCAGCTTCGCCGGCTCCGCGCCGAAGGCCTCCGCGAAATCGTCCTCTGCTGCGGACACCTCGCCGATCAGATCGAAGCCTTCGTCGGCGACGGCGCCCATTACGGCCTCTCCATCGTCTACGCCCGCGACGGCGACCACCCCCTCGGCACCGGCGGCGCACTCCGTGCCGCGCTGTCACATCTCGGCTCGCAATTCCTCGTTATGTACGGCGACAGTTGGCTCACCGAACCCATCCGTCCCGTCTGGCAGGCGTATCTAAGTTGCGGCCGGCCCGCCCTCATGACTGTCTTCCACAATCGCAACCGCTGGGACCCCAGCAACGTGGAATTCCGCGACGACACGATTCTCCGGTACGACAAGCTGCATCCCTCTTCCGCCATGACCTGGATCGACTACGGCCTCGAAGCGTTCGATGCCGCGGTCTTCGGCCTTTGCCCGCGACCCGTCTTTGATCTCGCCGACCTCTTGTCCGCGCTGGTCGCCCGTTCTCAGCTCGCAGGCTACGAAACCTCGCACCGCTTTTACGAAATCGGCTCGCTCGCCGGCCTGCGCCAAACCGAAGCCGCCATCGCCGCATCTTCATCCACTTCTCACGCCGCCGGGCTCGCGCCGTGGGATCGCCGGGGGGTGCTCCTGTGATCATGACCCGCACCCCCCTGCGCATCTCCATCGGCGGAGGCGGCACCGACCTGCCCTCCTACTACCGCGAGTTCGGCGGCGGATTCGTCATCTCCGCCGCCATCAGTAAGTACGTCTACATCACCATCAATCGCAGCTTCCTGCCCGGATATTTCCTCAAATACTCCGAACACGAGCACGCCCACTCCTGCGACGAAATCCGCCATCCCCTCTTCCGCGAAGCTATCCGCATGCACAGCGCGCCCTC
>JASIAO010000493.1 GCA_030041955.1 Acidobacteriaceae bacterium | reverse complement strand
TTCAGCTCGGCGGCGCGGCGGGTGAGGACGCGATCGACGATGAAGCTGATGAAGTTTTCAGCGAGGCCCATCAGGTCGTCGAGGTCGGCGAAGGCCCATTCCGGCTCGACCATCCAGAACTCGGTGAGGTGACGGCGGGTCTTGGATTTTTCGGCGCGGAAGGTTGGTCCGAAGGAGTAGACCTTGCCGAGGGCGAGCGCGGTGCTCTCGATATAGAGCTGGCCGCTCTGGGTGAGGTAGGCTTCGTCGCCGAAGTACTCGACGGGGAAGAGCGTGCTGGTGCCTTCACAGGCTGCGGGCGTAAGGATCGGCGGATCCGTGAGGATGAAGCCGTTGTCGTCGAGGAAATCGCGGGCGGCCTTGATGATCTCAGCGCGGATACGCAGGATGGCCGCCTGGCGCGGCGTGCGCAGCCAGAGATGGCGATGCTCCATGAGGAAATCGGTGCCGTGCTCCTTGAGCGAGATCGGAAAAGGATCGTCTTCCGGCACACGCTGGACCACCTGGACGTTTTCGACGTCTAATTCGTAACCACCGGGCGCACGTTTATCGGCGCGGACCTTGCCGCTGACGATAACGGAGGATTCCTGGGTGAGGCCCTTGACCGTCTCAAAGACTTCCGGCGTGACGGCAGCTTTGGGAACGACGCCCTGGATGGTCCCGGTGCCGTCGCGAAAGATGGGAAAGAGGAGCTTGCCGCTCTCGCGCAGATTGTAGAGCCAGCCGTGCAGGGTGACGGCCTGCCCTTCGTGCTCGCCGATGCGGGCGATGGTGGAGAGAGGGGAATGTGTAACAGTCTCTGTTGCAGAATCGATGTTCGCGTCGGTCATAAAATTCCGGATCAGTGCTCAGAGATCGGGACCTCTGGCGCTCGCGCGCGGTCCATCCTTTCGAAGGCCTGCTTCGCCTTTTCCGCGACGGATTCGGCGGTTTCCGGCAGGTTGTAGTGAATTTCCAGCACGCCGGCGGGGCTTTGCGGGGCAGATTTCAGATCGCCCAGAGTCTGATCCCAGTCGATGGTCCCGTCGCCCGGCCAGAGATGGGTGTCTTTGTCGCCCTTGTTGTCGTGCAGGTGCGAAGAGCGGATGCGGTCGCGCAGCTCAGAAAACGCGGCTGGGATGCCTTCGCCGAGGTGAGCGTGGCCTACGTCGAGGCAGACGCCAATGTCGGTGAGGTGCCCGCTGACCAAGATCTCGATGAGGTGCGCAGGACAGGCCACGTCGCCCTCGAGATTCTCGATGAGCAGTTTGACGCCGAGCGGATTGGCGAAGGCGCGGAGGTGTTCGAGCGCGGTAATGGAGTGCTCGAGGGAGCGCAGGCTCCATGTGTCCTCGCGGTCGCCCAGGTGAAGGATGAGGAAGCGGATGGGGATCTGCTCGGCGGCTTCGAGGGCACGCTTGATCTCATCCATGGCATCGATGCGGCGGGTCTTCTCCGGATGGATGACGTTGACGGAGGGCGTGCCGCTGCGGCCCATCTCCGGGTCCGGAAACATGGGTGCGTGCATGGAGAACGGCTCGAGGCTGTTGGAGCGGAACCACTCGGCTAACTCGCGTACGTGAGAGCGGCTGGAGTAGTCGAAGTGCTGGCGCGCGGCAAAAAGCTCGACCCCCTGGGCTCCGGCGCGCGCGAAGACATCGAGCAGGCCGGGGTGCAGGCGGTGCGTGAGAAACACGTGGGAGGAGATGACCTTAAGCATAAGAAACCGCGGCAGAGAGAACCTACGAGTTTATCTTCTCACCTGGACTCATTGGGAATCGTGACGCCGATTTGCGGATCGATTTCCGCCAGAGCCGACAGGCGCGGCGTACCGGCGAAACTCAAGGAATTTCTTGTCGAAAATCGTAAGTGTGGATTCTATTGGGTTTGCAACTCATGCCCTCGTAAGTGTTGAATCTAAAGGGCAAGCCTTGCAAGTGTGGATTACACAGGACTTACAGTCTGAAGCCCATGGTTGCGAGCTTCGCGGTGACTCCAATTTTGATCCCTCAGAGGAGAGCGGCAGATTGTCAAAGAGCGGCACCAACAAAAATGCCTGGTCTCTGAAGGCCAGGCACACTTTCCCTATTTCTATTATAGCAATTTGGAGTGCCTGGGCCGGAAAAGAAGAAGGCGGAGCGTGGACCAGAAACTCCCTGGAATGTGCGGGTTGCGGCTGTACGTTACTTTGGGCATTCTTGACAACGGAAAATGGGATTTCGGAGCGGCAGGGTTCATCCGGCGATTCCCTCTTTAGAATTCCCTGCATTGGTCTGGCTTTGGGCTGAATGCCGCGGAGGAACGATGGCGACTTTCGTGCTCGTGCATGGCTCAACACATTCCGCTCGCGCCTGGGATCTGGTCAGAGAGGAACTTGAGGATCGGCACCAGACCGTCGTTACGCCGGAATTGCCGGCAGACGAGCCCGATGCCAGTGCGACGCGTTATGCCGAGGTAATCGCTGCTTCGATCCCCGAGGGCGGCGAACCAATCGTGGTTGCGCATTCCGCTGCAGGCTGGTTTCTGCCACTCGTCGCGAGTCGCCGCCGTGTGCGTCGCATGGTATTTCTGGCGGCCTCTGTGCCGCGCATCGGATCGAGTTTCCTGGAACGACTGCAGGCGGAACCGGAGATGATCAATCCGGCGTGGCTCGGAAAAGACGCGCAGATTGAATCTGTGGCTGATGAGTTCCTGCTCCACGACTGCCCGCCTGACCGGCTACTTTGGGCTCATGCGACGATTCGGGTGATCAACGCCCGGCAGGCAATCGTCGAGCGTTACCCGTTAGAGCAATGGCCTGATGCGCCCTCGTCCTACATTGTCTGCACAGAAGACCGCACGATCTGCCCAGCGTGGTCCCGCAGGATCGCAAAATCGCAATTGGGCGTCGATGCCCTTGAACTGCCAGGAGGCCATTGCCCGTACATCTCTCGACCGACGGAGCTGGCCGAGATGCTCTTGCGCATCGAGCGCCTCTGAGCGAATCGCTGCAATCCGCGAGCTGGGCCAATGGGAACCTTGCCGTGGTCTTCGGGGTCTTTCGAGCCAGGAGGACCCACGCGATGTCGATGAGCCTCGGCAACCCCGGCAAGCTGGATGCGGAACCCAACGTCACGCCTTTGATCGACGTGTTACTGGTGCTTCTGATCATCTTTATGGTGATTGTGCCGGTGACGCCGGAGGGGATGGAGGCCGCGTTGCCACAAAAACCGCACGCCGATCAGCCGGCGCCCGAGCAGACGATCGTGGTGCAGATCCTGGCCGGCGCTGCAGGCCCGGTCTACCGGATCAACGGCGAGAGCGTGCAGGGGAAGGCGCAACTGGCTTCCGAGTTGAAACGGATCTTTTCGATTCGCGCGGAGAAGGTCCTGTTCGTAAGGGGCGATCCGGCGCTGAGCTTTGCCTCGGTTGCCAGGGTGATCGATATGAGCCGCGCGGTGGGAGTCGATCGCGTGGGGATTCTTACTGCGGCCGATTGACAGCCATGCTGACTCCATCAGGACCCGCGCCACGAGGAGACGCAGCTCCCCGGCGATGCGAATCGCGGGGAGCCGGAGGGTTGAGCTACTCGGCGGGAGCTTCTTCGCCTTTGACCGTGACGCTGACGTGGGCGGTGACCTCACGGTGCAGCTTGACGGGGATGTGGAACTCGCCGGTGGACTTGAGCGGCTCGTCGAGGTGAACCTTGCGGCGATCGACGTTGAAGCCCTTCTCGGCGAGGCCCTGGGCGATGTCCGCCGAGGTGACCGAGCCGAAGAGCTGCTCGTGGTCGCCGACTTTGCGGGTGAAAACCAGGGCGACGGAGTTGAGCTGGGTGACGAGCTGCTCGGCTTCTGACTTCTCCTTCGCGGAGCGGCGGACGGCGGAGGCCTTCATCTGCTCGATGACGGCTTTGTTAGCCGCGGTCGCCTCCATGGCGAGCTTGCGGGGCAGCAGGTAGTTGCGGCCGTAACCGTCGGCGACTTTCACTACGTCGCCGCGGTGGCCGAGGTTCGAGATGTCTTCCCTGAGGATCACTTCCATTGCAGTCTCCGAGGGCTCAGAGCACAGAGCTCAGAGCGCAGGCAAATGGCTGCGTGCCTCCGTTTCGGGGCGCGCGGCACAGTGAAACTTAAAATCCGGCGGCAAAGGGCAGCAGGGCGATGTTGCGAGCCTGCTTGATGGCCCGGGAAAGGCGCCGCTGGTGCGTGGTGCAGACGCCGGTGAGGCGGCGAGGCACGATCTTGCCGCGCTCGGCCACGAAGCCCTGGAGGAGACGAACATCGCGATAGGAGATGGCGTCGATCTTCTCGGTGCAGAACTTGCAGACCTTGCGGCGACGGAAGAATTTGCGACCGCCGGGGCCGCCGGGGCCACCGGGACCGCGTCCGCCGGGACCGCTGGGACGGCCAGCCGGGGCGTCGGGGCGGGATGATGGGGTGTTCGTTGTTTCGTCAGCCATGTTTTCCTCCGGCCGGCGGCGCCGGCCTTGAATTCGTTCGGTAAAACCTCAGGGGTTCAAGCCCGGGAGGTTGCCAATTCTGTATGGCACGGCTGAAGCCGTGCCCCCTTAAAACGTCCGGCTGGCTCCGGATGGCAAAGAGCCATGCCGGATACAAGCCGTCCCCGTGAGCGCGATCAGGCGCTGGCCGGGGTTGCGGTTTCTGCCGGAGCGGGCTCGGCGGCCTGCGCGGACTCAGTGGGCGCAGCAGGGGGAATCGCGCTCAGCTTCTTGCGCGTGGCGCGAATGGCCCGGACCTTGGCCAGACGCTTTTCTTCTTCATCCATGCGCACAGTGATGAACTTGATGACCGGCTCGGAGACGCGCAGGCGGCGTTCGAGTTCGGCGACGAGCGGACCATCGGCATCGATGGTGAGCAGGATGTAGTTGCCATCGTTGAACTTGCGCACGGTGTAGGCAAGCTTGCGGCGGCCGAGCTTCTCAGTGGAGCGAAGATTGCCGCCGCCGTTGGTCACCGTCTGCTCGAGCCCGGCGATGAGCTTGTCGAGATCTTCGTCGGCGATATCGGGCCGAACGATAAACATTACTTCGTAGAAACGTTGCATGATTTGCTTCTCTTTCCCTCCGGACCGGGTCCGGCAATCAGATTTCCTTCCGTCTTCATCACTTCCCCGCAGCGTCCCCTGGATCGCGGCGGTTGAACTCGTTCATGGCGGCTTTGACTCCCCTGGCCACCACCATTTCTACGGCGCGCGCTGTCCGGTCGAGGACCGGATCGATCGCGGCCAAATCCCGCTTGCTCATCGGCGTGAGCAGGTAATCCCTGCCACGCCTAAAAGCCTCCTGCTGAACCCCCGGTTCCGGTCCCACGCCGATCCGGATGCGCGGCCACTCGTCGGTGCCCAGCGCGCCGGAGACGGAAGCCGCTCCGTTGTGGCCGGCTGTGCTGCCCCGCTCGCGCACGCGCAAGGTTCCGAGGGGCAGGTCCAGCTCGTCGTACAGCACCAGCAGGCCGCCGGAGGGGTCGACGTCGAACTCGTCGACGAGAGCCCCGACGGAGATCCCGCTGAGATTCATCCAGGTCTCCGGCTTGGCCAGGATCACCTCCCGGCCAGCCAGTTGAACCTTTGCGGTGAGAGCGCGGCAGCGGCGGTTGACCACGGACGCGTTATGCTCACCGGCGATGCGGTCGATCGCCAAAAACCCCGCGTTGTGCGGCGTGAACTGGTACTCGATGCCGGGATTGCCGAGACCGATAACCAGAAATGCGCCGGAGCCCACTTACTTCTTGCCGCCTTTGTCGCTCGCGCCCTTCTCGGCGGCGGGAGCAGCTTCGGCAGTTTCCTGCTTACCTTTCTTGACCACTTCCGGCTCAGCCGGCGCAGCAGCCACAGCCGCGGCCTCGGCTTCCGGCGTGGGAGCCGCTTCTTCCTTAACAGAGGTGATGTGCGCAACCGGCGTGTCTTCCGGCGTGATAAAACGCAGACTGCCGGTGTGAGGCAGACCGGAGACACGGAGGACTATGCCGAAGGCCAGCTCCGAAACATCGACGTCGATGTGGCTGGGGATGTCGGCGGGCAGGCACTCGATTTCGACTTCGCGGAGGGTCTGGTCGAGGATGCCGCCCTGGGTCTTGACGCCGACAGGAACGCCGACGAGCTGGATGGGCACTTCGACGCGGATGGGCTTGTCGAGCGCGATGCGCTTGAAGTCGATGTGAATGAGCTTGCCCTTGATGGGCTCGTACTGCCAGTCGACGATCATGGCCTTGGCGGTTGCGCCGGCGACTTCGAGATCGAAGATGGAGTTGTGCCCGGTCTCGGAGTGGAGGATCCGCTGGATTTGTTTGGGATCGACCTCGACGGCGACGGCGGGCTGAGCGGCGCCAT
>JASIAO010000492.1 GCA_030041955.1 Acidobacteriaceae bacterium | reverse complement strand
TCGGCGATGCTGGGGATCACCAGGCCGATGGCTCGCGTGCGATAGCCCTTCAGAATCCTCGCCGCCTGGTTGGGAACGTAGCCCAGAGTTTCGATAACGTGCCGTACCCGAGCCAGTGTTTCCGGGCTGACGCGGTGACCCCCGTTGATCACCCGCGATACCGTAGTGGTTCCGACGCCGGCACGTCTGGCTACCTGACTTAGCGTCGGAGCAGCCTTTTTCCCGCTCATGGACGCTCAGACTACCAGAGGATCACGTCTGGTTGAGGGGGTGGCCCTCGCTATTCAGGAGGGTACGAACAGGGGCTCAGCGATGTGCCGCCTTCCGCGGGCGATGCCGGACTCTCGTATCCTGAAGTTGTTATGCCCGAATATGAAGGCGAGCTCACCAGACTCGTCGACGAGTTGAACCGTTCGGCAACCGCCCCGGTCACGACTGAGCATGCTGCGCTGGATAAGCTGTTGGCTCTGGCCGCCCAGCGCCATGCCTCGGACATGATCCTGGTTGCCGGTTCTCCCGTCGCCCTGCGGGTCAACGGTGCGCTGACGGCTGGGTTGGGCTCAGTGCTGTCGGCTTCGGACCTGCGCAGCCTGCTCTTGCCGACGCTGAGCGCGGGACAATTGAAGGAACTGCAGGCGCGCAAATCTCTCGATTTTTGCTTTGTGCGCGGATCGATCGGGAGATTTCGCGCCAATTATCACTTTCAGCGCGGCTCGCTCGCCGCCGCAATCAGGCTTTTACCCGAACAAATTCCCTCGCTCGAGTCGCTGCACCTGCCATCCGGGCTGGCGCAGCTCGCGGAGCGAAGACAAGGCCTGGTGCTGGTGACCGGACCAACCGGATGCGGAAAGAGTTCCACTCTCGCGGCTCTGATCGATCTGATCAACGCCCGCCGCCGCGACCACATCATCACCGTTGAGGATCCGGTCGAATACCAGCACCCGAATCGCAACTCGATCGTCGAACAGATCGAACTGGGGCAGGACACGATCAGTTTCGCCGAGGCCGTGCGCTCCGCGCTGCGGCAGGATCCGGACGTGATTCTGATCGGGGAAATGCGCGACGTCGATACCATGGCTGCCGCGCTGACGGCGGCGGAAACCGGCCACCTTGTGCTGAGTTCGCTGCACACCAACGATGCGGTCCAGACGGTTTCCCGAATCCTCGATATTTTTCCCTCCGGATACCAGTCGCAGATACGGCAACAACTGTCGCTGGCGCTCCTGGCCGTCGTCTCGCAGAAGCTGGTGCCGGCAGCCAGCGGAAGCGGGCTCTATCCGGCTGTCGAGATCATGCTCGCGAATGGCGCGACGCGGAATCTGATCCGTCGCGGAGACGACCATCAGCTTCGCGTGCACATCGAAACCGGCCGCACGGAGGGCATGCTGACGATGGAGCAGTCGCTGGCAGAGTTGGTCCGCGCGAAAAAGGTCCTGCGCGAAACTGCGTTCGAGCATTCGCACCACCCCGAGGACCTGCAGCGCCATCTCACCGGCTGACCGCGGCAGATCCTCTGTTGCGATACCGCTACTTCGGCAGGACCACATACTGACTTGCTGGGACTCGGCGAATGGGGGAGAGCGGCAGCTTCAAATGAACCTGCGCCATTTTGTCCGGCATGCGTGCGATCCATTCGTTAACGGAAATGCTCTGGTATCGGGACGTCTTGAACATCTCGAGGAAGATCACGTCTTCCGAACCGGTGTTTTCGATGTAATGGCCTGCCATATTGGGCACCAGGCCTACGTCGCCGGCGTTGAAATCGACCGTGCGGGCGCGGGCGCCGGTCATGGTAACTGTCATGCGGCCCTTGCCCTGGATCCAGTACTGCCATTCGCTGCCGTTGGGGTGCCAGTGCAGTTCGCGAAGGGCGCCGGGCCTGAGGGTGACGATGCCGGTCGCGATGTTTCTCGACGCAGGAAAGTTTCTCGAATCGATCACCCGCGCGCTGCCGCCCGCGGTCTCCGCGAGCGGCTTCATAGTCATGGCCCCGTGAAAGGTGTACTGATTCTCCGTTTCAAGTCGCGAACCGAGAAAGCGCTTGTCGTTCTCGATGGGACCGGGAAGCTCGGCGGGAAAGATATAGAGCGTTTCCGCCGGGAGCTGATCCCATTCCTGACGGGACCAGCCCATATTTTTCTGAATGACCTCGGGCGGGATGTGGGCCAGCATTTCGGAGAGGAGAAAAGTATCGTCTTCGGAGAAATCGCCCTGGTCGAAGACCAGCAGAAACTCGCAGCCGGCGCCCTCCAGTCCCTGAATGGAGTGCGGATAGCCGGCAGGAAAATACCAGAGGTCACCTTTCTCGACGTCGTCGATGAACATTTTCCCGTTGGGCTGCATGACGCTGACGCGCGCCTTACCCGCGAGCATGATGGCCCATTCGTCGGCCAGATGCCAGTGGAGTTCGCGGAAGGAGCCCGCGGTCAGGCGCATGTTGACGCCCGCGAGATCCTTCGACAGCGGAAGCTCTCGTTCCGTCACCTGATGGGTCCAGCCCCCGGCCTGCAGACGCTTCGGTGTCAGAGCGAACCCGTACCAGAAGGGCGGAAGAGTACCCCGGTCGGTAAACGGCGGCCGATTGGGATCCGGATTGAGTGCGAGCAGGGCGTCGTTTTCGGGTCCGGGATCGCTGGCGTAGTCGTCCGAACGTCCCGCCTCCAGATCGCTGCGGCTTTGGCCAAAGGCCCCGGCCGCGGATATCAGGGTTGCGCCGGCCACCGCTGCGGCGCCCACAAACTCTCTGCGGCTGACGCCATTCGGCCGGTTATTCGCGGGGTCCGATGGCGCGTCCTGCGTATGATCGTCGGGTGCGAACCCTTCGCCGGAAAAAACTCCTGATTGATCTGCCGCCATTGCTCTGTCCCTCCCTGGGATTTTGTAATTCCGTTGTCATGAGTGGGCTGGCGCCAACGCACAGGGCGACGACGATGCCACGCAGGACATTTCGTTCTCCGACCTATGTTACGGAGACACGATGCCCCGTGTATTGTCCGTCAGCGGGAGGATTGTGAATACCCCGGCACCCGGTCGAAGGCTGCTGGCAATTCGGGTGAAGGTGCTGTTTCCGATGTCAGTCTGCCGGTGCAGGGTAAGACGGACTGGGCTGCGAGGAAGGTTCCCGGTGCTCCATCGGAATGGACGCGGCCAGGCACAGGATTGCGCCGCCGAAGCAGAGTGTGTCGGCGAAGTAGTTCATGCCCACGTCGATGTCGGCCGGATGCACGGCAAGGATCGGCCCATAGACGATAAGCGTGACGGTGCAGATCACGATGCCGAGGATCGTGGTGGCCGCGCGGGCGTGCCAGTTGGCGAGCATCGCCAGACCCGCAGCGATCAGCACCGCGCCCACTCCATACGCAATCAGGAGATGGGAGGGAATATACGCAGGCAGCCGCAGCTCGAGCGGAATGACCGGAACGAACTGCGGATGCAGGAAGTGTTCGACACCGTAGAAGGTGACTGCGAACCCGACGATATACCTCGCGGCGGTGGCGAGGCGCTGAGCGGCGGGCCGCCAGTTGCCGGTGGCCAGGGCTGCGGCCAGACCGAAGGCGCACGCGCTGAACGACAGCTCGCGCAGGGTGAGCGCCTGGGCAAAGCGGTTGTGGAGATGGCGCGCCAGACCCTCCACGTCCATGAGCACAACGAAGAGGAAGAACATTAGTCCCAGCAGCGCGGAGGCGAGGCCGGCCACGCGGCGCACCGCGAAACTGAGCGCGGCGGCGAGCAGCGCCATGCCGACGAAAATGGCCCAGAACATGTGCCATGGAATCCAGCGCGGGACGAGGCTGGCGATGGAGCGCGTCGCCGTGAAGTGCTCGGCGCTAAAGACCGCGAGGGGCGCGGCGTAGAGGACCGGGCCGAGCCAGACGGCCTTGTCGAGGCCGCGGGCCCGGGGGATGTCGACGCGGAAGGCGCGGATGAAGCCGAGGATCAGGATCACTGCGCCTGCGCTGTACGTCGCGAGGACGATCCGCGGCTGGTGAAAGGCAGCAATGAAGACGGCGACGGCGAGCGGGCGTGCGGCGGCGACGACAAAAGGCATCGGGGCTACCATTCTCTTCCATCAGTGGCGAGTGCGCCATGGCCACGTTGAGCCGATTGGGCATGACCAGAGCGCGCGCAGAGAGCGTCCTAGTTCCAGTCGATGTGCACGCCGTCGCGCCCGACGCGGATCGATGGAGGCTTCAGCCGGGTGAGCAGCCGGATGGTCTGGAATCCGCCCGTCAGCGCCAGCAGCGCTCCGCTGCCGACCAGCAGTCCCAGCTTGCTGGTCGGGTCGGGATCCATCACCGCCAGCACCACCATGGCCGCGCCCAACACCGTCATCCCGCCGGCCACGGCTACCGCGGTCCACTCCCGTCGGGTCAGCCGCCCGGCCAGCCCCATCTGCAGCAGGCTTTGCGTCGCTGGATCCACGCCCACCGCCGCATCGTCGATCAGCTCCACCTGCGCTCGCTCCCGATACGCACGGGTCAGCCGCGGCAGCCAGCCGGTCTCCGAGGTGCGAATGGTTGTGGTCGCTGCGAGCCCGGTCTGCGGTTCCGTTCCCATGGTGTTGCCAGTGTAGAGCGAAAGGGAAGAAGCGCGCCCCCCCGCAGTCTTCACCGCCTACCCCATAGCCTGCGCAGAGCGAGCCGAAGACGAGTCGAATGGCTTCTGCCCGGTCTTGGCAGATGCGGGATAAACCCTCTCTCAGACCGCGCTCGCCCTATCACCAGCCTCTACCCCTGCCTTCGCCATGTTGTCGGCTCGGCCGGCATCGCTAACCCGCCTGTTTCCAGCACTTGCGTTGTTGTCACACCCGAAAAATCTCGCCCCGAGGCACACCTTCGTGGCTGTCTCCCGGACTCCTCACCCCATCCCGCCGTTGCTTCCTCGGATACGCGAACATCCGCCGGTGTCCGGCGTCACACCAACCGCCCCCAATTCCGCCGTATCATGCTGTGTAATCGCTCGCAGCCGCTCGCGCATTTCCTCCTCCGGAGGTTCCTATGCTGGGTCAGGGCACTGCCCCCGGCTCCCACCGCAACGATTGTTCTGAGGCGCGGCTAACCGCCAAGCAGCAGGCGCTCCGCGACATCTCGGATTGGCTGGAGAAGTTTCCCGCGCTCTCCGATGTGACCTTCTCCACCGTGATATTGACTTTCACCTTTGACCCCTGCACCGAGGGCATCAACCGAAGCGGCGCGTACACGAGAGCGCTCTGTCACTGGCAGGCAGAAGTCACCGAAACGGATGCGCCGGTCGCCCCGGCGCCGAACAAAACTTCAGCGTTCCGGCCTTCCTCGCGCTTTACCCTGCTCCCCGACCAGTACTACGAGGCTTCGGGATCGGCTCGCGGCGAGAGCGCCCTCGGCCAGAAGCCGGCCAACTCCGACGCGCAGAGGAGATCACGCCGCGAGGCGGAAGAATCCGCGGCCAAAGCCGGGCTCTGCGACCAGGAAGGCCAGGCCATGCGCATCGCCATCAGTTTCACCCCGCCGCAGCCGGTGCTCACGGGCGGCGGACGCTATGGCGCCCATGCCTTCGAAGCTGTCTGCGACTGGTGCCTCTTTGTGGAATGCGTCAGTCCCGAGCTGCCGAATCCTTCTGCGCCAGCATTAAGTACTTCGTTAACTTAGCCGGCGACTGAACCCAGTCCATCAGACGGCAGCGGCTTCTCCGCCACTCACCTTGTTGAGCCTTTGTCTGGCGCGCGCCTGGACGGCCAGTCCCCTGGGCAGCTAGTCTGCGTCCGGAAACAGATTCGGCAGCGGCGCATTCTGCTCGAGCTCCGGATGCGGCAGCGGCTTGCGTGGCAGCATCTGGTCCCGCATCGCCGCGTTATAGACGAAGATTGCTTCCACGGTCGCCGCCTGCTTCAGGTCGGCGGGCTGAATCTCCTCGTACACGTCCATGTTCGAGTGGTGCACGCGCGTCTCGTAGTCCAGCGGATCCTGGATGAACTGGAATCCAGGAATCCCCACTGCGTCGAACGACAGGTGATCGGTGCCGCCCGTGTTCCGCATTGTCAGCGTGGTCACGCCCAGATCCTTCAGCGGCGCGATCCACTGCGCGAAGATCGGCGCCACGCCCGCGTTCCCCTGCAGGTACACGCCGCGGATTTTGCCCGATCCGTTATCGAGGTTGAAGTACGCCGAGATCAGCCGCTGCTCCGGTTTCAGTTCGAGCGGCCCTGCCGCGCGCCGCATAAACTCCGGCAGCGCCAACTGATCGGGAGCGGTCGAGAGCGGTGCCGACCCGAAGTGGTCGCGCACGTATCCGCGCGATCCGAACAGGCCCTCCTCTTCGCCGCTCCACAGTGCGATGCGGATGGTCCGCCGCGGCTGCACGTGCAGCGCATTCAAAATGCGCATCACCTCCATCGCCACCACCGCGCCCGCACCGTTGTCCGTCGCGCCGGTTCCGGCGATCCAGCTGTCGAGGTGTCCGCCCACCATCACCACCTGATCCTTGAGCTGCGGATCGGTGCCCGGAATTTCTGCCACGGTGTCGTAGCCGTGCTCGTGGTCCCCGGTAAATTTCGTCTCCACGTCCATTTGGATCTGCACCGGAACGTGCGCATCCAGCAGCCGAACCACGCGCCCGTAGTTCTCGATGGCCGCCACCACCACAGGAACCTTCACCTCATGCCCGCGAATGTACGGCGTGCGGCCCAGCGCCGCGCCATTGTCGTCGAAGATCGTGCCTCCCGAGCCGCCGCCGTCGCGCCCGTCGCGGCTAGGCACAATCACGCCCGCCACCCTCTCATCCGCAAGAAACTCCGCAATCTTGTCCGTCAGCCGCCGCCGCTGCATCATCGCTCGCATGCGCTGCTGCATCTCCGGCGCCATGCCTGCATTGCCGTTCACCGGATACTCCGCCATATCGGCCAACTGCTGATCCGTATAGCGGACCAGGAAGGGCTGATCCACAGGCGGCACCGGCCTCATCTCGCCCAGCAGCACGATCTTGCCCGCCAGCTTGCCCTGATACTTCGCGAAGTCCGCATCCTCCTGGATATTCACCAGCATTGCATCCCCGGTCACCGGCCCATTCGTCGAAGGAGACCACGGCGTGGCCTGCGCGATGAACACCGCCGTATCCGGCGACGTCATGCGCACCCACGTGTTCAGCTGCTGCCATCCCATCCCGAACTCGCCCCAGTCCTCCAGGTGAGCGTTTGCGCAGCCCATCGCCGTCAGTTGTTCGCGCGTCCACGCGTTCGCCTTCGCCATGTTCGGCGAGCCGGTCAGCCGCGGCCCAATGTCGTCGGCCAGCGCCGACGCGTAATCCATCACGTGCGAGTGCTGCAGGCCTTCCTCGCGAATGCGCTCGTACATGACGAGATCCAGCTGCTCTACTGCGGGCTGCGGCTCGCTCCATGGTCCCACGTCGGGATTCGTGGCAGCCACCCCCGCTGGCGGTGCGGCTTCGGTCTTTTTGTGCTTCTGTGCGCCAAACAGCGGCAGTGTGATGAGAAGGAACAGCGCAATCGTACGGCTGGAGCGTGCAAACATCGTGGGAGTTCCTCCGGTAAATTCAGGGAATCCGGAAGAATAGCACGCCAATTCGGCGCCTGGAATAGCGATCGCAGCCCGCGGAGACCCTCGGCTGCAGACAGAAAAAAGCCCGGATCGTGGGAATCCGGGCCTTTGGTGAACGTGCAGCGTGACTGGGTCAGCGCCGCACTTCAAACGTGAGAGTGGTGGTGTGGGATTGGTTGCCGCCCGTCCCGGTGATGGTGATCGCGTAGGTGCCTGTCTTCGCGCTGCGGGAGACGGTGAGGTTGAAGTCGGTGGTGCCGGAGCCGGGCGCCGCGAGGGATGACGGGCTGAAGCTGTAGGTT
>JASIAO010000491.1 GCA_030041955.1 Acidobacteriaceae bacterium | reverse complement strand
TCCCACGAGCAGTATGAAGCGGAGTTCATCGCGCCGCCGCAGTGCGCGAGCCTTGCCGATTTTCTGACGCGAGCGCCGCGGGGATTCAAGTTAATGCAAACGCGCGAGGCGCTGCGGCTGGTGACTGAGGATCTGTTTGCGCAGCTCGCGGCGGACGGCGTGATCTACGCGGAGATACGGTTCGCGCCGCTGCTGCACCTGCTGGAGGGGCTGACGGCGGAGACCGTGGTCGAGACCGTGGATCGGGCGACGGAGGCGGCGATTGCGGCGACGGGAATCGAGGCGCGGCTGATTCTGTGCACGCTGCGGCACTTTAGCGCGGCGCAGAGCCTTGAAACTGCGCGGCTGGTGGAGCAGTTCCGCGGCAGCCGGGTGACGGCGCTGGACATCGCCGGGGACGAAGCCGGGTATCCGTTGGATGCGCACGTGGCGGCGTTCCGGTACGCGGCGCAGCGCGGCTTGGCGCGGACGGCTCACGCCGGCGAGGCGTGCGGCGCGGCGAGCGTGTGGGAAACGCTGCGCATGCTGGAGCCGTCGCGGATCGGGCATGGGGTGCGGAGCGAGGAAGACGCAGCGCTGGTGGAGCACCTGCGGCGGGAGCAGATTCACCTGGAGATGTGTCCGACCAGCAACGTGCAGACGCGTGCGGCGGCGAGTTATGCGGAGCACACGGTGGATCGGATGTATCGCGCGGGGGTCTCGGTGGGGATCAACACGGACACGCGGACGATCACGAATGTGACGCTGGAGCAGGAGTACGCGCGGCTGCGGGAGCATTTTGGGTGGAGCGACGAGGAGTTGCAGGCCTGTAATCGCGCCGCGCTGCGGGCGGCGTTTGTGGAGGAGCCGGTGCGGGCGCGCCTGATGGCGAAGCTGGAGGGGGCAGGCGTAGGGGGAATTCGCGGCGATCGGCTGCTTGGGCTGCCGGAAGCCAGCCTGTGTCCAGATTACAATTTCCCCCGTGACCGGAGAGCGCTGGGCGCAGCTGGGAATCACGGTGCAGTTCCTCATCGTGATGAGGACGCTGGGTGAGATCTTCCGGCTTCGGCACGTCCATGGCCCGGGATTTTCTCCAGCGCCGGCAATGCCGTATGTTGGCGGCGCTCTGATCGCTGCCTGCTGCTGCTGGGCGGGCGTCACCCTGTATTTCTTCCGGCGCTATATTCTGTCCGCTTGGATCGCAGTGCTGACGGTCCTCGTGCTGCTGGTCTACAAAATTGGCGTCATCGGCAGGTAATGGGATCGATCCAGGCGCACCGAAGACGCGGGAAATCCCCGGCGCGAATACTCGTCGTCAAATGCCACGGCAACCCAGGTCAGGCCGGGGCCGAGAACGGTCAGTATTCGCCGCCTTGGTTGCCGTAGGCGAGGTTGTCGAAGCGGGTGCAGCGGCCGACCCAGGCTAATTCGATCGAGCCGGTGGGGCCGTTGCGCTGCTTGGCAATGATGATCTCGGCTTTGTTGTCAGTGTCCGGATCGGGCTCCTCGCCGCTGTTGCGCGTGTAGTAGCTCTCGCGATGGATGAAGGCGACCACGTCGGCGTCCTGCTCGATGGAGCCCGACTCGCGGAGGTCGGAGAGCATGGGCTTTTTGTCGCCTCCGCGCTGCTCGGAGGCGCGCGAGAGCTGAGAGAGCGCGATGACGGGGATGTTCAGCTCCTTGGCGAGGGCTTTGAGGCCGCGGGAGATGGCGGAGACCTCCTGGGTCCGGTTCTCGTAGCGGCGCGCATTGGGGCCGGAGGTTCCGGCGGTCATGAGCTGCAGGTAATCGACGACGATGAGGTCGAGCGAGCCTGCGGACTGGCGCAGGCGGCGGGCCTTGGCGCGCATCTCGGTGAGGGAGATGCCGGGGGTGTCGTCGACGAAGATGCGGGCTTCGACGAGGCGCTCGAGCGCGTTGGTGAGCTTGTCGCGGTCTTCGCGGAGGAGGAAGCCTTTCTGGATTTTCTGCGAGTCGACGAGGGCTTCCGACGCGAGCATGCGGCGCAGCAGCGACTCCTTCGACATTTCCAGCGAGAAGACGGCGACGACGTGGTTGGCGCCGCGGATGGCGACATTCTGCGCGATGTTGATGGCGAAGGCGGTCTTGCCCATCGAGGGGCGCGCCGCGATGATGACCAGCTCGGAGTTCTGCAGGCCGCTGGTCATGCGGTCGAGCTCGTCGAAGTGGGTGGCGAGGCCGGTGACCTCGCGGCCCTCCTTATACAGGTTGTCGATGTTGCGGAAGGAGCCTGCGACGATGTCGTGAACCGAGGAGAAACCGCGGGTGATGCCCCTCTCGGTGACTTCGAGCAGCGAGGTTTCGGCGGCGTTGAGGACGTCGAGGGCGTCCTCGCTCTGATCGGCGGCGCGGGAGATGGCGCCGGAGCAGACCTGGATAAGCTGGCGGAGGAGGGATTTGTCCTTGACGATGCGGACGTATTCCTCGATGGAGAGGCGGCGGGGCAGGCCTTCAGTGAGCGAGGCGAGCCATGCGACGCCGCCGACGGACTCGATTTCCTTGCGGCGGGCCAGCTCCTCGGAGAGGGTGACGATGTCGACGACTCGGTTGAGGTCGATGAGTTCGCCCATGCGGGCGAAGACGCGTTGGTGCGCGGTGAGCGCGAAGTCCTCGACGCGGAGAGTGCTCGCGGCTTCGGAGTAGGCGTGGTTGTCGAGCAGGATGGCTCCGAGGATGGTGCGCTCGGCGTCGAGAGATGCAGGCAGGCCGCGTTCGAATTCGATATCGGGGGTGGTGGCCATCGAGACAGGGGTTACGGGCTACGGTTTACGAGTTAGGAAACGACGGTGAGCGATTAGTGACCAGCGATCAGCGGCCGGTGAGCGGCGATTGACGGCAGTTCAAGTTTAGGACGGAATGGGGTGCGGCCGACGCTTGTGCAAATCACGGAGAACCGAGGCCGTTTGTGAAAATCGGCGCAGAAACCAGGGGCGCGGATGGCTGGGGCGCGGAGGAAAGTCTAAAATACAGACATCCCCACGAAACGGATGTGTTTATGACGAAATCAGCATGGATGGCGGCGCTTGGGTGCGCTCTGTGCGTCGCAGGGATAGCGCAGGGGCAGCAGGCTGAGTCAGCCGCGCCGGGGCAGACGAAGCCGCCGGAAGTATTGCAGTTCCAGGGATACGAAGACCAGTGGAGCAAGGCGGTAGTGAGCGCCGACCAGTACGCGATGGAGAATTTGTTGTCTCCGGTGTATGTTGGCATCTCGGCGACGGGCGACGTGACCACGCGGAACCAGCAGATCGCGGATTTGTTCGAAAAGACCACGGCGCCGGTAAGCATGGAGCAGCGCGTGGTGAGCGTGCGGATGTTCGGCGAAATGGCAGTGGTGAGCGGCACGTACATCATGAAGTGGCGGACGGATGGACACGACCGCGAGGAGCGGGGGATTTTTACACACGTCTACGCGCACGAGCGCGACCGCTGGGACTGTGTGAACGCGCAGCGGACGGCGGTGGTGGAAGTGACGCCGGGCTCAGGCAAGAAGAGACAGGATAAGAGCAGCGCTGAGGAGCCGTTCCATATTCCGTTTTTCTATAAGGGCAAGCAGTCGACCGAGCCGAACACGGCGCAGAATGGGAATATTCCGCAGAACTGAAGAGCCAGGGGTTACGGGCTACGGTTTAGGGTTTAGAGTGCTGCGGCGAGCAGTTACCTTTTAGCGATTAGCGTTTAGGAAGCTGTGCCGCGAATACTCGGGTTTTTCCGCATTGTGATTTTGTGCCCTGATGATACCCACACGACCGATCTGGGCTGAGATTTCCAGGAACAAGCTGATCCACAATTTTCGGCTGCTGCGCCGGAGCGCGGGCGCGGAGACCGAAACTGTCGCCGTAGTGAAAGCCAATGCCTACGGGCATGGGCTGGAGGCGTGCGCGCGGGCGCTCGGTGAGGACGGAGCGCGGTGGTTTGCCGTGACCTGCGTGGAAGAAGCGGTGGCGCTGCGGCAGGCGCTGACAGCCCCCACTCAAGCCAAACGCACGCTTGAATGGGCCACCCCCCGGATCATCGCGCTCTCGGGCGTGTGGTCGGGCGAGGCGGAGGCGGTGATCGAGCATGGGCTGACGCCCTCGGTGTGGGAGCTGGGACATCTGGAGCTGCTGGAGGATGCAGCGCGGCGGTGCGGATTGGGCGCAGGGGGTGTCGCGGTGCATCTCGAGATCGACACCGGGATGTCGCGCCAGGGCGTGCAGCCGGAGCGGCTGGAGCCGCTGCTGGCGCGGCTTGAACAGGGGTCGCCGCTGCGCGTGGAAGCAGTG
The DNA here is from genome assembly GCA_030041955.1 of Acidobacteriaceae bacterium. Lineage (GTDB taxonomy): Bacteria > Acidobacteriota > Terriglobia > Terriglobales > Acidobacteriaceae > Palsa-343. Next base: position 2,013 of record JASIAO010000491.1, on the reverse strand, counting down.
ATGACGCACTTTCATTCGCCGGACGATGCGGAGGCGACCGCCAGCCAGGTACGGCAACTGGCAACCGCGGTGGATACGATTGTGCGGAGCGGGATCCGGCCTGAGTTGTTGAGTGCAGGAAGCTCGGCCGATACGCTGGCGCAAAGTACGGCGGCGGTGACGGAGTTGGCGCGGCGGATCGGCGCGCGACGGATGGTGCGGACGGGGATCTCCCTATACGGATATGCACCGCACAGCGGAATTGGCGCGGAACTGCAGCCGGTGCTCGCGTGGAAGGCGCGGATCAGCGGGCTGCGGCAGATTGAGGCGGGGACGATGGTCGGGTATGGAGGAACGTTCACGGCGCGGCGGCGAACGCGGCTGGCGCTGCTACCGGCAGGGTATGCGGACGGGCTGAGCCGACTGCTTTCCAACAAGGGATGGGTGCTCGTGCGGGGACAGAGTGCGCCCATTGCGGGTCGGGTGTCGATGGACCAGACGATGGCGGATGTGACGGAGATTACGGGTGCGGCGGTCGGCGATGAAGCGGTGCTGATCGGAGAGCAGGGGGGGCAGCGGGTGACGGCAGCGGATCTGGCGGAGCTGACGGGGACGATTCCCTACGAAGTGCTGTGCGCGATTGCGCCGCGGGTTCCGCGGATGATGGTGGAGTGATGTCAGCCGAATTAGCGAGTTAGCAGGCCCCACTCAAGCCAAGCGAAGGCTTGAATGGCCACCCGGGGGCGCAGAAAGATCAGGGATGGGATTCGATCTTTATCGAAAGTGGATGGAGGCGTGGGAGACGAGGCTGACGACTCGCGATGAGAACCGCGTGGTGCGGCCGCTGGAGTGGGGCTTCGACTGGCTCGCGGATTTTGTCGATGCGGCGGGGCTGCGCGGGGTGATGGAGCGGGCCGGCGGTAGTGCGGGCGCGGCGGAAGCGGCGATGGTTGCAGTGAACGAGGCGATTGTCGCGAGGAGCGAAGAGTTCTACGGGTACAAGAAACCGACGGATTTCCGGCTGGAAGAGCGGCCGCCGCAGTTGTTTCCGACGAATGTGCGTCCGGAGACGCTGAAGCGGGATGCGGAGCTGAAGCAGCTGGCCGAGGATGGGCGCCTGCCGCCGGCGCAGTTTCTGCGCTTCACGTCGCCGGTGCGGACACCGTATCCGGAAAACGACCTGGCGAATGCGCGATGGTATCCAGCGCCCGATACAGAGCGCAGAGTACAGGCCTCAGAGTTCAGACCAACGAGACCGCGGCGGGCGATGGTGGTGATGCCGCAATGGAATGCAGATGCGTTCAGCCACAACGCGCTGTGCCGGCTGTTCAACCGGTTCGGGATTTCGGCGCTGCGGCTGAGCAAGCCGTTCCACGACATACGGCGGCCGGCGGAGATCGAGCGTTCGGATTACGCGGTGAGCGCGAACATCGGGCGGACGATCGCCTCGGTGCGGCAGGCGGTGGTGGACGTGCGGTGTTGCCTGGACTGGCTGGAGGCGCAAGGCTACGAGGAATTCGGAATCCTGGGAACGAGCCTGGGGTCGTGTTACGCGTTCATTGCGAGCGCGCACGACCGGCGGCTGCGGGTGAACGCGTTCAATCATGCGTCGATGGCGTTTGGGGATGTGGTGTGGACGGGGCAGAGCACGCGGCATATTCGCGAAGGCTTCGAGCAGGCGGGGCTGACGCAGGATCAGCTGTACCGGCTGTGGATGGGGATCAGCCCGGTCGCCTACATGAGGAAGTTTGCGGAGCACGCGAAGAAGGTGCTGGTGATCCACGCGCAGTACGATCTGACGTTTTTGCCGGTGTATTCGGAACAGGTGGTGCGGGCGTTTGCGGAGCACGAGATGGATTTTGTATCGAAGGTGCTGCCGTGCGGGCATTACACAACGGGGGAGTTTCCGTACAAGTTTCTGGACGGATGGTGGCTGGGGTCGTTTGTGCACGGGGCGTTTGGAGAGTGAAGCCAGTTAGCGAGACAGGGCGTTAGCAGGCAGGCGAGTTAGCGTTTCGCGCCTGCCCCATCGAG
>JASIAO010000490.1 GCA_030041955.1 Acidobacteriaceae bacterium | reverse complement strand
CGCCGGCACAGCCTGCATCTTCCGCTACATCCACCATCCCGAATACTCCTGGCTCAACGCCGCCACCAGCCTCACCCGCTACATCAATACGCACCCCGCGCCGAACCGCCTGCTGCTCTCCATCAGCGGCGATCAGATCTCGCTCACCACGCATCTACCCGCCATTTGCGACGACTACGGCTCGTGGGACCTGACCTTGCGCATCCATGTCTATCAGCCCTCCTGGTACGCCGCCTGGAACGCCATCGACGACGACACCCTCGCCGACCTCCAAACGCAGTTCACCGTCGAGCAGGTCGCGGCCTTTCCCGCCTTTGACGCCGACGAGCGGGATCTCCTCATCCTCTACCGGCTCCACCCGCTGCCCGCCGAACAGCAATGGTTCCCCACTCCCGGCCACTAAACCATAAACCGTGTCTTTTTCCCTTGACAGTCCCGCACGCATGGCACAAGATATTGATGGCTTAACGGCTACTTGCCAGGATGTAGTAGAGGGCTGGCGTTTACCCGGGATACCTCTGGGAGAGGGTTCCCACGGAGGCAACAAGTACCTGCCCTCCTCACATCACGGCGCTCCGCAGAGGCTTCGTCCACACGAAGCCTCTTTTTTCGCCTCCGCACAGCCGCGATCGCCCGCGCGACGATTCCAACCCTTCCACATCCAAAGGTCAGACATGACATCCCAGCTTTTTTCGCCTCTCGCCATCGGTTCCCTCAGCCTCCCCAACCGCATCGTGGTTTCTCCTATGTGCGAGTACTCTTGCGTCGACGGCTTCGCGACGGACTGGCATCTGGTCCACCTTGGCAGCCGCGCCGTCGGCGGCGCCGGTCTCATCTTCACCGAGGCCACGGCGGTCGCCGCGGACGGCCGCATCAGCCCGCAGGATCTCGGCCTCTGGAAGGACGAGCACATCGCACCCCTCGGCCGCATCGTCACCTTTCTGCACTCCCAGGGCGCTCGCGCCGGCATCCAGCTTGCCCACGCCGGCCGCAAAGCCAGTACCTGGTCTCCATTCCTCGGGGAAGGCATGGTCACTCCGGACAACGGCGGCTGGACCAACGTTGTCGCTCCCAGCGCCATTCCTTTTGCGCCGAATTATCCCCAGCCGCACGAAATCGACTCCGCCGGCATCGCCCACGTTCTCGAGAGTTTCCGCGCCGCCGCCGTTCGCGCCGACCGCGCCGGCTTCGATGTCATCGAGATCCACGCTGCCCACGGTTATTTGCTCCAGGAATTCCTCTCGCCCATCAGCAATCGCCGCCAGGATAAATACGGTGGCACCCTCGAGAATCGCGCTCGTCTCCTCCTCGAAGTCGTCGACACCATCCGTACCGTCTGGACGCGTCCGCGTCCGTTCTTCGTTCGCATCTCCGCTACCGACTGGACCGAAGGCGGCTTCGATCTCGCCTCTTCGATCCACCTCGCCGCTCTGCTCCGCGACCGCGGCGTCGATCTGATCGACGTCTCCTCCGGCGGCAACGTCGCCGGCGCGCAGATTCCCGTCGGCCCCGGCTACCAGACGCCGTTTTCCGAAGCCATCCGCCGCGAAACCGGCATCCTCACCGGCGCCGTCGGCATGATCACCGACCCCGCGCAGGCCGCGCACATCCTCCGCACCGGTCAGGCCGATTTGGTCATCATCGCCCGCGAATTTCTCCGCGATCCCTACTGGCCGCTCCACGCCGCCGCCGCGCTCGGCGAAACCATCTCCTGGCCGCCGCAGTATCTCCGCGCCGCCCCGCCCAAATCGCCCGCGCGCACGCCCATCGTGGATTAGGCCCCACTTCTCCACCGCGCAATCTCTTGCGCTGCGCGCCCTTTGCTGTCCTATACTTGCCTGCAAGGAGCCGCGCACGCCGCGGCTCCCGTCAGGCTCCTCATGGCGAAACACGCAGTCCAGCGCCGCGCTCCCCGCGATCCCGTCATACCCGACAAGCTCTATTTCCGCATCGGCGATGTGGCGAAGCTATGCGGCGTCGAAGCCTACGTCCTGCGCTTCTGGGAAACCGAATTCCCGCAGCTCCGCCCCAACAAGAGCGGTACCGGCCAGCGCCTCTATCGCCGCCGCGACGTCGAGCTCGCCATCCGCATCCGCCGCCTCCTGCACGACGAGGGATACACCATTGCCGGCGCGCGCGCCGTGCTCTCGCAGGAATCCGCCCGCACAAAATCCCCGCAGCTCCCGCTCATCCAGGGCAACGGCAGCTCCCCCGCCATCCAGGCAAAGCTCCAGCGCCTCCGCGGTGAGCTGCGCGAGCTCCTCGGCATCCTCTCGGCCGCACCGGCAAAGAGCCCCGCAAAGAAATCGCGCACCGCCGAGCCCGGGCCCAAGCTCTTCGAGTAGCTCACCACCCCTGGCGCGCCCGCCGAACCCGATAAACTGATCTCGTGGTCTTTGTTCTCGACAATTACGATTCGTTCACCTTCAACCTCGTTCAGTACATGGGCGAGCTGGGCGCAGACCTCGTCATCCGCCGCAACGACGAGCTCACCGTCGACGAAGTCGAAGCCCTCGCCCCCGAGCGCATCGTGCTTTCGCCCGGCCCCTGTACGCCGCACGAAGCCGGCATCTCCATCGACCTCATCCGCCGCATGGCCGGCAAAGTCCCCATCCTCGGCGTCTGCCTCGGCCATCAGGCCATCGGCGCGGCCTTCGGCGGCAACGTCATTCGCGCGCCGAAGCTGATGCACGGCAAAACCAGCTCGGTGGAGCACGACGGCCGCACCATTTTTCGGGGCATCGCCTCGCCCATGACCTGCACCCGCTACCACTCCCTCATCGTCGAAGAAAAAGGCCTGCCCGCCGACCTTGAAATCTCCGCGCGCACCGCCGACGGCACCATCATGGGCCTGCGCCATCGCCGCTTCCCCGTGGAAGGCGTCCAGTTCCACCCCGAAAGCGTGCTCACCGACGACGGCAAGCGCCTCATTCAGAATTTTCTGGAGTTGTAGCGCCGTGCGTCGTCTCGCCTTCGCCTCTATCGCCGCCGCTTGCCTCGCCGCGAGCGCATTCGCCCAGCAACCCACTCCGCCGCCCGCGTCAGTCCCCGCACAAACCGCCCCCGCGCAACCAGCGGAGCAGCCCATCGCCACCGTGCCCATCCAGGGCGTCTCGCTCTCCGGCTCGCTCATCGTCTCCGACGGCCGCGCCACCATGGGCAACAATAGCAGCATCACCGCCGGCGACCAGACCGCCCACGTCACCCTCACCCGGGGCGGCACGCTCGACGTCTGCGCCACCACCAAAATCCATCTCGCCACCGACAACACCACCCCCGGCAGCGCCATCATGATCGCCCTCGACCGCGGCGCCTTCGAGGCCCACTACACCCCCGGCCAGTATTCCGACGTCATCCTAACCCCCGACCTCCGCATCCTCATCTCGCCGCCCGGCCAGGCCAACCTCAGCCTGCGCATCAGCCAGCAGGGCGACACCTGCGTCGACAATCACGGCGACCAGGCGCCCTACGTCCTCGCCACGAATCTCTTCTCCGGCGGCGCCTACCGCATCCAGCCCAACCAGCGCGTCCTCTTCGAGCACGGCAGCCTCAACGAAGTCGTCGACAACGAAACCGAGCCCTGCGGCTGCCCATCGACGCTAACGGAATCCGTCGCCGCCGTGAATCCCAATCACCCCGGAGCCAAACCGAACTCCGCTGCCAGGCAGAACCCCTTCCCGCTCGCTCAGAGCGAAGGCCTCGCGCCCGCCCCGCCGCCGTCCACCACTCCCGCCGTCCCCGCCGGCCAGATTCACGCCGAAGTCCAGGTCCCGCTCGTCTACAACGCCAACGACCCCACCCCACCACCGCCGGCGGCCACCCCCGCGCCCGCTCCAACTCCGGTTCCGCCCAAGCCCCACCGCGGTTTCTTCGGACACATCGGCCACTTCTTCAAACGCATCTTCGGTGGCTCCTGAAGGACGCCGATGCACTTCGGCCCTCCCGGAGGGAGGAATCGAAATTAGCCCAGGATGGAGCGAAGCGTAATGGTGGGACAGCCCCACCCGCAGTCCTGCGTCCTGGAGGGCCGCGGCGACGTCCCGGTCCTTCATTGCATACGGCTGTTCGATGCCGCTGCGCTAAAATCAAACCTGCCGGAGTATGTACCTGTGCGGTCCTCGCATGGCCGCCGCCCGCGGCACTTTCTGCCGCCACATTCCGCAAAATTTCCGTAAGGAGCTTCACCCTATGGCGATTCCCGCCACCCAAATGCGTCCGGGCATGATCATCAAGCACAACAACGATCTCCACCTCGTTTTCTCCGTGGAGCACCGCACCCCCGGCAACCTGCGCGCCTTCATCCAGGCCAAACTCCGCAACATCCGCACCGGCGCCATGTTCGTGGAGCGCTTCCGCTCCCCCGACCCCATCGAGCGCGTCATCGTCGACGAAATCCCCATGGAGTTCCTCTACAACGACGGCGACGACTACTACTTCATGAACAC
>JASIAO010000489.1 GCA_030041955.1 Acidobacteriaceae bacterium | reverse complement strand
ACGACGGCTTCCATCACCGACGGCCTCAAGTCGACGATCGCGCAGATGGTGGCCAACACCAGCTACGCGGTACGGCCCACGGCCATCTACGCCAACCCGGTGCTGCTCGACCTGCTGGACCGCGAGATGAAGACCGAGTTCAACGTGGTCCTGAACACGAAGGAAATCGCCGCCGGCTTTACGGTGAAGATGCTGGTCACGCAGGCGGGCGAGCTGCCGCTCATTCCCGACTGGTCGCTGGCCTACACCGGCACGCCCGGCTCGGGCTCCGCGGTGCTGCCGGCGTACATCGTGACCGAGAACCTGATCGAGTACCACTGGCTCTCGGATCCCAACCCGCGCGTCTTCCAGCTCGGCGTGCCTGGCTCGCTGGCCTCGCAGTATGTGGCCGTGAAGTTCGGCGCGCCGGTGGTGAAGGGCGCCAGCTACGCGCACTATCAGGTGCTCGTGGACCGGTAGGACGCAGCCCCAACCCGGCTCTCATCCCTGCGAGCGAAAACCCGCGCTCGCAGGGGTGCAGCTCGTGGCTGGTGGCTGATAGCACCGGGCTATCCGCTGCTGGCTAACTCGCTGTCAGCTGCCAGCTGCGAGCTAACCGCTGCCTGCTTCAAGGAGAAACCATGTCCTGTTATCTGCAGCCCACCCAATACCAGACCTACGGCCTCGCGCCCGACGTCACCAGCGACTGGATCACCGCGGCGTCGTCGATCATCGACGCCCACTGCCGCCGCACCAGCCTCAATCCCACGCAGTACACCGAGCGCCTGCGCATGGTGGAGGGCTCGCAGACCGCGCGCCTCAGCCATCTGCCGCTGGTCGCCGTCGCGCCTGCCACCTCGCCTTTCGTCTCCATCCAGGCGCGCTACGCGAAACCGCGCCGCGGCCAGACCGTCTATCCGCTCCAGGAAGAAATCCTCTGGGCCTTTTCCCTGCCCGGCGCGTGGACCGCGGTTGATCCGACCACCGTCGACTTCGTCCCCGATACGGGCGAGCTCGTCTTTCCGCTCAACATCCTCGGCCTGCCGTACAACGAAGTCGCCGTCACCTACACCGCGGGTCTCGCCACCCTGCCCAGCGCCATCCTGTGCGCCTGCGCGCAGATTGTGAAGAACGCCCAGGCGACGCCCGGGCTCAACGTCAAATCGTCGAAGATCGATACCCTCCAGCTCCAGTACTTCGCCGGCGCGCTCGTCGATCCCACCGTCGAAGCGCTGCTGCAGCCCTGGGTTTCCATGAGGATGGGCTAAACCATGGCCGACCTCAGCACGCAAATTCCCTGCGGGGTGGCGCGCCGCGTCGCCGCTGCCCTGCTGCGCGCCGACGGAGGAACCACCGCCTGCCTGCAGATGCCGCCGCTTCAGGGCGACTCCAGCAACGCCGGCCAGATCGGCCTCGACTCGCCCGGCTTTCTCTCGCTGCCGCTCGCGCCCGTAGTCTTTCGCAAAGCGCGCGTCTCCATGCAGGACGGGGCGCTGCCGAAGTACGAGCTGCTCGTCTCCGCGCAGGCCGTCGAAGCCGCCGTCGGCCAGCAGAAACTCAGCTCCGCGCAGACGCTCTTCACGATGGCCAGCGGCGTGGTCGTCGCCGGCAAGCTCTTCCTCATCGAGGCCATCTCCGCCTCCGAATCTCAGGGTGAGCTCTATTTGTATCGGCTGCTGTTACAGGAAGCCTGCGGCGAATGGCCGGTGTAAATCAGCGAACAGAGATCAGAGAACAGAAAACAGAAAAAACCGGGAAGAGCTGCCCTGATCGCTGATCACTGATCGCTGATCTCTGCTCTTCCGAGGAAACCCATGCAAAACGCCAAAGACACGTTTTACATTACGCTGCGCAACCGCCTGGCGACGGTGAATCCCGCCCGCTCCATGACGCTGCGCTCCGTCTCGCGTCCCGGCATCCTCGTCGCGGACGCCGAAGCGCCGATGGCTCAGCCCATCCTCGACGTCTTCTCCCTCACCTGGACCGGCCTCGCCGCCGACCAACAGCTTCCGGCCATCCTCGCCCAGTTGACCTGCGAGATCCAGTACGCGACCGCCGGAACCCAGGCAAACGCGGGACTCGACCGCGGACGCGCCCTCGAGGAAATGGATTCTGAGATCTTCCGCCTTTTGTATCCGTACTCGGCACAAAAGATGAACTACACGCAGACGCCCGCGGCCGCGATGGAGACGATGGTCTTCTGGTCCGAACCGGAATTCGGCCCCATCGTGACGCTTCGCGACCGCCTCAGCCGCACCGCTAAAGTCACTGTCTTTGCATTTCAGGAGCAGGGGGAGCAATGAGCACACCCGCCGTCACCCCGCTGCGCCCGCTGCCGCCCATCGGCCGCAGTGTGCGCGCCTACTTTGCGCCGGTCAATCGCATCGCACGCCAGCCCACGCTCTTCGATCCCTCCGTCAACGGCCAGTTCGCGCTCGACGCGCCGCCGTCGCCGTGGGTCAGCCTCGGCTGGATCGAGAACTTCGCCCGCAAATCCTCGAGCAAATACGGCGAGCTCGTCACCGGCAGTCCCGGCACGACGCGATATCAGGTTCGCGAGAACATCGACGCCACGGTTTCCTTCCGATTCAAGGCGTGGAGCAAGCTTTCGATGGCGCTGGCGTGCGGCTCGCAGCACATGAACCTCATCGTGCCCGCCGCCGACGCCACGCCCAACGCCTCCGGCTCCAAAGGCGTGCCCGCCGTGAGCCTCGCCGCCGGATCCACCGCGACCTTCCTGGCGCTCGCCGCTTCCGACGCCGCCGGATTCTCCGCGAACTCGCTCGTCTCCGTCGACCTCGACTACGCCCTCCAGACCGGATTCGTCGGCAGCGGCATCTCCGCCGCATACGTGCAGTCCGCTGCATCGGTCAACAGCGATCCCGACTACAT
>JASIAO010000488.1 GCA_030041955.1 Acidobacteriaceae bacterium | reverse complement strand
ACTCCGGACCCCGCGTTCCCGCCGCGTAATTCGGAAACGTCTGCGGAACCTTTTTCGCCCACGCCTCCAGCACCGGCGTATACAGCGCCCACGTGGTCTCCACGCCGTCGCGATGCGCGAACAGCGTCTGATCCCCCAGCATCGCATCCAGCAGCAGCCGCTCGTATCCATTCGCCGACGACGCTCCGAACGCCTGCGCGTAGCCGAAATCCATAATCACGGGGCATACCGCCATCTGCGGACCGGGAACCTTGGCCCCAAAACGCAGAGAAATTCCTTCATCCGGCTGGATGCGCATCGTCAGCACGTTTGGCTGGATCTCCGTGCACGGCCCGTGCGCGCCCGCGCCAAAAAGTAACATCGGCGGTTGCTTGAACTGGATCGTAATCTCCGTCACTCGCTCCGCCAGCCGCTTGCCCGCCCTCAGATAGAACGGCACGCCTGCCCACCGCCAGTTCTCGATCTCCAGCCGCAGCGCCGCGTAGGTCTCCGTCTGCGAATTCGGATCGACGCGGTCCTCTTCGCGATACCCTTTCACCATTTGCCCGTTCACAATGCCCGGCCCGTACTGCCCGCGTACGCAATCGAAAATATTCAGCGGTTTGATCGAGCTCCAGACCTTGATCTTTTCCCGCCGCACCGCCTCTGCCGCAAAGCTCGCCGGCGGCTCCATCGCGATGAACGAGAGCAGCTCCATCATATGGTTCTGCACCACGTCGCGCAGCGCACCCGCCTTTTCGTAAAACGGTCCGCGCCCCTCGATCCCGATATCCTCCGCCGCCGTGATCTGCACGTGATCGACGTAATTCCGGTTCCAGATCGGCTCGAAAATACCGTTCGCAAACCGGAAGACCAGCACATTCTGCACAGTCTCCTTGCCCAGATAATGATCGATCCGGAAAATCTGGCCCTCGCTGAATACCGTGTTCACGTCGTCGTTCAGCTCTTTCGCGCTTTCCTGATCGTGCCCGAACGGCTTCTCGATAATCACCCGCACCTGGCCCACTTCCGGCTTCGCCATCCCATGCTCGCCCAGCCGGTGCACGATGTCCGCGAAATACTCGGGCGCCGTCGCCAGATAAAACAGCCGGTTGCCGCGCGTTCCGTAGTCGCGGTCGTAGTGTTCCAGCAACTGCTTCAGCTTCGTGTAGCCTTTGTCATCGTCGAAGTTTGTCGCGTGGTAGCCGATCTTCTCAACGAACTCGTCCAGCTTCTCTTCGCCGTTCTTCACGCCGCCAAACTCGACAATCCCCTCACACATATCCTCGGCAAACGTCTTACCCAGATCCCGCCGTGCCACGCCCACAATGCGAAATTGCTGCGGAAGCAACCCCGCCTGCTCCAGATGGAACAGCGCCGGCAGAAGCTTCCGCTTGGTCAGATCGCCCGAGGCGCCGAAGATCACCACCACTGTCGGCTCCGGAATCCGCTCCTCAATTTGCGCCGCCGCCTGCTTCACATCTTCCGGTGAGATTCTCACTTCCGTCGTTGCCATGGACTGCCCCTTCCGTGTATCTCTGCACCCTGTACCGCCAGCCGCCTCTCAGCTGACCGGCCCTTAGCCAAGGGCTTTTTAGCTAACCGGTTCTGAGCTGCCCTAAGCCGCTGCCTCTTTTTCTTTCCTCACCGCGTGCCCGCCAAACTGATTGCGCATGATCGCGATCATCCGGTCGGTGAAGTTATTCTCTTCCCGGCTGCGAATCCGCCGCAGCAGCGACTCCGTGATCACCGGCGCCGACACGTTCAAATTGATCGCCTCAAACACCGTCCACCTTCCCTCGCCGGAATCCTCCACGTACGCTTCAAGACCATCCAGCTCCGGATTCTTCTCCAGCGCCGCCGCCGTCAGATCCAGCAGCCACGAGCGCACCACACTCCCGTACCGCCAGATTTCAGCGATCTGCGCCAGATCCAGGTCCATCTCGTCCTTGCGCTCCATGATCGTGAAACCCTCGGCGTACGCCTGCATCATCCCGTACTCGATCCCGTTGTGCACCATCTTCACAAAATGTCCCGCGCCTGCCGGCCCCACGTGCCCCCAGCCCTTGTCCTTGCCCGGCGCCAGCGTCTCGAAAACGGGATACAGCCGCTCGACCGGCTCGTCGTCGCCGCCGATCATCATGCTGTACCCCTCCCTCAATCCCCACACGCCGCCCGACGTTCCCACGTCGACAAAATTCAGCCCTTCGGCCTTCAGCTCGCGAGAACGCCTCTGGCTGTCCTGATAATTAGAGTTCCCGCCGTCGATAATGGTGTCGCCCTTCGCCAGCAACGGCTTCAGCTTCGCGATCGTCTCGTCCACCGGCTTGCCCGCCGGCACCATCAGCCAGATTGCACGCGGCGCGCTCAGTTTCTTCGCCAACTCTTCCAGCGTGGTCGCACCCGTCGATCCCGAATCTGTCAGCCGCTGCACCGCCTCCGCGCTCGAGTCGAAGCCGACTACCCTATGTCCTCCGAGCCGCAGCCGCTCCGCCATGTTTCCGCCCATTTTGCCCAGCCCGATGATGCCCAGCTCCATACAAACACTTCCTCCTTGCGTTCAATCCGCAACTGTCTCTGTTACAGATACTCCCAGCCCCGCCAGCGCCTCTGCCAGCTTCGCCGACCCCTCATACCGGATCGCGTGAATCCCCAGCGACGCCGCTGCGGCCGCGTTTTCCTCGCGATCATCGATGAACACCGCCTCTTCGGGATCCCTCTGCAGCACGTCCAGCGCTACCTGATAAATCTTCCGCTCCGGCTTGCGCAGCCCCACGTAGCAGGAGCTGAAAAATCCATCGAACACCTCCAGCAGCCCGAACTTGGCCAGCCGAAACTCGTTCATTGCCCGCGACTCGTTATTCACCGTCGCCAGCGCATAATCTTCCGATGCCGAGAGCTGCCGAAGGATTCCGAGCGCCCCGTCCTCCAGCAATGCCGATTCTGCGCGCATTGCCGCCAGAAATTCGGCCTGCGTAAAATTCCGTGGCTCGAAAAACACGGTGTGCAGCAAATACTGCTCCACTGTGATCTCGTCTTTCTCCCACGCATCCGCGACCTCGCCATGCCGATGCTCGAAGGTCGCCACGTCGAGCCGGAACCGCGGCACCACCGCATCCCGCTGCTGCCGGTCCCAGCCATTCGTGAGCAGAACGCCGCCCACGTCCCAGAGGATCGTGCTGATGCCGTCCATGGCATCTCCTGAAATGATTTCGTTTGATAAGAAAAGTCTGGGGCCCGTCTTCGAGATAACAAAAACCGTGCGTTCGTTCTACGCCTTGCTTGTTTCGGGCATGTTTCGGGCTTCGATCGCCAGCACTTTATTCAGCCGCCGCACGTAACGATCCACCTGCGACTGGAAGGTCGCGTCCAGAAACGCTTCCACCAAATCGAAGGCCAGCTCCGACCCGATGATTCGCGCCCCCAGCACCAGCACGTTCATGTTGTCGTGCTCCACGCCCTGGTGCGCAGAGTAGTGGTCGTGGCACATGCAGGCGCGAATTCCCGGCATCTTGTTCGCTGCCACGCACACGCCCACGCCGCTGCCGCAGATCAGAATCCCGCGTTCGGCCTGGCGGGCCTGCAGCGCGCGCCCCACCGCCTCCGCAAAATCCGGATAATCCGACGGCTCCGCGTTGTACGCGCCCAGGTCCACCACTTCATGCCCGAGCTTTTCCAGGTATCCGCGTACTTCTTCCTTCAGAGGATACCCCGCATGATCGGCTCCAATTGCGAGTTTCATCGTTATTTCCCCGCCATCGCCGGTTCAGCTTTGCGCGCACGCTCCACCAGCGCCTTTGCCCGCTTCACCACGTCCTCGGTCGTGAAGCCCAGCTTCTCCAGCACGACTGTTCCCGGCGCCGATGCGCCAAAGCGGTCCAGCCCGATCACATCGCCGTCGCGCCCCACGTACTTCCACCATCCCAGCGACGCTCCCGCTTCAATCGCCAGCTTCGGCAGTCCATCCGGAAAGATCTGCTGCTTATAGCTCTCCGGCTGCTCGTCGAATATCTTCGTGCTCGGCATCGACACCACGCGCGCCGCTATCCCATCCTTCTTCAGCTGCTCCGCCGCGCGCACTGCCGGCCATAGCTCCGCGCCCGTGCCCACAATCAGCACGTCCGGCCGGTCGCTGGCCATCTCCACGATGTACGCGCCCCTGCGTACGCCCGCAAATACGCCCTGCTTTTCCGGATCCAGCAACGGCAAATCCTGCCGCGACAGCGCCATAAACGACGGCCCCTTGCGCTCCAGCGCCAGTCCCCATGCCGCCGAGGTCTCATTCGCATCGGCCGGCCGGAAATCCGTCAGCCTCGGCACCGCGCGCAGCATGGTCAGGTGCTCTACCGGCTGATGCGTCGGCCCGTCCTCGCCCAGCCCGATCGAATCGTGTGTGAAGACGAAAATCGAATGTACGTCCATGATCGCCGCCATGCGCAGCGCCGGCTTCGCGTAATCCGTGAACACAAAGAACGTCGATCCATACGGAATCACCCCACCATGCGCGGCCATGCCGTTCACCATCGCGCACATCCCGAACTCGCGCACGCCGAAAAACACGTTTTGGCCGGTCGCATCCACATGAAAATTCGCGCTGTCCTTGATCAGCGTCTTCGTCGAGGTGGACAGATCCGCGGCGCCGCCCAACAGCTCCGGCACCTGCTTCGCAATCGCGTTCATCACGGTGTTGCCCGCCGTCCGCGTCGCCACTGGTTTCGAGTCCGCCGGGAACTTTGGCAGGCTCTTCTCCCAACCGTCTTTCATCCGGCCCGTCTGCACGCGCTCGAACTCCGCCGCGACTTCCGGATACGCCTTCTTGTACTCCGCGAACATCGCGTTCCAGTCTGACTCTTCCTTCGCGCCTTTCTCCACCGCCTTCAGCCAGTTCTTCGCGGCATCTTCCGGCACGTAGAAGGACTTGTCCTCGGGCCAGCCCAGATTTCTCTTCGTCTCTTTCACTGCCTCGCCGCCCAGAGCCTCGCCATGCGCCTTGCTCGTACCCGCCTTAGGGCTGCCGTAGCCGATGACCGTCCGCACCGCGATGAACGACGGTCTGTCCTTCACGGCCCGCGCCGCCTCGAGTGCTTTCGAGATAGCTTCGAGATCGTTCCCGTCCTCCACTCTCTGCACGTGCCAGTGGTAGGCCTCAAACCGCTTCAGCCTGTCCTCGGTAAACGAGAGTTCCGTCGGACCGTCCAGCGAGATCAGGTTGTCGTCGTAGAGGCAGATCAGCTTGCCCAGCCCCAGCGTCCCCGCCAGCGATGCCGCCTCGTGCGAAACCCCCTCCATCAGGTCGCCGTCGCCGCACATCATGTAGGTGTGGTGATCCACGACGTTGAAGTCGGGCCGGTTGTACAGCGCCGCCAGGTGCTTCTCCGCCATCGCCAGCCCCACGCTCATCGCGAAGCCTTGCCCCAGCGGTCCAGTGGTCACCTCCACACCGTCCGTGTCGCCGTACTCCGGGTGTCCCGGCGTATTCGATCCCCACTGCCGGAACTGCTTCAGGTCCTCAATCGAAACCTTGTAGCCGGTCAGGTGCAGCACGCTGTACAGCAGCGCCGACGCGTGCCCATTCGACAGCACAAACCGGTCGCGATTCGTCCACTTCGAGTGCTTCGGGTTGTGGCGCATGAATTTGTGAAAGAGGAGATACGCCATGGGAGCGCAGCCCAGTGGCGCGCCCGGATGGCCGCTGTTCGCCTTTTCCACCGCGTCGACGGCCAAAAAGCGCAGGGCATTGATCGACAACTGATCGAGTTCATTCATATTCCTCGTCTCTCCTCTTTGTTTGCAGCGTGGGGACGTACCAGAACGGTCACAGGGGCAATTTCGATTTTCGCTCTACTGGTTGGATGACGCAAACCGCCGCTTCGCCTCACGTCAGGAGCCGGCTGCTTCTACCGTAACCTCAAAATTCTTCCCTTCCCACCGATCCTCGTCCGGCCAATACAGCGTAAA
>JASIAO010000056.1 GCA_030041955.1 Acidobacteriaceae bacterium | reverse complement strand
GGTCAACACGCAAGCATCGTTCACCAGATACCTTGTGGGAAAGTTATCGGTGCCGTCGGCAATGACGTCGAAGTCGCGAAAAATCGCGAGCGCATTTTCACTCGACAGCTTGGCGTCGAACGTCTTCAAATTCAGAAATGGATTGATGCCTTTCAGTTTTTCGGCAGCCGAATCCAGCTTCTTGCGGCCAACATCAGCGGTGGAATGGATAATTTGCCGCTGCAAGTTGGTGTAGTCGACGACATCGAAATCAACCAGTCCCAGCGTGCCCACGCCTGCGGCAGCCAGATAGAGCGCCAGCGGCGATCCCAGTCCGCCTGTGCCGATACAGAGCACGCGTGCCGCTTTCAGCTTCTGCTGGCCCTCCATTCCAACCTCGGGCATGATCAAATGCCGGGAGTAGCGCAGGATTTCGTCTTTGTTCAGCGTGACTGGAATTTCTGTCGTGGTAGCCATGGAGTCCTTGTTCACTCGCCGGGGCGCCGCAACTTTCTGCCGCTTGCTGCGACACGGCGGGTCTTTGATTTGTGTCCTGGATCAGCAGCGGAAAAGGTCACGTCCGCTCAGCCTGCTCCTCCTGCGATCGACGGCACAATAGAAATCTGGTCGCCGTCCTTCAGCGTGGTCGCTTCCTTCTGTAAGTAGCGGATATCCTCGTCGTTAAGGTACAGGTTCACGAATGCGCGCAGCCTGCCGTCCTCGGTATACAAGTGCTTGCGCAGGTCCGGATGCTCGGCCACCAGCGCCTTCATCGCTTCGCCCACGGTCGAACCGCTGACCTCGACCGCGGCCTGTTTGCCCACATATTGGCGCAAGGGTGTAGGAATATGAATCTTGCTCATAAATGTAATGTAAGAGATGCCCCGCCCCTGAGGCAAGATTCACCGTCGTGCCCGGGTTGCTGGCCGGCCGATGCGCCGCCAATCTCTCGCTGCCAGCCAAGTTCCCCGTCAGTCACTTATCCACGTCATTTTGCCCACCCTAGAATTCCGCCAGGGGGAGAATCGAATATGACCATTTTCGACCGCGGCCGCGGCAAAGTCATTGCCACGGGCCGGCCCGGCATCAGCTTTCTGCGCTCGATCGGCATCGCGATCGTCGGATTCATCCTCCTGATCCTGTTCTTCAGCGCCGTAGCCGGTGGTTGGCGCGGGGCACGTCGGAGCGCTCACACCATTCGGCAAAGCCAGGTGACCGCAGAGCTCAACCGGCGCGGCATGACTGTTGAGAACGTTCTGCTTCGGGATATCAATCTGCCGGCCACGCTGAAAGCTTCGATCGAAGCGAAACAACAGGCGGAGCAGGAAGCGCCGGTCGTGAGTTTCCGGCCGCAGAAAGAAACGCCGGAGGCTCAAGGGAAGCGTGTCGAGGCAGCCGGCGGGCGCGACTTCCAGCCGATCGTGCCCCAGGGCATCACGCCATCCCGGCTTTAATGGAAAGGATAGAGGCCACACAGACACTGGCCCGCAGCGCCCGCAAAGGTCGTCGTGATCGGCAACAGCAAGAACGGGTTGCCGCTGCTCTTACGGTGGCAGCCGAATGGTGCCCTGTTTCTCGCACCAGATGGAGGAAGTCGATGAACTGGATGCGATTCGTCCTTATCACGATTACCGGCGGGGTGGTCACATCGCTTACCGATTGGTTTTTCGCAGGCGACTGGCTGCATCGGCGATTCACGTATCCTGAGGTCTGGCGCAAAGCAAATGAAAGCCGGGCCATCGCGCTTACCAGTCCCCTGCCGTTTCTGACGTGCGGAGTGTTTGCCTACCTCTGCGGGATCCTCGGTCTTCACTCCCCAACCGGAGCGTTCAAGGTGGCGCTCGCCATCTGGCTGATCGGACCGTTACCCCTGATTCTGACCAACGCAGCATTTATGAAACTGCACCGCGTTTTTGTGGCTTGCTATGCCACAGGCTGGCTGGTGAAGCTTGCCCTCGTCGCGCTCGCCGTGGGCTGGCTCATGCGTTAGCCGAAGGGTAATTTGGCGCCAATCTGCCAGCGAATTGCTACCATGAGTTGTGGCTCCGCTGCTCGAGATTCGGAATCTCAACATTGCATTTCCCGCGCAAACTGAAAACGGGAGCGGCAAACCGCCCACGTTGCACGCGGTGCGCGATCTCAGCCTCGCTCTTGCGCCCGGGGAAGTTCTCGGTCTGGTGGGCGAGTCCGGCTCGGGAAAGTCGCTGACTTCTCTGGCCATCATGCGGCTTCTGCCGCCGCAGGCGCTGGTTTCTGGCGAAATCGTGTTCATTGAACATGGATCGCCCCGCAATCTTCGTGCGCTCGACGACGAATCGATGCGTCAGATGCGGGGGTCTCGAATCGCGATGATCTTCCAGGAACCGATGACGGCGCTGAATCCTGTGATGCGCGTGGGCGATCAGATTGCGGAAACTCTGCTGGCGCACCACGCCATCTCAAAGCGCGAGGCTCACGACCGCGCAGTCGAAGCAATGAGCGACGTGGCCATTCCAGATCCCGCCCGCCGCGCCCGCGACTATCCGCATCAACTGTCCGGAGGCATGCGCCAGCGCGTGATGATTGCCATGGCCATCGTGAACCGTCCGCAGTTGCTAATCGCCGATGAGCCTACGACCGCTCTCGACGTGACCATTCAGGCGCAGATTCTCGACCTGCTCGCCGAACTGCGACAAAAATTCAAACTCGCCATGCTGTTTATCTCCCACGATTTCGCGGTCGTGTCGCAGGTGGCCGATCGGGTCGCGGTGGTCTACGCCGGCACTCTGGTGGAGCTCGGCGCGAAGAACGAGATCTTCAGCCATGCCGCGCATCCTTACACGCGCGGATTGCTGCGCGCCGTTCCCGATCTGACCACCGATCGCAGTCATCCGCTCGAAACCATCGCCGGAACGGTTCCCTCCTTACAAGCGCCACCGCCGGGATGCGCGTTCGAACCACGCTGCGAACTTCGCGTGGAGGAGTGTTCCCGTGCGCTGCCTCCGCTGATCGAAGTGTCGGCAGGACATTGGGCGCGCTGCCCCGTGGCGAACTCCTAGTCCATCGAGGTACGCAGGGGCACCTGCCAGCACCTAATCTTTCGTCTATAATCCCGACTTCGTCCGGTGTCTTCTTGCGCATACTCTTGCTCAGCGACATCCATGCCAACCTTGAAGCGCTGGACGCCTGCCTCGCCGCGGCTCCCGAGCACGATTTGGTGGTCAATCTCGGCGATGTCGTCGGTTACGGCGCCAGCCCGAACGAGGTCACCGACCGTTCGCGTGCGCTGGGGGAGATTTTCGTCCGCGGCAACCACGACAAAGCCGTTACCGGACTCATTGACCTCGATGATTTCAATCCCATGGCCGCGGCCGCCGCGATATGGACACGTGACGAACTGACATCAAAGAATCTAGAGTGGCTGCGGACGCTGCCACACGGGCCCGTGTCTTTGCCCGGTCTTCCCGAAATCCAGCTGGTTCATGGCTCGCCCATTGATGAGGATGAATATGTCGTTTCGCTCGGAGACGCGCTCGCCCCATTGATCGCGCTGACCGTGCCCTTGACGTTTTTCGGACACACGCACATGCAAGGCGGGTTTTTCGCGAACGGGTCGGCGGCGGATGGTTTCCGTCCCGAGTACCGCACCGTGGGCCAGCCGGAGTCGGTCGCGCTGCAACTTAAGGATTCGACTCGCTACATGATCAATCCCGGATCCGTCGGTCAGCCGCGAGACGGCGATTGGCGCGCCGCTTTCGCTCTGTTTGACAGCGACGCTCAGGTGGTTCACTTTCATCGCAC
>JASIAO010000487.1 GCA_030041955.1 Acidobacteriaceae bacterium | reverse complement strand
CGTTGCGGAACGGCCCCGATGACCGTTCCCGCATCCCACTCGTCGTAACATAAAGACAGGTTTCCGATTTGCCGGTAAAAGTCAAAGTTCCCCGCGTCGCCGTCAGCATCACCGGGCAAAAAGTCCTCATCATTGCGGCCATGGTCTGCGTGGTCGCGATGCTTCTCGGCGGCCTCGTCTTCACCTTCTACTGGAATAAGTACGGCCAGGTGGTTAACGACCGCCTCGAACACCCGCTCTTCGTCCAGACTGCCGAAATCTATGCTGCGCCCACCGAGGTTCGCCCCGGCCAGAAGCTCACAGCTTCGGATGTCGTGCAGGAGCTCCAGGCGGCCGGATACACCGTCACCGGCGAGGGTACTGCGTCGCCGCTGGGCACCTACTCCTCCGGCGCAGACTCCGTCAGCGTCCATCCCGGCCCGCAGTCCTACCACTCCGAAGACGGAGCGACTATCAGCTTCGATCACGGCGTCGTCTCGCAGATCGTCGGCGATGGCGGCCAGCAGCTCGCCGCCTACGAGCTGGAGCCCGCCCTCGTCACCGGCCTCTCCGACCAGAACCGCGCCAAGCGCCGCCTGGTCAAGTACGACGAGCTGCCCAAATATCTCGTCCCAGCCGTCACCTCCATTGAGGACCGGCGCTACTTCGAGCATGGCGGCCTCGACTACTGGGGCATCATGCGCTCCGCGGTCAACGACCTGCACCCCAACCACCGCTACGTCGAAGGCGCGTCCACCATCGACATGCAATTGGCGAAAATGTTTTTCCTCACGCCGGAGCGCACCTTTAAGAGGAAGTTCCTCCAGGTCATCATCACGCTCCAGCTCGAGCACCGCTTCACCAAGCAGCAGATCTTCCAGATGTACGCCAACGAAGTCCCCCTCGGCCAGGTGGGCAGCTACGCCATCGATGGCTTCGGCGAGGCAGCCCAGGCGTACTTCGGCAAGGATGTCGGCCAGCTCGATCTGCCCGAGTGCGCGTTGCTCGCCGGCATGATCCAGAGCCCCAGCTGGCTCAATCCGCTGCGCCATCCCGCTCGCGCGCTCGAGCGCCGCAACATCGTGCTCGACGCCATGGTCGACACCGGCGCCATTACTAAGGCGCAGGCCGAGCAGGCCAAGGCCGCGCCGCTCGGCATCGCGCCCGGTGCCTTTGATGCCGGAGAAGCGCCCTGGTTCGTCGATTTGGTCCGCGACCAGCTCGCCCAGCGCCTTGGCGACGCCGATTACAACCAGCAGGGACTGCGCATCTACACTTCGCTCGATCCTGCGCTGCAACAGGTCGCTCAGGACGCCGTCTCCGAGGGCATTAGGCACGTCGACGACGTGGTCCGCGCCCGCTACGCTCGCCTGGTGCGTCTCGATGAGCGCCGCGGCATCACTCCGCCGCCCATCTACTATCCGCAGGTCGCGCTCGTCGCCCTCAATCCGCATACCGGCCAGATTCTCGCCCTGGTCGGCGGCCGTAATTTCGGCGCCAGCCAGTTTGACCACGCCGTTCAGCACCGTCCCACCGGCTCCATCTTCAAGCCGTTTGTCTACGCAGCCGCGTTCAACACCGCCATCGCGGGCACGCCGCTCACCAATTCCAGTGGCGTCAGCGGCATCTTCACCCCGACCACCATCCTTCACGACGCGCCGACCACCTTCACCTTCGACAACGGCCAGACGTACTCGCCTCACAACTTCGACAACGAATACTTCGGCGATGTCCCCGCCACCGAAGCCCTCTACCGTTCGCTCAACAACGCCACTGTCTCACTGGCGCAGATGGTCGGCTACGATAATGTCGCGAATCTGGCAAGGGCCGCCGGCATCACCTCCGTCGAGCCCACGCCGGCCATGGCGATCGGCTCTTACGACGCCACTCCGCTGCAGATGGCGGGCGCTTACACCGTCTTCGCCAACGACGGCGTGAAGATCGATCCCTGGATGCTCGCTTCCGTCCGCGCGCCGAACGGCGACGTCATCGCGGACTACACGCCGACCAGCACTCCCGTTCTCGATCCGCGCGCGGCCTTCCTCACCGTCAGCATGATGGAGCAGGTGCTGAACAACCACCACGGCACCGGCGCCAATGTGCGCGGCATGGGCTTCTATGCGCCCGCCGCGGCCAAAACCGGAACCTCGCACGACGCCTGGTTCGCCGGATTCACCAGCAACCTGCTCTGCGTCGTCTGGGTCGGCAATGACGATTATTCCGAGCTGAACATCGAGGGCGACCGCGCCGCCGGCCCCATCTGGGGCGACTTCATGAAGGCCGCCGTCCAGCTCCCGCAGTATTCCGACACGAAGGATTTCGTTCCGCCCCCTGGTGTCATTCAGGTTCAGCTCGACGACACCACCAATCTGCTCGCCGACGCCTCGTGCCCCAATGACTGGACCGCCGCATTCCTCGACGGTACCCAGCCTACCGACACCTGCGACCACTCCATGGGCGACCAGCGCAACATCTTCCAGAAGATCTTCGGATTCGGCGAGCGCCCCGTCGGTCCGGCGCCGCCTGCGCCTCACGTCGCGCAGCAGCCTGCCAAACAGCCGAACAAGGCTGCTCCCGCGCAGCCGGCCCAGGCGCAGAATCAGCCCGCGGAACAGGATCAGAACCAAAAGAAGAAGAAGCGCGGCTTCTGGTCTCGGCTTTTCGGCAGGAAAGACAACAACAAGCCGCAGAACGATCAGAATCAGCCGCAAGACTAGTACCCTGACCGGATGATTTGCTGCCCGTCGCGTAGCTTGCGGTAGAAGCCATGGCCTTCAGGCCGTGGAACGGCTGACCGTGAAACATCCGGCCTTTAGGCCCGGAAAGCTTCATGCGGTCACCCTGCTGGAGCGCAGGGGCTAGCGCTTAGGATTCGGTTCAGCCCGCGTGGCCACGGGTCCCCGGCGTTGAGCGCGCGAGGACCCGAAGCCAGCAGTTAGCGTGTGCTCACGAACACCGCAGTCGTCAGCGCAGGAATCGTGGCAGTTCCATTCTGCGAGTTGAACGTGGACTCCCGCACGATGGGATCGCTGGAGTGCTGCTGGATGGGATGAAGCTGCAGCTGCATCCCTGCGAGCGCCGAGTTAGTAAAGGTCACCTTGCTGTTGGTCGCGTTGAAGAAGACAACGATGTGCTGATACGGACCGTAGTTTCTGCCGTTTTCGTCGAGCTTCATCACGATCAGGCCGGGGGTCTGGTTCGGTCCGGTGTTCAGGAAGCTGAGGTTCGACTGCACCTCGTTGAAGGTCTGCATGCGGAACAGCCCTGAGCTATAGCGGATGGCCATGAACTCCTGGAACGCGTTCGTGGTGTCCTGGATGTTCGTGGGAGTCGCGTCAAGCGCGGCATCGGCGAGCAGCGGCTGCATGATCGGCCATTGCGACTGATTCTGGGCAGCCACAGGCAGCCCAATGCCCCAGTTATTGGTCCGGTAACTGAAATCGATCTGATTGAACCAGTCGCCGGAGATGTAACTGTTGTTGTCCATGTCTTTGGAGCGGAGCAGATCGTCGCCGCCGAGATAGAACGGCACGCCCTCACCGAGCGAGATGAGACTGTCGGCGACCACCTGGCGCCGCGCCCGCATGGCGATGGTGTCGGATGCCGCGGACTTCAGCTGAATCGCATCGAACAGCGTCTGGTTGTCGTGGACCGAACAGTAGTCCACGTCCTCGATGGGCGTCGCGGCATAGCCGGCAGGCTGACCGCCATAATTAACTGAGCTGCCGGTGACCGTTTGGCCCTCCGCATCGATAAAGCTGTAGTTGCTCAGGTTGCCGGTAAGGCTGATGCGAATCCAGTCGGATTCCTGCAGCAGCGTGGAGATCTGCGCGGATTGCCCCATGCTCGAGTTGGTGAAGTCGCTGGGGTCGGTGGCCAGCCCGGTAGCGAATCCCTGTGTGCGCTCGTCGGTGAAGGGACTGCCGCCGCGTATGCCGTCGCGCATGCGGTCGTTGAAGGTGCCAATGCCCGTGCCGTACAGGTTCAGTTGGCTGGCATTGGGGCCCAGTGCGTTGTTGGCGGTTTCGCCGATCTGGAAACCTTCGCCGTAGAGATAGATTTTGCTGCCGTCCACGCCGTCCTTTTCCGGAGTGAGCGCGTCGAGGGCCGCCTGGATATCCGTCATGTTGTAGACGAAGTGCAGGCTCATCTCATCGAAGCGGAAGCCGTCGATCTTGTACTCCTTCGCGTTCAGCACAAGCGTGTCGATCATCAGTTTTTCCATCATGCGATGTTCGCTGGCCGTATCGGCGCAGCATGAGCCGGTGAGCAGGACGCCGTTGGCGTCGAGGCGATGGTAGTAATCGGGCACGATCTCGTCCAGATTGGCCTCGAAGGTCTGGCCGCTGGCGCTGGTGTGGTTGAAGACCACGTCCTGAATCACCCGCAGGCCGTCCGCGTGCAGGCCCTCCACCATGGTTCGGTACTCCAGCACGCGGTTGTTGGGATTGATGGCGTAAGCCCCTTCGGGCGCCATGTAATGGACCGGGTTATATCCCCAGTTATACGGACTGTTACCGCTGTTATCGATCGTGGTTACGGCAGCCTGCTGCTGCTGGCCGTCGGGAGGATACTGCGACAGATTGCTGGGATATTGCCACGTGGACTTATCCTCGTTAACCCCGTCGAAGTGGAAACTGGGCAGGATGTGAACAGCTTTCAGGCCGGCCTGCGCCAGCTGATGCAGATGGCGCATGCCGTTGCTGTTCAGATCGGCGAAGGCGTCGTAAGTGCCTCTCAGGTTTGCCGGGACGGTGGGATCGTCCACGCTGAAGTCGCGAACATGGAGCTCGTAGATGCTCATGTCGCTGAGCGAGGCCAGCGGGGGCGATGACATGAAGTCCCAGCCCACGGGCTTGGTTGCATCGCTGTCGAGGTCGGTGATGCGGCTCATGAGTCCGTTCAGAGCCAGATCCACCGAGTACGGGTCGGTGGTGATGTTGCTGACCACGGCCTGCATGGACGGCACGTATACGGTCACATTGAAGAGGTAGTACTTGCCCTTCCAGTCGTAATCGCCGCGCGCCACCCAGACGCCGTTGTGCTCGTGCATGGCGATGGTCTGCTCCGGCGCGGCATCCGCCGGGTTGTCGTAGAGCAGCAGCGAGACGCTCTGCGCCGTAGGCGCCCACAGCTTGATCTTCACCGGCACGTTGTCGTCGTCGTCGAAGTCATACCAGGAAGGATCCCCGTCGTGCTGGAAAACCACGCCGAGGCGTCCGCCGTAATAGTAAAGCGCATCCAGAGCCCCGAAATCCTGGATGCCGGTGGCGTACTTGAGCGTGCCGTTGCTGTCTACAGCGGATACCACCAGCTGGCTCTTGAGCACCTGCTGCACCACACCGGGCTGCAGGTTGGTGGGGAGCTTGAAGAGCGCATAGCCGGCGAGTTCCGGATAACGGGTCAGCTCCTCCGTGGTCAGGGAGCCGGAATACGGCGTGAGCGGGATGCTGCTGCCTCCGGTGATGCCCGAGAGAGTCAGGTTGAGGCCCGCGCTGGGGCTGTAATTGATGGCGTAGGTCCAGTCAGACTGGAAGTACTGCGGCTGCAGCGCCACGGTGGTTGCGTCAATCCAGTACGCCTGCAGCTCGTCGAAAACGCCGCTCAGCAGTTGCGCGGCGGTCGGCTCCTGCAGAAAGACGGTAGCGTTGCCGGAAACAACCCACGCCTCCAAATTGCCGGGGACGTTCAGGTATTGGTTCGGGCCGGGATCCTTTACGCCGGTGGAACAGTTGTGGATGATGAAGCCGAGCTGGCCGCTGGTGATGCCCACGTCATAGTAAGCGCCATAACTGTCGTACCCGGAGACGTAGTCCTCGGTGGTGCACCAGTTGCCGGTCGGGTCGCTGGTGGCGCCGAAGGGGTAAAGGCTCCATCCGCCGTAGTCGCTGTCGGGCCGGTAGTAGTGAATGCGCGCGTGGCCCGCGGGGATGGGCGGATCTGTCGAATACTCAGTGACCGGTTGCGTGAGATAGACGGTCAGATCGCCCGAAATCACCCAAGCCTCGTTGTTCTGCGTGATTTGCAGGTATTGGTTGGGACCGGGATCCTTCACTCCGGTCTGGCAGTTGTGCAGGATGAATCCGAGTTGCCCTCCGTTGAGGGACGCATTGATGCCGACGTCATAGTAAGCGCCGTACTTGTCGTAGCCCGAGACATAGTCTTCCGTAGTGCACCAGTTACCGGTGGGATCGCTGGTGGCATAGAAGGGATAGAGGCTCCAGCCCGCGTAGTCATTGTCGGGCCGGAAGTAATGAATCCGCGCGTGGCCGGCAGGGATGGCCGGATCCGTCGCCTGGATAGTCGGCGGCTGAGTGGTCTGCAGGACGTCGCTGCCGGAAATCTGCCAGTATTCGTTGCCCTGGGT
>JASIAO010000486.1 GCA_030041955.1 Acidobacteriaceae bacterium | reverse complement strand
GTGGATGAGGCGACGGGGAACTCGTTTGTGCTGGGGTCGTATTTGGGGGCCGTGCCGCCGCTGGTGCAGGAACGCGATGTGCAGCCGCTGACGGAGCAACTGGCGGAGTGGGTGAACGATCCGCTGCACGATGCGCTGTATCACCTGGCGTTCAGGAAGCCGCTGCCGGCGGGGGAAAACATCGTCCCGGAGTGGATGTGGCCGGATGTGCCGGGTCAGGAGGATCACGGATGCGGGGGGAACTCGCCGGCGACGCGGTACGTGCTGGAGGATCCGCTGGACACGAACGAGCGCAGCGATTTGCCGGTGGGGATAGCGTCGGTGGTGCATGGGCGGGGCGCGACTTGGCATGTGGCGGATGTGGCGCTGATGGGGTGGTACACGGGGGGAGCGGGCGAATACAGCTTTCCGGATGCGAAGGTGCTGACGGCTGCGGCAGTTCCCTGCCCGGTTCGTCGGGCTCCTTATCAGGCTGCGGGAGCGCCGCCAGCGCCGCTGCTGCCGGCCCCGCCACCGGAGGTTGCGGCTGTGCCGCAGACGGGCGGGAAGAACGGTCACGAGCTGATCGGGTACTGGACGGGCAGCGGGCCGCACGGGACGCTGCTGCGGCTGCGGGATGTGTCGCCGCAGTGGGACGTGATTATTGTCGCCTTTGCGAACGTGAACCACCAGGCGCCGGAGGGCACGATGCAGATGCACGTGCGGCCGGGGATGGATCTCGAGCAGATGAAGGACGACATTGCGTGGCTGAAGAGCCAGGGGAAGACGGTGCTGATCTCGCTGGGCGGCGGCGGGGAGTATTTCACGCTGGCGCAGGAGGCGAGCATCCCGAACTTTGTGAACTCGGTGGAGCAGATTGTGACGGAGTACGGGTTTGACGGGGTGGACCTGGACTTCGAGTCGCCATCGCTGGTGCTGGATCCGGGGGACACAGATTATCGGCATCCGAAGACGGCGTCGGTGGTGCATCTGATCACGGCGCTCGACGAGCTGCGGGAACATTTTGGGCCGGGGTTTGAGCTGACACTGGTGCCGGAGGGGACGCAGATTCCGGGAGGGTATCCGGGGTACGGCGGGCAGTTCGGCTCGTATCTGCCGCTGCTGTGGGGCGTGCGGGACATGCTGACGTTTGTGGACGTGCAGGATTACAACACGCCGCCGCTGGAGGGGCTGGACGGCGAGCCGTACGAGATGGGGAGTGTGAACTACGACGCGGCGATGACGGAGCTGCTGCTGCACGGGTTCAACGTGGGCGGGCGGGAGTGGTTTCCGCCGGTGCCGGCGAACAAGGTGGCGGTGGGGTTCCTGGTGGGACCGGCGACACCGCAAGGGGTGAGCGGGGCGATGCAGTACCTGATCACGGGGAAGGCTCCGGCGGGGGTGACGTATAAGCTGCGGCGGCCGGGTGGATATCCGGGGATGCTGGGGGCGATGTTCTGGACGATCGATGCGGATCGGGATGAGAAGTATGAGTTTTCGAATGTGGTGGGGCCGGAATTGCACGGGTTCCCTGTGCAATGAGCGTGCAGCGTACAGCGTTCAGCGTGCAGGAAAAGCGTTCACCACGGAGAGCACAGAGGACACAGAGGGAATCTTGTAAGGAGCGCGACGGTGCATAGGCGTGAGGTGCTGGTGCGGCTGGCGGGGATGGGCGTTGGGCTTGGTGCGTTGGAGCCCCGCTCGTTCGGATCAGGGATGACGCGGGCGCTGTTCGCGTCGGGGAATACGTACGCGGTGGATGGGGTGGCGCGGGCGCGTCCGACGGCGGAGCAGCGGGCGTGGCAGGACCTGGAGTTCGGGATGTTCGTCCACTTTGCGCCGAACACATGGCAGAACGTGGAGTCGGACAACCTGAGCACGCCGCTGAGCGAGATCGATCCGAAGGAGCTGAACACCGATCAGTGGGTGGATACGGCGCTGGCGATGGGCGCGCGGTATGTGGTGTTTGTGGCGAAGCACCAGGGCGGGTTCTGCATGTGGCAGACGCAGACGACGAAGTACAGCATCCGCAACACGCCGTGGAAAGGCGGCAAGGGCGACGTGCTCCGTGAGATCGAGATGTCGTGCCGGAAGCGCGGGGTGCCGCTGGGGGTGTATGTGTGTCCGCGAGACGACCATTTTGGCGCGGGGACGGGGGGGAACTGCAAGACGCCGGAGTTGCAGGCGCGATACAACGCGATGTACCGGGAGCAACTGACAGAGGTGTTCACGCGGTACGGGGAGCTGGTGGAGATCTGGTTCGACGGGTCAACGGTGACGCCGGTGGCGGACCTGGTGCGGAAATATCAGCCGAAGGCGATGGTGTTCCAGGGGCCGGCGGCGACGATCCGGTGGGTAGGAAATGAGATGGGGTTCGCGCCGTATCCCTGCTGGAACGGGATCGATGCGGCGGAGGCGCGGACGGGCGTAGCGACGGCGCTGGACAGCGATCCGAATGGGCCGGTGTGGATGCCGAGCGAGGCGGATGTGTCGATGCGGCGGCCGGACTGGTTCTGGAGCACGACGAACGCGAAGAACGTGATGACGCTGGATGCGCTGACGAGCGTGTATTACCGGTCTGTGGGGCGCGGGGCGCAGCTGCTGCTGAATATTCCGGCGAACCGGGAGGGATTGCTGCCGGAGCCGGATGCGAGCCGGGCGCGGGAATTCGGCGCAGAGCTGAGGCGGCGGTTTGGCAAGCCGGCGGCGGAGACGCGCGGGGCGGGAGCCGTGGTGACGCTGGAGCTGACGCAGCCGGCGCAGGTGGATACGGTGATTCTCCAGGAAGACACGACGCTGGGCGAGCGGGTGCGCGGGTACAACATTGAAGGATGTGTGAGCGGCACATGGATGAAGCTGGGCGAGGGGTCGGCGATTGGGCATAAGCGCATCCAGCCGGTGCCGGCGCAGACGGTGAGCGCGGTGCGGCTGGTGGTGACGCGGGCCGCGGCGGAGCCGGCGATTCGGAGGCTGGCGGTGTTCGATACGGGCGTGGCGCCGCCGCAGGATTGGAATGCGGCGTCGGAGCTGTGGGCGCCGAATCTGGCGGGGACGTGGACGGCGGGACGGTTCTCCGTGGACTTGAAGCAGATTTCGGTGGCGGGCCAGTATCGGCTGCGATTCGTGCCGGAACAGGGCAAGGTGACGGCGTTGCGAAATGTGAAGCTG
>JASIAO010000485.1 GCA_030041955.1 Acidobacteriaceae bacterium | reverse complement strand
CAACAAATACCAGATCCGGTATGTCCTGCTGGCCAGAGATGCTCCTATGGTTTATCTGCTGGAGCACGGTCAGGACTGGAAGACCACCTATCAGGACGATCAGGCCGTCGTCCTTGAGCGCGTTCACTGAGCGCTGCGCCGGGCGCCCCCTGTTGACTACCATAGGATTATGGGGTTCGGCCTGATTCTCGCCATCGAAAGCTCCTGCGACGAGACCGCAGCCGCTGTTGTGCGCCACGGCAGCCAGATTCTGTCGAACGTAGTTGCTTCGCAGATCGCGGTCCATTCGCCGTATGGCGGAGTCGTGCCCGAGCTGGCCTCGCGCGAACATCTGCGGAATATCCTGCCTGTGGTCCGTTCCGCGCTTGCTGAGGCCCGCGTAACCTTGCAGGATCTCGATGCTATCGCAGTCACCGAGGGTCCCGGCTTAGCCGGCGCGCTGTTGGTGGGTATCAGCTTCGCCCGCTCGCTGGCGTTCGCGCTTGGCAAACCCCTCGTAGCCGTCAATCATCTGGAAGGCCACATCCACGCCGTTTTGCTGGAGGACGCGCGGCGCGCAGAGACTAACGGCAGATCCTCCGAGTTGCCGGAGTCGCAGTCCCTCGCGCTGGTCGTCTCCGGCGGCCATACCCATCTCTACCTCGCGCAGAAGCGAGAAATCCCAGGTGAACCTCCCTCTTGGTGCTATCGCAACGTCGGACGCACCGTCGATGACGCTGCCGGAGAAGCCTTCGACAAAGTCGCCAAGCTCCTCGGACTTGGCTATCCCGGTGGTCCCTGGATCGATGCTCTCGCGCCGCATGGCAATCCGGAAACCGTGCCGTTCTCCTTCGCGCAAATCAAGGCCAAGGTCCACCGCCGCGGAGACCCCGCTGCGCTCGACCCCTCGAGCATGACGTACTTCTCCTACAGTGGCATCAAGACTGCGGTCCTGCGCTACACCCATGTTTATGAAATGGAGTCCTCCATCGAGACTCGCCGCGCGGCGCTGGGGTTCATGGCGAACCCCACGCCCGCAGATGCTCTGCCGCTCTGCGACCGCCGCACCCTGGACCTCATCGCGTCGTTCCAGCGCTCCATGATTGACGATCTCCGCCGCAAGACCTTCCGCGCAGCCGAAAGGTTCGGCGTGGACCGTGTGCTTGTCTCAGGAGGCGTCGCCGCCAACCGCGAGTTGCGCGTGCGCTTTACCGCCGATGCCGCCGAGCGCAACCTGGGCCTGGCGTTTCCATCGCTCGCCTTGTCCACTGACAACGCCGCCATGATCGCCGCGGCGGCGTGGCCGAAGCTCGTCGCAGGCGAGTTCGCACCCGAGAGCCTCACCGCTCAACCGTCTCTGCCCCTGGGAGCCCAACCCGCGCTGATAGAATCGAGAGAACGTCCCGAATGAGCGAGCAGAATCAACATTCTGGGCCGCAGACGGCAGTCGCTTCTCCGTCTGCCGAGCCGCCGGTTGTCCCGCGTCCCGCGATGCGTCTCTACAACACCCTCACGGCTCGCGTTGAAGAACTCGCGCCCTCTGACGGCAGGGCGCTGCGGATGTACGCCTGCGGCCCGACCGTCTACGACTACGGTCACATCGGCAATTTCCGAACGTTCCTCCAGGTCGATGTGCTGCGGCGCTTCCTGCGCCTGCGGGGCACTGAGGTTCGCCACGTCATGAACGTGACCGATGTGGACGACAAGATTATTCGCAATGCCGCTCAGGCCGGACTACCGATCGGCGATTACACGCGCAAGTTCGAAGAAGCATTCTTTCAGGATCTTGACGCGCTCCAGGTCGAACATCCTGAGATCGTCGCGCGCGCCACCGCGAATATTCCGGCGATGGTCTCGTTGATCCATCGGCTGGCCGAGCAGGACATCGCCTACCGCACCGACGACGGTTCATGGTACTTCCGCATCGCCCGGTTTCCTGAATACGGCAAGCTATCCAAAAAGGATTTCACCGGAATCACGGACGGCGCCCGCGTTGACGTCGACGAGTATGAGAAGGATTCCGCCCGCGATTTTGCTCTGTGGAAGGCTCCCAGGCCCGGCGAACATCACTGGGTGACCGATCTTGGGCCCGGCCGTCCCGGCTGGCACATCGAGTGCTCCGCCATGGCCATGGAGTTCCTGGGGGACAGCTTCGATCTGCACGCCGGCGGCGAAGATCTGATGTTTCCGCATCATGAAAACGAGATTGCGCAATCGGAATCCGCGACACACCGGCCTTTCGCGCGGCACTGGTTCCATGTTCGCTTTCTTCTGGTCGAAAACCGCAAGATGTCCAAGTCCGAGGGCAACTTCTTCACGCTGCGCGACCTTCTGCTGCGCGGCTACAAGCCCTCCGCAATACGGATGCTCCTCATCTCCGTGCCCTACCGGCAGCAACTCAATTTCACTTTCGAAGGGCTGGCTGCCGAAACGGTTGCGGTCGAGCGACTCCGTACGTTCCGGGAGCGCATCGAGACGACAAAATGGCCGCAAAGCTCTTCCCACGGCATGATCGGGATCGAAAGCGAGATCGATGAAGCCGCTCGGACCGCTGTTGAGAAATTTCATGCTGCGCTGGCGAACGACCTGAATACTGCCGAGGCCCGCGCCGCAATTTTCGACATGGTGCGCTTCGTCAATGCTCAGGCGGACGCAGGCAAGTTCTTCGAGGCAAACAAGCCCGCTGTCCTCGATGCACTGTGCCAGTTCGATCGCGTTTTTGCCGTGCTCGACGATCACGATGCCGAGTGGACCCGCTTTACTCTCGACTGGGCGGAGCGCGAAGGCCGGCTCGACCAGGCCACGCCGGAGGTGCTGGCCACTCGCGATTTGAGCGATGAGCAGATCGAAGCTCTGATCGACGATCGAAAAAAAGCGAAACTTCGTCGCGATTTCGCTCGTGCCGACGCCATCCGCAACGATCTGGCTGTCAAGGGCATTCTGCTCGAAGATTCCAAAGATGGCGTGCGCTGGAAACGGCGTTAACGCTGCCGTCTGCAACGAGGGTTCCACCCCCGGAAATCGTTCGCCAGCCTGCATCCGCCCCTGCCGTTGGATCCTGCCGGACGCCTCTTGTCACGGCAGTCAGACCTGAGAAAGCAATTACTCACTCTGGGCTGACCGGTTGATTGGATCACCGGCGCGAAAAACGCCAAAAAGCTTCCCTTGACAACTGCAGCCTCGCGGCGATAGCGTTATCGCTGCCTGAGAATTCGTTTACCGACCATCGGGCAACAGCACGCGTCCCAGGCGCAACGCCCATGGAACCTTCCGCTGCCGATGCCGCGCAGTCAAATGGGCGCGTGCCACGAGGAGAAGATAGATGAGACGCACCTTTCTGCATTTCCTTGGCCTGTGCGCAGTTCCAGTTTTCGCAATCGCGGTTGCCACACCCTGGGCACCAGCCCAATCCAACCGCGCCACCATCACCGGAACCGTGACGGATTCAACCGGCGCTGTGGTTCCCGGCGTCACCGTGACAGCCACCAACACGGAAACCAATGTAGTGACCAGAACGGTTTCCAACGCCGACGGAATCTACGTAGTACCGAACCTCTTCCCTGGGCAATACACGCTGAAGCTTGAGAAAGAGGGCTTCGAGACCCTTGAGCGCCCCGCCATCACGCTGAATTCCACTCAGGTGGCCCAGATCGATGCAGCCATGAAGGTTGGCGCAGTAACATCTACGGTCACGGTCAGCGGTGGCGCGCCGGTTCTCGACCTCGACACGGCGTCGGTGGGCACGAACATGAAAGCATCTGTCGTGAACAACCTGCCGCTGAGCATCTACAGCGGAGGCCGGTTCATCGAGGATTTCGCGGTTCAGATTACACCCGGCTATTCGGTGGTCAGCTCTCCTTACGGCGCGGTGGTGAACGGCGGGCAGTGGTTTACGAAGGACTACACCATCGACGGCACTTCGGGTACCTCGAATATCCAGGGTGATTCCATGGACGGCGGCCCCAGCATGGAGGCGGTCGAGGAGGTGCAGGCCGTAACGAGCGGGCTGAACGCGGAGAGTGCGATCACCGGCGGAGGCGTGATGGCCTTCAACCTGAAATCGGGTACGAACCAGCTGCATGGCTCGGCCTTTAACTACGGGATCAACGAGATACTGAACGGCAATACGTGGACCAACGACAGCATCGGCGCGCCCAAGGAAAAGAACCGGGGCTGGGATTACGGGTTCAGCCTGGGCGGCCCGATCCGGAAGGACAGGACATTTTTCTTCGGTACCTTCGAGCGATTCCAGCGGTACGACTGGCGGCTGAACAGCGGCGCGGCGACCGTACCCACGCCTGCGTTTCTGCAGGGCGACTTCAGCGCACTTCTCGGACCGACGCTCTGCACAGAGAGCGGCAATGTCGGACCCTGTAGCTCCTTCAACGGCGGCGGCACTCCCATCATGGTGCAGAACGACGCCGGGCAGACCGTCCAGGCGCAGGAGGGCATGATCTACGATCCAAACACAGGCGATCAGTTCACCGGCAATGCCATTCCCGCCACCAGCATGAGCGCCATTGCGAAAAAGGTGAACGGGTTCTATGCAAACTACCAGCCTCAACTCGGAGGACTGACCGACAACGAGAGAACCCTGCTCTCCAACACGCCGAGTCAGACGCCCAACGAGTTCGTCGTTAAGCTCGATCACCTGCTGACTCAGAGGGACCATCTCTCCGGATCGTGGATCTACGACCACAAGCCGCGCACGCTCGACGATGGCGGCGGCGTCTGGCAAGACGGTACGACCAGCGGCGGCCCGCTCTCAAACGCGCGCGTGCAAAAGTACACGCAGCAGCAGTACCGGATCAGCGAGTCGCACACATTCGGGCCGAACCTTTTGAACGTGCTCAACTTTACTGACGCATACGACGACAACGGCAGCGCGCCCGCTGATCCGGGCGACTGGAACAGCCAGGTAGGATTCGGGAGCACGGGCGCGGACAATTTCCCCGAGATTTCATTTAAAGACAACCCGTACTCGTCAGTGAGCGAGACCTACCTCGGCAACACCTGGCAGGGCGACGTCGGCGGAGCCATCATCACCACCGACGACACGGTGACCTGGACGAAGGGTAAGCACAACATGACCTTCGGCGGAGACTTCATCGCGCACCAGGTTGACTATCGCTCCGGATCGGGTGCGTACACGTTCAACTTCCTCTACAACCCGACTTCGTGCGGCAGCCAATGGGCGTGCTCCGGGCAGGGGTACGACGGTTTCGCCTTCGCCACCTACGAACTGGGTCTTGTCAACAACGCCTCGGATACGGTGCCCTATAACCTCTACGGCCGGCAGAAGGAGATCAATCTTTTTGCGCAGGACAGTTATAAGGTGCTGCCGCGCCTGACCCTGGACCTGGGCCTGAGGTGGAACTACAACACCCGCTTCCACGAGAAATACGGTAACTGGGCAAACTTCGACCCCACCGTTGTCGATCCTCAACTGGCCGCTGTTTACGGAGCCAACCTGCCGGGGTCGCTGGTGTTTGCGAAGGGCGGGGGCGACAGCTTCGAGAAGAACGAATACTGGGCTAACTTCGGTCCCACTGTCGGCATTGCGTACCAGTTCGAGCCTAAGGTCGTCTTCCGCGCCTCCTATGGCCTCATCTTCAACCCCGTGGGCGTAACCTTCTTTGGCGGCGTTCCCGACAGCTTCGCTCCGCAGCTGGGATCGAGCTCGGCGGTCAACTTCAGCTGGGATGGGCCCAACGGGACGGGGAACTATCCGGGCAAGGTGACGCGGGCGACGCTGGCGACGGACCCCTCGACCATGCTGCCCTTCCCGGTGGAAGTGGATCCGCGCGCGCTCCGTCTGGGTTACAGCGAGGCCTTCAACGTCGGTGTACAGCAGGAGCTTACGCCGACGATGCGCCTTGAGATCTCCTATGTCGGCAATCGCGGCCATCGCCTTACGGATACAGCGCTGGCGTGGAACGAGACCAGCACGCAGAACTTCCTGAAACTGATCGACCAGAATCCCGGCTTCAGTATCTGGAACTGGATGTATTGTCCGTCGGGATACGGAGCGCCGGCCGGCATAACTTGCCCGTATCCGAATTTCTATGGTTCTGCGCTGGCGGCGCTGGCCCCGCTGCCGCAAATGGCCGCGGCAGAAACCGACTATTGGTACGGATGCTGCTACAACATCAATTACGTTGGCCTGCCCTTAGGGCAGAGCTTCTATGACTCGCTGGTGGTAGATGTGGTGAAGCGCACCGGTTCCGGCCTGACCATGGACCTGAGCTACGACTGGTCGCGCACGGAAGGCGATTCCTTTTCCGCCGAGCAGGACTACAACAACGGCTACACCGGGGTGGAGGATTTCCAGAACATGCGCGGAGCGGCCCACGCGCTGACCGGATACGATCTGCCGCAGGTGGTGAAGGGCTTCGTGACTTACCAGCTTCCTTTCGGGAGAGGGCAGCGCTGGCTGGCCGACGAAAACCCTGTCCTCCGCAACGCCGTCGGCGGATGGACCCTGGGAGGATTAGTCGATTATTACACCGGGCAGCCGTTCGAGATCAGCGCTGCCGATCCATACTGGCCTCTGTGGGGCAATATCTACCCGGACTTCACGATTGCGAACTACAAGGGGCCATCGAATCCACGGCACTTTGTGCCCTTGACGCCTGGCGAAGCGCCGCCGCCGCAGAACTTCTATATGCCGCAGACGGTCGCGGTGCAGCCGCCCGCAGGCTACCTGCCACCCTCGCCGACGAACTCACGCCTGCGCTGCCCGGGCCAGGCTAACGAGAACACAACGTTGCTGAAGAACGAACCCATGGGAGCGGAAAGAAAGTATGTGCTCTCGTTCCGCGTGGATTTCTACAACGTGTTCAATCGCCACTACTACAACATTAACGGGTGCGGAGGGACGCGGGCCTCGATCCAACCGATCGGCACACCGTATTCGACATTGACGTTCGGAGAAATCACCGGCGTTCAGGACAATCCGCGCCTGGGACAATTTGCTGTACGCCTGGATTTCTAAAGAGAAAAGTCCTCCAACCGCGAAGGCGGGAAGATAGCTTCCCGCCTTGTTTCTCCCATGCAGCGCTTGCAGCGAATGGCGAGGCGGACCAGTCTCGCTTCTCCGGAGTTGAGTCTTGCGGCAGATCTTTCTCCTTCTCCTGATCGTGGCAACCTTCGGGGCCAGTCCGTGTGCGGGCGCGCAAACCGCTGGCGTTCGCCTGTTCGTCGACTGCTCGGCTTCTGCCGCAGGCGACGGCAGTTTCGCCCATCCCTGGAATTCTCTCTATGCACTTTCCGCATATCAGTTTCAATCCGGGGACGTTATTGGCCTGCGTCGTGGAACCACCTGTCACGGCGTGTTGGCGCCACATGGCTCCGGCTCTGCCCAGGCTCCGATCCGTCTCACAGCCTACGGCGAAGGTCCCCGGCCAAGAATTGTTGCTCCCGCTGGCGCCGTTGATGCTCTGCGCCTCTTCAACCAGGAGTATTGGGACATCGACTCCCTCGATATCTCCGGCGGCACAACCCATGGCGTCTTCATCAGCGGAAATCAAGGCGTCCTGCACCATATTCACCTAAAGAATCTCGCCGTACATGATGTGATGGGCGGCGAGATGAAGCACAAAGAGAGCGGCCTCGTGGTGATTTCACCCGGCAGCGTCAATCAGCACTTCGATGACGTGCTGGTCGATGGTGTAACCGCGTGGAACACCAACCAATGGGTCGGAATCCTGGTAGGCGGCGGCGATCTCGGCTATCCGCCGGAGAGCGACTGGAGCACGAATGCTGTTATCCGCAATTCGACGATCCACGACGTGCAGGGCGACGGCATTGTCCTGTTTCGCATCCGCGGCGGGAGGATCGAGAACAGCGTGGCGTGGAACACTGGGATGCAGAATACAGAATCCATCGGTACCCCCAACGCCATCTGGACCTGGATGTGCGATGGCTGCACCGTGGAAAACAACGAGGCGTATCTCACGGATAGCCCAGGTGTCGATGGCGGCGCCTATGACATCGATTATGGAAATACCGATAACTCTGTGATCGATAACTACGCCCACGACACCCAGGGTTACTGCGTGGCTGTTTTTGGAGCCGGCTTTGTTACCCGTCAGAGCACCGTGCGCGGCAACCTTTGCATAGACAACAGCCGCAGCCCGCGCATGACGGAGTATCAGGGCGCGATCTTCCTGCTGACTTGGAACAATGGCTCGATCGACGGGCTGACCGTGGAGAACAATACCGTCTACTGGGATCCGCTGGAGGATGCGCCCGCGCTGGTGAATGAGGCGGCGATCATCCCTGGCTCCGCAGTGTTCCGCAATAATACGATCGAATCGACGGCGCCCTGGATGACGACGAGCAACACCTCACTCGGTTTTGCGCAGAACCGTTACACCTACTTTGGTGCAGGCGCACCGCAATGGACGTGGGGCACTGGTCAATATCCGGTTCCCGGAAACTTGCGGATCGAGTCGCATCCGGAGCAGGGAAGCAGCTTCACCCAGGAACCGCTGCGCAATGCTCCACAATTCCAGGCGTCCCAACTTGGCAACTGGCGCCTCTCTTGTAATCTGCCTGTCTCGCTGGATGCAAACGGGCTGATCGGAAACGAAACCCTGCAGGAACTTGTGGTTCTGAAGAGTTTCAGTCAGCAGTATCACGCCAATGGGCTGCAGGTGAATCTTACGCTTACCGCACCGGATGCAGCGCTTCTTCAGTCGCCAGCCTTTCGCCAGGCTGTCCGGGATCTGGATCTCGGTGCAATTTCCATATCGACGCAGTCGGGCATACAAGAAGGCCAGCACATCACCCTGATCGCACCGGATGGGCGCGTCACAGCCCGGTGGAGCGGTTTCACTGGCCCCGTCCCGCTGGGCCTCGCGTTACGTCGAGCCATGGGAGAGCCGGTCTACGCGCAGATGCGGACGGGTGCAGATGAATAGCTCAGGTCGAATCGCCTGCATTGTCGCCCTCCTGGTGACGGCCTCGAGTCCGGCTGTTCCGCAGAGTCAGCAGACATACTCCGGAGCGGCCCTCAGTTCGCCTACGCTGCCTGACCCCATCTCGATCTACGATAACTGGTCCACTTATGACGAGTTATCTGACAATGTTCCGCTCACTCAGGCTCTGGCCATGAAGGAACTGCAGCAGTTACTCGAGCTCCGAAAAGCTGGCGTGCGCTTCGACTATTACGTGATGGACGCCTTCTGGTTCGATCCCGACGGCGGTTATCGTACATGGAAGAAGCCGAACTGGCCGAATGGCCCCGACCTCTGGATAAAAACCTGTCTGGCCAACGGCATTCGGCCCGGCCTGTGGTTTGGCACCAATGCCCTCGTACACCTCAATCCCGCTCCACAGTGGCGCAGTTCGCTGAACAGGCAGGGAACCGCCATGTCCATGTTTGAGGGCGGATTTCTTCCCGACTTCATGAACGTGCTGCAGTATTGGTACGACCAGGGCATCCGGTATTTCATGTTCGATTTCGCTGACATGACTGCGGCGACACCGCAGGCGGAGGCAACGCTCACCAGGGAGGAAATCGTACGCCGGAATTCAACAGCATTCCGGGACGCGCTGGCTGCTTTCCGCCGCAAGAACCCCGACGTTGTGCTGGAGGCGTTCAACGGATTTGGCGGCGTCATGGATTCGACTTTCTATCCGTTCCCATTCAGGGATCCGGTTGACCTTCGCTGGCTTGGGGTTTTCGACGCGTTGTATTGCGGCGATCCGCGGCCCGGCGACGTCCCCGAAATGAACTTCTGGCGCTCGCTCGATATCTACAGCGACCATCAGGCGATCCGCTACGAGCAGGCTGGGGTGCCGCTCAATCGCATCGACACCACAAGCTTCATGGCCGGACTGACCGGGACGATCTACCGCCGTGGCTTTCAGGAATGGAAGGGATCGCTCATTCTGACCCTCGCGCGCGGCGGCTGGATCAACAATACCCAGGGAAATCTGGAGTTGATGAGCGACCCCGACCGCCGCTGGTTCGCGCGCGTTCAATCGCTCTATCTCCACCTGGAAGCCGAGGGCCA
This sequence comes from Acidobacteriaceae bacterium, assembly GCA_030041955.1. Taxonomy (GTDB): domain Bacteria; phylum Acidobacteriota; class Terriglobia; order Terriglobales; family Acidobacteriaceae; genus Palsa-343. The sequence continues at coordinate 2,804 of JASIAO010000485.1, read as the reverse complement.
GATCAAGAGCTTCGGCGGAGTCCCGGGCAATGACCAAACCTATGGTTTCGGTGCTCTCGACAGCGACGGCAGCGTCTATGTCGTCATGAATCCGGCACAGGACATGGCCCGTGTACAGATGCCTTTGCTCTCGCGAGAGCAGGCGCAGCTCGCCGGAGGCCGTCTTCTCTTTCGGGATGCGGGTTACGTGCCGCACATCGGTGGCAACACCATCGAACTTGGACCGGGACAGATGGCAATGGTGGGCTTTGGCAAGTATGCCTCACCCGCATACGACTTTGGCGCTCAGCAGGATGTTGTGATCCCGCGCACGATCCGGCCCATCGCGGCTGAGTTTCGAAACATTGGCAAGGGCGAGATCCAGGCGACGATTCCCGCGCCCGCGAACGGTGATCTTCGGCTCATCATGCAGCAGTACTCGCCCGACGGCACCCCGATGCGCACCTTTGCGGGTGGACCGCCCACCGGAACGAACATGGACACAGTATTTCTGCTGAAGGCCGAACAGGATGGCAAGCATCTGCCTGTCCGCGAGAAATACGATCACGTTATCTGGTCGGGATTGTCGTGGGCAGCGGGCGAAATCGACGAGAAGGACCTGAAACCTGGCGCTCCGCTCACGCTCACCTTTCAGTCTGTGGAGAAGAACCCTGTCGTCCTGAAGGGGCGGGTCTACCTCGTGCAGTATTGAGCTCATTTGCGGTGTCGCGGAGCCGGCTATGCGTTCCCTGTCTGGTTATACCGTCGCGCCGCTGCGCCTCCGATCAGTTTTGCCGGCAACAGCTCGCGTCCGCGCGCCTCTCGTCCAACTCTGGACCCGCGCGTTTCTGAAACGCCTGCCGGCAGCATACGGTTTGCAAGGCTCATCGCCCGCGCCGTCAATGCCGGAGAGAGGTGCGCCGTTCGCGCGAGCATCACGGCCTGCGGCGTAATGGCGATTTCTGTCTCGCGCCGGATTACAGCCTTCACGATGCGCTCGGCGGCGTGCGCGGCGCTGGTGGAAACGCCGGGGAGATTGGCAGCAAGGCTAAACCACCGGTACTCCCGTGCGGTATCTCCGGAAAAGTGCGCCGCCAGGTGTGAGCCCGTCCGCATTAAGCCCGGGCAGACGGTGAGCACATGCACGCCCTTCGAGCGCAGCTCTGCATGCAGCCCTTGGGAAAACCCTACCGCCGCAAACTTGCTCGCCGTGTAAGGCAACAGATGCGGCACCGCCACTTTGCCGCCGATCGAGGTAATGTTGACGATGGTCCCGCTCCGGCGGCGCAGCATCTGCGGCAGTAACGAGAGCGTGCAATGGACGCCCGAGAAGAAATTCGCGTCCATCACCTCGTGGAAATCCCGGATTGCCTGGTGCTCAACTGGACCGACGGTGATGATCCCGGCATTGTTCACGAGAATGTCAATCCGCCCAAAGTAGCTCGTTGCTTCCGCGATCAGCCGCTCGGCATCTTCGGGCCGTTGCAGGTCGGCGGCAACCGCCAGCACATCCTCGGTCTTCGCCACGGCGCGGCGACGCATCAGCAAGGTCCGTGCCTGCTGCAGATCCTCCTCGTTGCGCGCCGCGAGCACAAGCCTGGCCCCGCGGCGGCCGAACGCCTCAGCTAGCGCCAGGCCCAGCCCACGTGACCCGCCGGTGATCAGAACCACCTGATTCTCCAGGTCTCGAGATGGCCGGCGTCGAACTGCGCGGCGCAGGACGAGGGCCGCAGCGCCCGCGAACAATAGTCCCGTGCCGGCGACCGCGGCGGCAGGTATGACAACAGATCGGATGCGATTCACAGGAATCTCCGCGCAACCATCCTATTCTCTCTTTGAAGTAAGATGCGCGACACAGTTTACGGCTGGTGGGACGATCATCTGTATCGTTGCCTGTTGCGAGTTAGCCGGCCGGCTCCAGCCGCTGCTCCACGCGAAACGAGCAATACAGGAACTGCTGTTCGGTGCCCAGCGGCGTGCGATGCACCTCAGTCATGCTGTTGAGGAGCCGAAACCCCGATCCGAACTCGCGCTTCATCGAGGCAGGTTCGTATCGAACCACGTCCAGGCCGCTGCATTTCTCCGGCCCCGCGGCTCCGAACGTGCTAATGACGACGACTCCGCCCGGTTTCACGGCCCACTGCACCTGGCGAATGTACGTGGTGCGGTCGCCGTCATCGGTCAGGAAATGAAAGGCAGCGCGGTCGTGCCACAGATCGTAGGAAGCCTCGGCGAACTCAAGCTGGCGGATGTCTCCTGTGATCCACTGAATCTGCTCTGCCGCGGCTCCCAGGCGCCCGCGCGCCTTTTCCAGCGCGGTAGGCGCAACGTCGAGCACTGTCAGGTGCGTATACCCGCGTGCCAGCAGATCGTCCACCAGCGTAGACGCGCCCCCGCCGACGTCGATGATCGCAGCGTCCCGTCCAGACACCGTCTCTTCAATCAGAGCAAGCGACGTCGCCAGATGGGCCCGGTACCAACTTACGGCGTTATCGCTCTTCTGCCGATGGATCCTCTCCCAATGGTCCCGCGCATCCATCCCGGCATTATCGCCAATCGGCTGTTGCTGACGCTCACAGATTTGAGCCGGGCTCCTGATTCCCTGTCCTCGCGCAACTCAATCGCCACTCCACCTGCGTGCATCGTGGTTCAGTTCCGATTCCGCTGGAGGTCGTTCTTCGCTATCGCGGCAGGCCACTTTCTCGGTTCGCTTCCGTCAAGTAAAATGGCTACGGAATCGGGGAGGGCTGAGAGCCCCCATCCCAAGGCGGGAGTAGTTCAGTGGCAGAATGTCAGCTTCATTAGCGCCCAGATCTCGCATCTTC
>JASIAO010000484.1 GCA_030041955.1 Acidobacteriaceae bacterium | reverse complement strand
GGCTCAGCCTGGTAGAGCACTCGCTTGGGGTGCGAGGGGTCGGCAGTTCAAATCTGCCCGTCCCGACCATTTCTGGAATTAATCACTTGCACGATTCCGCATCCTGGCGGGAGCCTGAGCGCGAGGCCCAGATCGCGCAAGCAGGATTCGGCCCATGTCACCGCCTCCAACTATCTCAAAAGCTTAGCCTCTCGCTGACTTTTCCGTCTTCAGTGCGAATGAAGAAGTTCGGCGATTACCACGGTGACTGACACCAGCCCTCCCACGAGGAATACCAGCGGCCAAACCAGTTGTCGTCTCTGTTCGGAAATCACCTCTTCATACGCCTTCAGCCCGCTCTCCAGATCGCCGAGCGCAAAGTGCGCGCCGCGATAGAAAAAGACCTGGCCAAACGAGATCAGGAGCGAAATTGTGTAGAAGGCGATCGGCAACCCGAGCAAGATGGGGTGTATTTTCCCGATGTTCAGCCGCTGACCGAAACCGACCAGAAGGGTTGTGTAAGACGTGAGCAGGAGACCGCTGAGCGCCTGGAGCATCTGAACGGCGCCCCGGGTAGTTGCAAGACTGCCGGAGAGGAGCGATTTGGAAATCTCCAGCAAGAGCTGCCGCTCCGCTTCGTTGACGGCGCCGTCCGATGAGCCGGCGTGGCCTTTGCTGCCTTCCGAGGGCGGTGTCTTCATTGATTTTGCCCGGCGGCGGGAGTGGTCGGAAAGTCCCGTTTGCAACGGGGGCATGTCACCTTGTCAGGCTCATGGTGATACACCTTCACATCGTAAAAGTGGTTCTTGCAGTAGGGGCACGTGTACCCGGGCATATTCGTCCTCCGAATCTCGTGCTGGTTTGGGGGTTCATACTAGCTCGGAACCCCGGTCGCCAACAACAGTTTTTCGCGGGCGGGCGAAGCCCGGCGACTTTTCGGCTCAGAGTGAGTTGGAGTCTGCACGCCAATAGGGCACAATAGCTGCTACGCCGCTTTGAGAACCCCCGCTCAAAAGCTCGCTCGCATTGGCGCGTTTGCGGCTGCCGTGCTCATCCTCCTGCTGCTGGCGGGTACGGTGAGTCTTACGCTCAGCTATCTGCGGGCAGAAGCCTGGGTGGAACACACCACGGAGGTTATCGCGCAGATCCGCAGCACACGTGGACTGCTTCCTGGAACGCCCGCTCTCTCCGGCGCCTCGCTGCGGGTAAAGATATCGGGCATTCTGCGACAGTTCAACGTCGTCGGCGACCTGACCCGCGACAATCCGCAGCAAGTACGCAACGCCGCCGACTTCCGCGCCATCTTTCTCGTGTCCGGGCCGGCCAATAGTGGGTTCAGAGCGAAGATTGAACCGCAGGATACCGCGGCGGCGGACGCCATCCTCGACGACATGGAGCACGAAGAGGAGCATCTGCTCATCCGGCGCATCGGCGTGCAGTCGATGGCGACGCGCTACGGCGCGGTCGTCGGCTTTGCTCTTTGCGCTGTGCTGCTGATTCTGGGAGCAGGTGCGGGCCTGGCTCTCCGCCGCGAACTCGAAAAGCGTGCGCGCGCCGATCAGGCGCTGATCGCAGAACGCGACGGCTTGGCGGAGCATACGCGGGAACTGGCTATGGTCTCCGCCGGCAGCCGCATGATGCAGGCTGCACGCGACGAGGCTCAGGTCAACGAGGTCGTGGGCCAGGTGCTGCGCGATCTGGCACCGGCGTCGCGCGGCTACTTTGGCGCCGTCAGCCCGTCGAACGATCTGGTGGAGATCTGCGTAAGCTGGGGCTATGCCGCAGCGCCCCCTCCTTTTGTGCCGGCGGACTGCCTGGCCCTTCAGTTGGGCCGGACCATTCATCGCAGCGCTTCGTTGGTTCGCGTAGACTGCCGGCATGCGCTTCCGGAGAGCGGAGATTATGTCTGCATTCCTGTGCAAGGCTCAGCCGGGCCGATCGGCGTCCTGCACGTGGCCACACAGGAGACCTTCGACCGGAAGCGCTGCGACGTCATAGAAATGTTTGCGGCGCACGTGGGCCTGGAGCTGGCCAATTTGCGAATGCGCGACGCGCTACGCAGCCAGACGGTGCGCGATCCGCTGACGGGGCTGTTCAATCGCCGCTATTTCGACGAGACGCTGAGCCGCGAGCTTCTTGCGGCGGCGCGGCATGCTTCGACGCTGGCGGTTCTCATCATCGATGTCGACCACTTCAAGCGCCTCAATGACAGCCAGGGACATGCCGCCGGCGACGACGCGCTTCGCACCTTTGCGCGCGTGCTCCGCTCCACATTTCGCGAGAGCGATGTGCTGTGCCGGTACGGAGGAGAGGAGTTCGCGGTGATCCTGCCGGATGTTGACCTGGAGCATGCTTTCGACCGTGCGGAGACGCTCCGCCGACAGGTGACGGAGACGGAAATGTGTTCGGGCAACGCCGCGCTGGGGAACATCACCATCTCGATCGGGGCCGCGGCTTCGGCGGAATTCAGCGATCCACAGGCGATTGTGCGCGCCGCGGACGCCGCGTTGTATCAGGCCAAGCGCATGGGCCGCAATGCGACGTGGGTCTGCAGTAATAACAATTTGACGCTGCCGTCGATCCGCGTGGGAGCCGCCGCAGGCTGAGCAGGAGCGCCGGCAGGCAAAGTTTACGGCAGCCTCGCCCGGATTCTGCATCTGACTTATCTGCGCCGCTGATGCGGCCGGTTGATTTCTGCTGATTTCCCCCAAAAAAGAGACCCACGCATGGATCGAACGCTGTTACCAGGCAAGCCCTACCCGTTGGGTGCCACGCCGACCTCCAAAGGAACCAATTTCGCGATTTATTCGGAGAACGCGACCGCGGTGTCGGTATGCTTTTTCGACGAGAACGGGCGGCAGACCGACTGCGTGTCGCTGCACGAGCGCACTGCGTTTATCTGGCACGGCCTTGTCCGGAATATCGGACCTGGACAGCGGTACGGCTATCGCGTGGAGGGCCCATGGGAGCCGGAGAATGGGCTGCGCTTCAACCCCAACAAGCTGCTGGTGGATCCCTACGCCAAAGCGATTACTGGCGAAGTAGACTGGAAGGCGCCGATCTTCCCCTACGACGTGACCACGGGCAATGACCTCACGCGCGATGATCGCGATTCGGCGGCGGGCGTGCCGAAGGCCGTGGTAATCGACGCGCATTTCGACTGGAGCGACGACTGCCCGCCGGATATTCCGCTCGCGGATTCGGTGATTTACGAGATGCACGTTCGCGGGTTTTCGAAGCTGAATCCCGCGGTCCCGAAGAAACTACGGGGAACGTACGCGGGGCTGGCGTGCGCCCCAAGCATCGAGTACCTGCAAAAGCTGGGCGTGACGGCTGTGGAGCTGCTGCCGGTGCACCACTTCATTGACGAGGGCCACTTGCTGGACCGCGGTCTGCGCGACTACTGGGGTTACAACTCGCTCGGCTACTTCGCGCCCATGTCGCGGTACAGTTCGTCGGGCGATACCGGGGAGCAGGTGCGCGAGTTCAAGAAGATGGTGAAGGCGCTGCACAAGGCGGGCATCGAGGTGATCCTGGACGTGGTCTACAACCACACCTGCGAGGGAAACCGGATGGGGCCGATGCTCTCAATGAAGGGCATTGACAACACCACCTACTACCGGCAGGTGCCGCACGATCCGCGCTACTACATGGATTTCACGGGGACTGGGAACACGCTGAACGTGATGCATCCCCAGGTGCTGAAGCTGGTGATGGATTCGCTGCGCTACTGGGTGACGGAAATGCACGTGGACGGATTCCGCTTCGACCTGGCGAGCACGCTGGCGCGGGAGCTGCACGCGGTCTCAAAGCTTTCGAGCTTCTTCGACACTATCCACCAGGATCCGACCATCGCGGACGTGAAGCTGATCGCGGAGCCGTGGGATGTCGGCGAGGGCGGGTACCAGGTTGGGAATTTTCCGGTGCTGTGGGCGGAGTGGAACGGCAGATACCGTGACACGGTGCGGCGCTTCTGGAAGGGCGACAGCGGGCTCTTGTCGGATTTCGCGTACCGGCTGACGGGCTCGTCCGATCTCTACCAGATGGACGGACGCAAGCCGTATGCTTCGATCAATTTTGTTACGGCGCACGACGGCTTCACGCTGTGCGATCTGGTGAGCTACAACGAGAAGCACAACGAGGCGAACGGGGAGAAAAACGGCGACGGGGCGAACGACAATAACGCGTGGAACATGGGCGCGGAGGGCCCGACCGACGATCCTGCGATCAACAGCCTCCGCGAGCGGCAGATGCGGAATTTTCTGGCGACGCTGATCCTCTCGCAGGGCGTGCCCATGGTGTGTGGCGGGGATGAATTTGCGCGGACGCAGAACGGCAACAACAACGCCTACTGCCAGGACAATGAGCTGACGTGGTTCGACTGGAAGCTGACGCCGGCGCGGCAGCGGTTGCTGGAGTTCACCTCCAAGCTGATCCACCTGCGCCTGGACCATCCGAATCTGCACCGGCGGAAATTTTTCCAGGATCGCGTCATCCACGGATCGCTGGTGCGCGACATTGCGTGGTTCAACACCGACGGCAACGAATTGGCCGATGAGAGCTGGAACGAGAACTGGGCGCGCGCTCTGGCGCTGATGCTGAACGGAAGAACGCTGGCGATCACGGACGAGGACGGCCACCCGATCATCGACGACAGCTTTCTGATCCTGGTGAACGCCGCGGCGGAGGGCGTGGAGTTCACACTGCCGCCGGCGCCGGCGGAGCGAAGCTGGAAACAGGTTTTGGACACGGAGAATATCGAAGACCCGTTTGCCGCTCCAGAGATTTTGGGCGAGAAGGTGATCGTCGGCGGACGCGCGATGCGGGTGTTCTGCGATCGGGAACCTTAGGACGCTGCGGTCCTGGTTTAGTGAGGCACGTGCCAGCCTGCACCGACCGTCGCCAGGGTGGCCTGGGCCGTGGGGCTGGCCGAGAGCGCCTGGGCAAGCTGGGGAAAAGCCGCCTTGACCTGATCGGTTTGCGCCCACACCGGGACGTCCATCATCGTGTAGTGGTAAGTGACGGTGGTCTCCGTGAATCCGTTGCGCGGTGCCGGCGGCGTGAAGCTGACGATGCCCGTGACCTGGCGGTGCCCGTAGCAGAAGCGCGGGGCGTAGCGCTGGCCGACGACATTCAGCGTGTATTTATCGATGTGCATGATGCGGTCTTCGAGGCGGACCATGAGGCCGTCGGCGGTCAGCGCGTTCATCTGCGCCTGCTCTTTCTTCTGGTCGACGCCCGGGGCGACTTCGTAGGGAAACTGACGGCCGTCGGGGAAGAGACACTCCTGCCGGTCCTGGTAGTAATCGTTGAGCGCCTGAATGAAGTTCTTGTCTGTGGGTTTGTCGGCGGTGGAGCAACCCGCAAGGAAGATCAACACCGCTGCGGCCGCCATCCAGAAATGTGGTTTTGAAGGCATGCGCCTCGTTCTCCCCTGCGTAAGATGCAGGGACTGTAGCGGCAAGAATAACGCAGACGGCAATTTGCGGCCGAAAAATTCGGAGGATGAAGCCGGCAGGGTCCCCCGGCTGGCGCGATTCTCCTACGCCGGCGGCAAGCAGAGGAAATCGCGAAAACCTGCGCCCCTGCCGTGGTGCTGATTCTGCGTTGCCTCGCGAAAGCTTCGCAGGGAACCAACGGCTCTGCCGAAGGCTCACTGTCCGGAGGGATGCGGTGGAGGACGCGAGGAGATGGCTCTTATGG
>JASIAO010000483.1 GCA_030041955.1 Acidobacteriaceae bacterium | reverse complement strand
GCATCGGCGGGTCGGGCGTATTCACTGCCTGGTGATACTTGTTATGGAGAAACTGCTTCGCCTCCATCCACAGCCGGTACGCCACTCCATTGGTGCCCCCGCGATTGGCATACTCATTCGGCTCGTTGGTGCGCCATGCGTGAAGCAGATTCAAAAGATTCGACAGCGTCTGCGCATTGCGCACCTTCTGGGCCGCCTCGGCTGCCGTCACCACGGCGCTCAGCCGAGCCGATCGGGTGCGCAGAACCCCGCGCGAGATGCCTGTCACAAACTCGGTGTTCCCCGGCGCTAACATGACGTAATACATCTCGCACACGCTCCTGACGCCGCTCCTTGCGCGCTTCTGGGAAATGGTTCTGACTGCTGTCTGGAATGAGCAACGGAAGTATACACCGCTGCCGCAGGCCTGGAATTCAGGGCGAGACTACCTCCGCTGGAACTCCGGCGACCCCAGCAGCAATCCTGCCAGCAGCGCTGACTCCTGATCCGCGGGCGGCGGCAGCGGCGCAGCCGCCAGCAGCAGTTGTCCGAATTCCCGCGGACGAATAAAGTTCACCCGCCGCGCCAGCTGCGGCCGCGTCTCGTCCCCCACCGGCGCATTCTGTTCCTGATTCAGCTCGCCCAGCGCAGCCTCGCGCGTCTGCTCCGACGCCGGCTCATCGAGCAGCACCGTCTCCAGGCCTTCTTCCTTGCTCTGCGCGCTCTCGCCATCCGGCGCAGTAATCCCCAGCAGATCGTCCCAGCGCATCAGCGTGCCCGCGTTGTTGTCTGCCAGCGCCAGGCTGAAGTTCATACGGTCCAGCAGATCGCCGCTGTTCAGCCACGCATCCGATGTCCACGCGTACCCATTCGGCGTCTGGCAGCCGTAGAGCGGCATTCCCAATTGCCCAATCGCCTCCACCAGCGCCGCGGGATGCACCACGTCTCCGCCCGTCGCGCGCACCGCCGAGATCACATACTCCTCCGGCGTCTTCACCTTGGCCCGGTACGCCTGCCGCGACCAGAACTGCGGCGAGTCGATCATCGTCCGCAGCACATCGCTGATATCGCCGCCCGTCTTCATCCACGTCGCGGCCATCGCGTCCACCAGCGCCGGATCGGGATCGTCGCTTACGAAACGTTGCGCAATCTCATACGACACGTGATGCGCCGTCGCCGGGCTCATCGCCAGCAGATGCAGCACTTCCAGGCCTTCCCGCTCGCCGCCCTCCCGAATCGTGTGCCCCAGCACCTTCTTCGATCCCGGCTCATGCCGATTCTCGTTGAAATAAAATCCCCCTCCCTGCGCCGGACGGTCGATGGTCCACCCCGTAAACACTTTCGCCACTTCGATCACGTCCTGCTGCGTGTAGCCGCCGTTCACGCCCAGTGTGTGCAGTTCCATCAGCTCGCGCCCGTAGTTCTCGTTGATGCCCAGCATGCGCGCGTGCCCGTATGGCGCCGTCGCCGCCCGCCGCGCCGCCTGCGAATCCGGCCCCACGCTTTCCGTCTGATCCAGATAGAACAGCATCGCCGGGCTCTGCGCCGTCGCCACCAGCAGGTCTTCAAATTTCCCCAGCGCGTGCGGCAGGATCACCCGGTTCTGATACTGCGCCAGGTACCACGGCGCGAACTCGCCCTTCCGCAGATACACGTTAAAGTGGTTCAGCCAGAAGTCGGCCATCACCGCCTGCAACTGCCGCTCGCTGTAGACATCGCGCAGTAGCCGCGTCACCAGCACCTCGCCACCCACCACCAGTTGCGGATTGATCAGCGCAAACACTGTCTCCCGCTGTTCCGGCGTCAGATCGCGAAACAGCGCAACCCGATCCGGCCGGCTCAGATGCTCGAGGAAATCCCTGAATTCCTGCGGCTGCATCGCCACCAGCTTCCGCATCCGCTCCTCCGGCGGCAGAGTCGTCACGCCGGTCGCATCCAGGTCGGCGTAGAGCTTCGCCTCCGCCTGCTGCAGCGATGGCGCCTGCGCCGTATCCATATCCGGCGGTGGAGGCGGCGCGTCGTTGCCCATCGAGCCCTGCATCGCCTGGCTCCCCGGCTCCGCCGCCTGTGCGCTCGCCGCGCCCGCGCCCTGTCCCTGCCCGCTGTACGCTGCACGCTGTACGCTGTCTTTCTTCTCCTGCCTCTCCCGCAACTGCGCAATCTGATCCGTATAAATCGCCCGCTCCACCGGATCATCCGGGATTGCCAGCCGTCCCTGCTCCGCCTGTCGGATCATTGCCGGCGTCGGGAAATACTCGATCAGATCGTGCAGGCTCAGCCGCATCGCCGGATACGCAGCCAGCCGCGCCTCCAGCGCCGAATCGTCAATGCTCTCCGGATTCAGTTGCGCATCGATCCACTTGTTCAGGCCCATCGCCTCGACGGCCGCCACATCTCCCGGCCGCGGACCAAAGGTCAGCCGGTTCAGCGCCTCCAGCACGCGCTCCTGCTGCGTCAGCGGAGAGGCCTCCGCCACGACCGCGCTCTTCTTTTTGTGTCCCAGCGCCCACGCATCCCCAGGCGGCAATACCAGAAGCGCGGACAGCAGCACAGCGAGCGAGCGACTCACAATGGGCATGCGGATGAATCCTCAGGCAAGCAACCGGCCTCATGCGGGCAGTGCCGGAAACAGTCTGTCCCTACCCACGTAACCCACGCAAGCCCGCAAAGTCGCGTTCCCTGCTCGCTGATCCCTAACCGCCTCGCCCCTGGCCGCTTTTCCTGAACGCTGTACGCTGTACGCTCTCTCATTCCTCCCGCAGCAAAATCATCGGATCCACCGCCAGCGCCCGCTGCGCCGGCATCCACGCCGCCGCTACGCCCAGCACCAGCATCGTCACTACCACTCCGCCCAGCACCAGCGGATCCCTGGGGCTCGCCTGGTACACGATGTACCCGAGCACCCGCGTCGCCAGCAGACCCAGCACCAGCCCCGCAACCGACCCGATCGCCAGCAGCCGGAACGCCCGTCCCAGCGCTGCCCGCAGCACCTCCCGCTGTCCCGCGCCCAGCGCCACGCGAATGCCCAGCTCCCGCATCCGCTTGCTCACCACGTACGAGGCCATGCCGAAGATCCCCGTCACCGCCAGCATCGCGCCCAGCAGCCCCAGCACCCCCAGTGCCACCGTGGCCACGCGCGACGCAAACAGCGCCGAATCCAGATGCCGCTCCCAGGTGTCGATGACCACCGGCAGCCCCGGATCCAGCCCGTGCAGCGTCCGCTCCAGCGCCCCGGCAATCTCCGCCGGATCGCGCTGCGACCGCACCACCAGGAACAGGTCCGTATCGGTATGCTGCAGCATCGGGAAGAACATCGCCTCCTGCTGATCTTCGGTCAGCGTCCGGTACCTGCCGTTCTGCACCACCCCCACCACCTCGACCCGCTTCCCGCTCCACAACTTGAAATACGCGCCCATCGCCTTCTGCACGGATCCGAAGACCTTCTCCGCGAACTTCTCGTTCACCACCGCCACCTGCGGCGCGTTCTTATCGTCATGCCACGTGATGTCCCGCCCCGCCAGCATCGTGGTCCCAGCCGCCTCAAAATATCCCGGCGATATGTCGTAATTCATCGCGTCCGCCACCGCGTTCGCCGGCCGATAATCCGTCGTGGTGTCCCGGAAGACCGTGGAATCGCTCCCGCCCCCGATGCTCAGTGGCGGGTAGTTCACATATCCAGCCGCCGTCACGCCCGGGATGGCCGACACCGCGTCCAGCATCTTTTTCTGCATCACCGGAGCCGTCTCGTCGGTATACCCCGCCATCGCCAGGTCGGCCTCCGCCAGCATCGCGTTGTGCGGAACGAATCCGAAATTGCTGTGCAGCGACCGCACCAGCCCGCGCACCGCCACCAGCGACGCCGTCACCAGCACTGCGCAGATCGCAATCTGCCCCGCCAGCAGCAGGTCGCGCAGCGTCAGCCGCCGCATGTGCCCCACTCCCGTCGCGCCCGACCGGATAATCTGCCACGGGTCGGACTTCATAATCTGCCGCGCCGGTACCATCCCGAACAGGAACCCGCTCGCCAGCGCCAGCACCAGCGCCAACGCATACGTCCGTGCATCCGGATTCACCGGTACGTTGATCGGTATATTCGGAATCGGCTGCCACGCGCTCAGCCAGCGCAGAATCGCTATGCCGCCAAACAACCCCAGCGCCCCGCCCACCAGCGACACCAGCACCGCCTCCGTCAGCAACTGCCGCAGCACTAAGGCCCGCCGCGAGCCCAGCGCCATCCGCACTGCAATCTCTTTCGACCGGTCCGCCGCCCGCGCCGCAAACAAACTCCCCAGGTTCGCGCACGCCGCCAGCAGAATCAGCCCCGCCAGCAGCATCATCCCTGCCATAAACGCCCGTGCCGGCTTTCCCAGGAAATCACCCACCAGCCCCGGCTTCGCCAGCGAAAACGTGAGCCCCTCATCGTCTTTCGGATATGCCTTCCCCAGCGCTATACCCAGCGTGTCCAGCTCCGCGCTCGCCTGCGCCGGCGTCACCCCCGGCTTCAGCCGCCCCACCACCCACAGAAAATGCCCGCCGCGCTGGTTCAGCGCGTCCCAGTCTTCCAGTTGCTGGATCTGCATGATCGGGATCCACACGTCCGGCGCAAAAAACAGCTCCGTCCCGCGAAATGACGGCGGGGCCACACCGAGAATCGTGTACGGATGCTTGTTGATCTGCACCACCCGTCCCACCACCCCGCGATCCCCCTGGAAATGGCTGCTCCAGTATGCGTAGCTCAGCACCATATACGGCGCGCTGTTCGATCCCTTTTCATCCGAGGCATGAAAAAACCGCCCCAGATACGGCTGAATCCCCAGCGCGTCGAAATAATTCCCGGTCGCCAGATACGGCCACACGGTGGACGGCTGTCCGCCGCCCGTGTCGATGCCCACCGTGCCCATGATGTCGTACCCCACCAGGCTCTCGAAGCTGTGGCTCCGGTCGCGCAGGTCCTTGTAATCCGGATACGACTGCGAGGGAACGTTGCCAACCTGAGGTATCCATCGCTGCACCATGTAGAGGTTCTGCGGGTTCGGCACCTTCAGCGGCCGGAGAATCAGCGCA
>JASIAO010000482.1 GCA_030041955.1 Acidobacteriaceae bacterium | reverse complement strand
AGGTGATCCCAGCCATCGACCGCCAGTTTGAGATTGGTGCCCAGCCCGGTCTTCAGCGTCACCTGGCCGGCCGCGTTCAGCCCGTTGCTGCCTTCAGGAACCTCATAGACCGCGCCATTGCCGCTGTCAGCGATAAAGACATTGCCCGCGCCATCCACGGCCACCCCGGTCGGCTGGGTCAGTCCAGTGCCAATCGTCGTCGCCGAAGCAGCAGCGCCCGAGCCCTGCGGATAGAAGGTCACCGTGCCCAGACCGGAGTCCGCGACATACAGATTGCCGGCTGCATCGACGGCGATCTGGCTGGGAGTCTTGAATCCCGCCCCAATAGTCGACTGGTTGCCGGGCAGAATCTGCACTGCGGCATCCGATCCCGTGCCGTGCAGCGGCATTGAAGCCAGCACATTCCCCGAAGCGTCCAGCATCAGCAGCTCGGCTGCAACGCTGCCCGCGGAATGCGGATTGAACGTTACATTGACGGTGCAGCTGCTCTGTGCGTTATACGTTGTTCCAGCGGTGCAGGAGCCCCCCGTCGCGACCGCGAAATCGGGCTTGCTGGTTCCCGCCTCGACCACGACGAAAGAATTCGGGGTGGCGCTGCCGTTGAAACTGAACCCTACAGGCCGCGCTGTCGTCGGCGTTCCTGGCGTGGTCGAGCCAAATTCCGCGGCGTTCAGCGTTACCTCTGCAACGTCCGCCTGTCCGTTCGATTGGGTCTGGTTCGTGGGAACGTACAGAATGTCTCGTGTCCAGTCGATGGCCACTTCACCCACTGCAGGTACAGGAGTGAGCATCACGGCGGAAGAGGTTTCGGGGGTTCCCGATGGATTGGGAATCATAAAGACGCCGTCCTGCGAATCGCTGACGTAGAGATTTCCGTTCACGTCGGTGATGACGCCGGACACAGCCGGCAAATTCGGATCCACGCGAACGACCACAGATGACGTGTCGGCGCTGACACCCGTGTCGCCGGCGGGAACTTCATAGACGCCCGGAAGCCCGCCGGAATCCTCGACAAAATAGACATTGCCGAACTTGTCCTGAGCGACCGAGATCGGCCGCTTGGTCATCGCGTTAATGATGTCGGTGGGCGCTCCCGCCGTGGCGCTGGCGCCGGAGCCATTCACGGCGAGCGTAAAAATAAAATAGGTGCTGTCCTGATTCCCAACTACCAGACTGTTATTCGGGCCGATGGCAATTCCCCAGGGCTGCATATAATTCACCGGCGTGGCCGGCTGCCCCGCGGGGAAATTCAGGTCCCCGTACTGGGCAAAATTGTAGGGAGCAACGCCGCATTCGTTTTGCGAGGAATTCTGAGTTGTACCGGTGACGTTCGAAGCGTTGATGGTACTCAGTCCATCCCAGGTGTTGGTCGTTGTATCGTAAGGAAACATCAGCACGCAGTTATTCCAGTTGCCCTCGAGATACAAATTATTGTTCGAGTCGATTGCGATGCCCGGATTGGAATAGCTGTTGTTGGGCTTGCCAGAGCTGTTGGTGCCCCCGGCGAGGCTGCCTACGGGCAGCAGCGTGATCGCGGCTCCGCCGCCGGCCGGAAACTCATACAGCGCGCCATTCGGATAGTCCACGACCAGCCAGTCGCCGTAGGTGTCGATAGCGGTCTGCGAAAGCGTCCCCCACCCGGTGGGATGGCTCAGACCGGTGGCGAAACTCGCCGTCACCAGCGGAGTGGTCTGCGCGTCAGCGCCCCCGATAAGAAACCCGACGAGAAACAGGAGCGTCAGTGCAATTCCGGAGAACCGGCGCAGCGACATGGATGGCTTGCTGAACATGACATTTCTCCCTGGAAAACTGATACCAACCTTGCTCGTTTCTTGAACTCGCACCATAAGAGAACCCGACTTCTGCTGGTTCCGGAGGGCCATCCATCGGTCCTCCGGAGCCCCGCTGTAAGAGCTACTTAATCGTCACCTGCAGCGTGAAGGGCAGCGAATACTGCTTGCCCGATACTTCGTCTGTGGCGATGATGCTGACGTTGTACGTACCGGCCGGCGTCGTATAGTGGGGCGCCGGCGGCGTCGTGGTGTATCCCGAATTGCTGCATCCGGTAAAGCCCATCACCGCTCCCGCCAGGAACATCGCCACCACGATGGCGTTGAGCAGATACCGGTTGACGACCTTTTTCCTCCGCAACGCGAGACCCAGCAACCCCAGGCCGAAGACACCGGCCAGCGCGAACGGCGATGTTCCATTGGAGAGCCGGCTGCTGGTATTGCCCACGTTGACGGGAATGTTGGTGCTGAGTGTCACCACCGAAGTCGTCGACCCGCCCGCGTCGATATCCGGCTGCGGATTATTGAAGGTGCACTCCGAGTACTGCGGCACCGTCGAGTTGTCGCACGTGAGGTTGACCCCACCCAGAGCCGAGAAGCCCACCAGCGACTGCAGCGTGATCGTGCTCGCTACAGGAACTCCCGGCGAGGTGGAAACCGAAGACGGATTCGCCGAGAGCAGCAGACTGGGCGGAATGACCTGGAAGGTGATCACCGAGGACGTGACCGTGGCGAAATTCGAATCTCCGCTGTAGACCGCCGTAATGTTGTAGGTGCCGGGCTGCAGATTCTGCAGGTTAAAGGTTGCCTGGCCGTCAGCGTTGATGGGCAGATTGGTTTGCGTTTTATCCGCGACCGCCGAGCCGTTCATGAAGTTGACGTAGCCGGTCGGCGTACCCACTGTGGAAGTCACTGTCGCGGTGATGGTGGTGTTGGAGTTGAGCGCGACGTAGTAAACATTGTTGGTCGAATTGGGCGTAACCCCGCTCGGTTCGGTGATGGCGATCGACGGCGGGGCCTGTGCGACAGTGAGAGTCGTCGTTGCGCTGCCACCGCCGAAGTTCGAATCGCCACGGAACGCGGCCGTCACGTTGTACGTGCCGCCGGGAATTCCCGTCAGATTGAATGTGGCAGTGGTCTGCGTCGCCGTCCCCGTCGCCTGCGCCGTCTGGGTGATGGGCGGTTGCGTGCTGCCCTGCACCGTGGTCGTCAGGGTCAGCACCACGGTCCCGGTCGGGACGTTGTCATTTGCAGGAGTTGTGGACGTAGGCGCCGGAGTAATCGTTACTGTAGCCGTTGTGCTTCCGGGGAACGTCGTCGTGGTGGGATTCAGGCTGAGGGCAACGGTGGTCGGCTCCAGGTTGTTCACGGAGTTGGCCGTGAATGATGCGGTTACCGTTCCGGAGGCATTGGCCGCCGTCGTCGCCACCGCCATTGTCGCGGTGCGTGTGCCGGTACCCTGCGGGTCAATCTGCACACCCAAATCACAGGAACCGCCGGTACCTACCGGAGTGTTTCCTGTGCTGTCGCAGGCCGTCCCCGTAGGCGAAACCAACGAGAAGTCGCCGCTGTCGGCACCGGCGAAGGTCGGCGCGCCGTTCAGCGTGAGAGACTCGTTTCCGATATTAAAGAGCGCGACATCCTGCTCCTGTCCCGAGTACGCACCCACCTGGCCCCAGTTGTAGAAGCCATTGATGCTGATCTGATAGACGTTGGGCGTCCCGCCCGTCATGTCCGAGGCATACAGGTTGCCCTGGTTATCGATGGCCACGCTGTTCGGCGCCTGCAGAGCGGTGTCAATGGGAGCGGCATCGTTGACCGTGATGGTCCCGCTCAGCGATGGAATGCGAAGGATCTGCCCCTGCTCCGCTACATCCACGTCTCCCGCCGGATCGACGGCCAGCCCGGTGACCGGTTCCAGCAACGAGTCGGTGATTTTAGTCTCCAGCCCCCAGGGCGTGATCTCGATCAGATTGGAGCCGTCGGCAACGAAGAGGTCACCGGAGTTGTCGATGGCCACCGCGGAGGGCGCCTTGAACGTGTATGCCACACCGGCGGTGGAGTAACCCGTCACAACGGTGTATCCCGATTGAGTGACTATGCCCTGGGGATTGCCGATGCGGATCACCTGACCATTGGTGGGATCCGCGGCATAGACATCGCCGGAACCGTCCACCGCCAGGTTCACATTATTTCCCAGTGGGTTGGTGGGAGGATTTGCCGTGAACAGTGTCGTCTGAGCCGTCGTGTTCAGCGCACCGTTAGCAAAAGGAATCTCGTAGATACTGCCCGAATCGGCAATGTAGAGATCTCCCGATCCGTCCACCGCGACGCCGGTGGGCTTGCCGGGGCCATAGATTTCGGTGCCGTTAGCGCCCGAGGACCCGGCCGGATATTCCAGCACCTTTCCGAGCGTGGGATCCGCCACATAAACGTTACCCAGGGTATCGACAGCCACCTGTGCGGGCGCTGCCAGTCCGGCCGCCATCGCCGTTTGCGCCGGTATACCCAGCAGGGTGGCCATCGGCCCCTCGCCGACTCCGCTGAGATAAGTGGTGCTGCCGGGAATCAGATTGCCTTTACCGTCCTGCATGAGGAACTGACCCGAGATCGGTCCGGCTGTGCGCGGGTTCAGAGCCAGCCAGTATTGGCAAAACGTGAGCGCGGCGTAGGGGGTGGCGGGATTTGCAGAGCAGGGCACCTCCGGCGTGGTCGAGGTCAGGTTCGGATTCGGATTCGTGGTTACAGTTACAAAATCCGAGCCACTCCCGGGCTGCGAAAATCCGAGGCTGCCAGGCGTCTCAGCGGTGTTGAAGTTCACGAAGATCGTGCCCGAGCTTCCCTGCATACCGACCGGCGACGCTCCCAGATTGTCGGAGCCCATCGCCCAAAGCACGAAATTCGAGGCTCCCGGATACGATCCAGAATTGGCATCCGGGGCCCAGCTGCCATAGGTCGGGATCCAGAGAAATCCGCGCGGATCGACCATGAGAGGGTCGTTGCTGCCCACCGGCGCGACCATCGATACGTTGCTCCAGTCGAAACAGGCTGATCCGAGAATCCCCGCCTGGCCGCCCCCGCAGGAATTGGGGATCATCAGCTCGCCATTCCACGTACCGCCATAAGAATCAGTCTCGCTGGTGAGATAGATATTCCCGGCTGCATCGAGTGTGACGCCGTTGAATTTGTTGGTGCTGTTATAGGAGCTGGAAATAAGATTGGTAAGAGAACCTTCGCCACTGAGGCCGGTGGTATTCGCGGGGATGAAAAACAAACCATTTACGCGGTCGGAGGCGGTAGCCGCGGGATTTTCTACAAAGTAGATGTCTCCGAGCACATCCACCGCCATCCTGCCCTGATTCGCCGTCAGATGGCTGACTACCGGCTGCGCCGATCCCGATGGATTCCCCGAGCTGTCGACCTGGATCTCGTAAATCGTGAAGGGAGATTCTTCCGTCATCCAGAACAGGGTTCCGCTGCCGTCGCCATTACCGCTGTCGAGAAACGCGATACAGTCGGAACCCTGGCTCAACAGACTTGTTCCATTGCTGGTGGCGATGGTGCCGCCCCATCCATCGTTGGTGGTCAGGTTCCAGGTTCCCGTAGACGGGTTATAGGGCACACGCCAGAAAAGATAATTCGCACCGCTGCCCGGATACCGGATATCGATGTAGAGGTCTCCCTCGTTATCGATCGCCATGTCCATGTTCCAGTAACTCCCGGAGGCCCCCAGCGGAGAACCGGAAACGATCGTGGTGACCGTCGTGGAACCGGGCGCGATCTGGTACAGGATGCTGCTCGCGGTGTCCAGGATCAGGATATTCCCCTGCCAATAGAGGATTTTGTAGACCTGGTCATACGTGGCGTGTTGCAGCGGAATCACCGATCCGGTGGTCACCGCCGGCGTTGTTTGGGCCGCCGCGACGCCGCCCAGCGAGAGTGCCCCGATCAAAATCAAAACCACGGTCCGCGCCAGGCGGCGGAAGTACGTTGCAGTCTCGATGGCCATAAAACCTCCCAAATCTCGATCAAACCCTCGCGAACGGTTCTGCCGTCCGCCATGGAGACTGTCCTTTCCCGACAGCCCCGTGTTTCATTTCCCGGTCCGGCTTGCGCGACGGCGCGCGGGCCGGTGCCTGCTCAAAACGAATACTTCGCGCTTAGCTCCAACAGACGCGATCCATACTTTACGTTGGCGATGCCGAAATCCTTGTATCCCAGTTCACCCTGGGTGAGTTCTTTGCCCGGAATGGCATCCAGAAGGTTCCCGAGGTCCAGGTTCGAGTTGTCGTCGTTGTTGAAGGAAACCAGGGGATGATTCAGGAAGTTGAAAGCCTCCGCATGGAACTCCAGCTGCTTGCCTTCACCCACCGGGAAATCCTTGATGAGGTTCAGATCATGCCTCATGAACGCGGGACCGTGCAGATAAGGCAAGCGGTACTGCCCTTGTCCGGTGGGGTTGGCGGAAAGTCCTGCCCAGGTTCCGCTGGTGGGACCGCCCGGCATCGGAACCCCGAAGCAGGTAGCTTTCATGAACTGATGTTTGGCGGAACCTCCGGCTGGATTGCAGTCCACGGTCGGCATCAGCTGATAATCGGGGCTGCCCAGCCAGACAACCGGGTTCAGATTGGTCACGCAATACTGATCACCCGCCTTATCCACGGGGATACCGTAGATTTTCTGGCAGGTTTGTTCTTCTTCCGGATCGGGCATCTGCTGCGGCAGGGCAACCTGGGTGGGAACCGTCTCCCCGTAGCCGAAGCTGAAGTTCTCGCCCTCCTCCGAAGGCAGGTCCGGTCCGCTCGTCACCTCGGAGAAACCGGATATCTGCCATCCGTTGCCGACCGCTCCCAGCAGGCGGTTTCCGGTAAAGCGCCTTCCGAAATTCACGTCGTAGTGGATTTTGAAATCCTGGGTGCGGTCGAAGGGCGAAGGGTTGTATTCGTGGCGGAGATCCAGAGGATCGGGAATCACGTTGTTGTACGAGGCGGCCGTCGCCAGATCCTTGGAGAAGGTGTAATTTGCCCCGTAGCTGATCATGCCGGAGGCTTTGTTCCAGCTGACCTGCATGCTGTTGTAGTTCGCGTAGTAATCGTGCTTCAGCGAATAGATGTGCTGGTAGAACGGATAGGGCCGGAAGAAATCGGTCTGCTGCGTGGTCAGGCCGCCGATGGAATTGCCCGGACTGCCCGCCGGCGTCAGTGAAGCGGGCAGGCAGTCCAGCGGGTCCGACACCGTCTGGCCACCGCACTTGAATCCGTAAAACAGCATTCCTGCCGGAATCAGGTTGAGATCCGACGCCCCGTTGTAACCGCTGGCCTGGGTGTTGTAGGTGGGCAGGTACTCATCGTTGCTGCCTACATACGCGACTTCCAGCAGCGAATTCCACGGCAGACGCTGATCGATGGTTCCGTTGTACTCGTAAAAAATCGGCCGCTGCGTATCGTTCGCCGACAAGGTGTAAACGTTGAAGTCCGGCGGATTGATGGGCGACTGATCGTCGATGAGGTTGAAGTTGAGCTGGCCGAAGTCGTAGGTGGTCTTGTAGCCCTGCGCGGTGGCCGCGGCCAGCGCGTAGGGAGCAAACTCTTCTTCATTGCGGTAGATACCCCACCCACCGCGGAGCACCGTGCGCCCCGTACCGAAGATATCCCAGGCCATGCCCACGCGTGGCGAGACATAGACCATCGACGGGTTGCTGACGGAATTGGCAACCGACGAGTTGGAACTGTGCCAGACAATTCCGGGCATCGCCAGGCTGGTGCAGTTACGTCCGGAGCATTGGCTGTTGTAGAGAGAGGGGGAGAATGTCGCCAGGCCGTTGTTGTGCCGGTCGAACCAGGGGCCCAGGTGCTCGACGCGCGCTCCCAGCATCAGCGTCACCCGTCCCAGCTTCCAGGAATCGTTGGCAAATCCCGCCAGCGTCGTGTACTGCATGTTGACGATGGGGGAGAAGTTGGTCTGCGTAAACGAGTCCGAGAAGCCCATGTACATCAGGGCCAGGGGGTTCATGCAGTTGCCCAGATAACTCGCTCCGGAAGGCCGGGTGTTACCCAGCGGGTTGGGGTTTTCACAATTCGTAAACTGCGAGTTCGACCCAACCGCCGTGTTGTACTGGAAGTAGGCATTCCCCGGATTGAAGGTGTACTCACCCTGAGGGAACGCCGACGCGTAGTCGGCCAGGCCGTTCAGGATGCCTCGCTCGAAATAGAAGCCGAACGCAAAAGTATGCGGCCCCTTGACCCAGTCCAAAGTGTCCGACAGGGTTGGCACGACTTTCTTCATGTGCACCTGATCGTTGTAGAAGCCGCCCGGCATGAGCATGTTCGGATAGCCCAGGCTGCTGTAATCCTCCAGCGCCGGGACCGAGTAATCTCCGGCATTCTTGTACTGCCCGAAGTAATTGAAATTGCCGAATCCGGTGCTGCCGCAGGTCCCCGCCGAGCGCTTGCTGGGATCGGTGCAGTTGTAATCGTTCATATCGAACCGGTCGACGGCCGAGGGATCGTTCATGTTCCCAGGATCGCTGATGAACGAAATCGCACCGCTGGCTTCGTTGGTAAGACTGCTCCCGATCGTCTTGGTGTAATGGATCGACAGGATATTGGAGATATCGCCTGCGGTTACCTGGCCCGGATATTCCATCGCATCGGAGGGGGCATATCCCCAGGCCACTGGTTCCTGGCTGATCTGCGCCTGACGGCCCCAGGTCGCATAAATTTTGTCGGCGTCGCTCAGGTTGTAATCCAGGCGGGCGTGCAGCTGAGATCCGTTCTGGGTCTGGACCACTTCCTGGATGTAGTTGTATCCCTGCTCGTTGGTGAAAGGATTGGCGTTCGGCTGCGGCAGCCAGTTGATCAGGGCTACGCCGCTGGGATTCGCATAAGCGGTGACGTTGCCGTTGGCCACTGAGCTTCCATTGGGCAGGTAGTTCTCCGTCTGGCACATGGGCAGCACGGAGTCCAGGTTCACGCCGCCGTCAGGGCGCGCGCCGCACAGTTGCGCGTTGAGCGATGCCAAACTGAAGTCGCCCTGGCGCTCGGCGGTGGTTGGCACCCAGGATCCCAGAGTTTCCGCCCAGTAATTCTGGTTGTAATATTCATAACCGGCCCAGAACAGGAGTTTGCTGTTGTGCGGTCCGAAGCGCGTCCCCGGAATCCACAGCGGGCCGCCCAGTTGGCCGCCCGGATACAGGTACCGTCCCGGCGGACGCGTCTGCTGCAGATAGTTGTTGTACCAGTCGTTGGCATTGAATACGGTATCGCGGCCGTACATGTAGGCCTCGCCGTGATACGAGGTCGTCCCCGCCTTGGTGGTCGCGTTCAGGACCGCCGGCCCCTTGGCGTTTTCGGCGCTAAACGTCGAGGTAGTCGCCTTCAGATCGGTGATCATGTCCGAGTCAATCGTCTGCACAGTTCCGGCATTCGTATCGATATCGGTCAGGGAAACGCCGTCCAGAACCACTGCGGTTCCGGTTGGTCCGGCGCCGTTCGCAGAATAAGAACCCGTTGGACCGCTCATACCCACAACCGCGGTATTAGGCGCCTGGTTATTCACCTGCGGGCTTACCATCGCAAACCCGGGCAGCATTTCAATCAGCTCGGTCGCGTCGCGGCCCTCGATAGCCAGGGTATCCAGATCCTTCGCCGTAATCACATCGCTGCGTTCCGGCGTGTCCAGGGGCTTCACCGCCTGGTTCGCGAGCGCTTCCACCGTGATCTGCTCGCTCGCCTGCGCCACCTGCATCCTGATGTCGGTGAAATTCACCTGATCGCCCGGCCGCAGCGGAAACGGCTGCGACTGCCAGACGGCAAATCCCTTCATAGTCACCTGAACCTGATAATGCTGTGCGGCGGTGGCCGCCGTAATCACGAATTCTCCGGCGCCATTGCTCACAGTTCGCCGTTGCGACTTCGTGTCCAGGTTGGTGAGTAACACAGTGGCGCCGGGAATAACTGCTCCGGTGGCATCCTGCACAACCCCGGACACGCTTCCCGTGCTCTCCTGCGCCAATGCGGGCATTTGCCAAAGCAGGAGCCCCGCGATGAGAAGCCCCAACTTTGCGGCTGTCAACCTGATTCCAGGAAATAGCGTCATCGTAACAACCCCCCCAAGGCTGCCCTGCCTCTTATGCGAGATTCGGACTGTCTGTGATACCGATCACATTCCTGCCTGGCGCAGCAATCAGCACCTTTCTCCAAAATCCCTTTAGCTGAATTCGGTTTGAAATTATGGGGCTGGGGTCGAAGGATGGTCAAGGATATTTTTGCCGCGTTTTTGACCAAGGTCACATGATGACTTAGTCGTCATTACTTCATCTAATATCCAGCTCACGCCGAAACGGCCCTGCCTGCGATGAATGGCCGGTTCGCTTTCCGGCTCCCGGTAACTCCACCGCTGGCGCCCCCGCTGTCCCCGTCCTGCGATCGAAACCAGCTATTGGCCCTCTTGCAGACACTCATGCCGGTCCACGTGGCCTGCCTGTCGCCGGGGCCTTTCTGTTGGCGTTCCACCGCAGCCATGCAGTTACATAAACGCTTAACCTGAGTCCTTCGCAGCAGAGCGCCGCACGCTGCGTCAACCGATCGGGCGAAGTGCCGGTTTCGACAGCCCCACGCTCTCTGGCGCCTCCGGGGCCTCACCGGAGCGCATCCGCAATCGACGTTCCCGAATGTACATCTCCGGCTGGCGCTCGGCGTAGCAGCTCTCACGGCTGGGTTACCAGTGCGTTATGAGCCAATCAAGAGAAGTAGCCTCTGTCCGAGGGGCCGCCTGTCGAAATCCACAATCCAGGTTTGTCTTTTTGACAGGACCACAGGCACTATCATTTTCGATGTTTCCCCAGTAGTAATGCGATTTTTCTGCTCGGCCGTACTGCTGAATGTCCCCCGCGATCACGAGAGCTTGCCTGGGACTGCCCTGGGACAGCAACGGGAGAATTCAGTTTTGCAGGAGATTGCCCGGAACTGCGGGTACGACGGCCCGGTTCACCGTACGCGCTTCCCCGCTCCCATCTCCGCGGTCGTCCGGATTGCAGCCACAGGAACAGCGGATCACGAGATCCAGTGGAAGCACGATCCGGCGCCCGGTGGAGGGGAATTCCCGGCGCAGGATGCGCTCGAAGAGCAGATTCGCCGCAACCTCGCCGATCTTGTAGACCGGCTGCCGTACCACGGTCAGCGTGGGCTGCAGCACGTCGGCCACATCGAAGTCATCAAAACCCGCCAGCGCCACCTGTGCGGGAACCTGGATGTGTAGCGTTGTAAGGGCATGCAGCAGATAGCGCATGGTGAGATTATTGCCGGCAAAGATTGCGGTAGGCGGCTGCTTACTCTCCATCGCCGCACGCAGCTCCGTCACTGCTTCTTCCGGCGACCTGCATTCAATGTAGGGCTCCACCGGCAGGCCCGCCCTGGACATCGCCTGTTTGTAACCGGCATACCGCGCCTTCAACGTGTATAACTCGCGATCGATGCCGAGGAAGCGAATGTTCCGGTGCCCATGTCCGATCAGGTGGTCTACCGCCATCTTTGCTCCGGACCGGTTGTTCACCAGAACAGAGTCGAAGCGCGGATCGGCGACCGGGCGGTCCAGGGTAACAATGGGCACCCGCGAGAACATATCCGCGCGCAGATACTCGTCATTTCCCGGAGCGGGAATGATCACCATGCCGTCGATCCGCCGCCGCACCATCAGGCTGGTCTGCTTCTGCTGGGTGTCGTGCTCTTCATCCGACGTCGTCAGGATCACCGAATAGCCGTGGCTCTTGGCCACCGTGGAGATGGCGTGCGCGCAGGTCGCAAAGAATGGATCGTACAAATAGGGAACGATAACAGCAATCGTCTTGGAGTGAAGCGATCGCAGGCTCCGGGCCAGCTCGTTCGGCTGATAGTTCAGCATTCTGATGGCGCGTTGCACCCGCTCGGCGGTGGGCTCGGCGACATTTGCGCTCCCGCTCAGCACGCGCGACACGGTCATTTTTCCGACGCCTGCAAGACGCGCAACGTCGGCCATGGTCGTGCTGCGCCGCACAGCCTCGTGCTTGCGTTCCAAAGGCCCCATGACTTTGGCAAGCATTATAGCCTCCGTTGTCAAGACGCCGCCGCATTACTTATGTGTTGCGATAAAGCAAAGGTCGGCAGATAGTTTGAAGCCACAGAATCCAAACCGACGGAGGGCGGCTCTAAGTAGCTGAATAGTTTCTGAGTTACTCCGAATTCGTTCCAAAATCCGCAACTCCCACCTGCACGATAGTCCTGGCTTCCGGCCCCGGCTTCACCGGCCACGCGCCGTAGACCCGATTGCCCCACGCCGCCAGCCCAATGTAGTCACCCATAAAGACGCCGGTGGGATCGAAATCTTTCTGCGTCCATGCGTAATTGACGAAAGTCCTGCCGCCGTCTTCAGAGCGCGCCAGGACCACGATTTGCTTCCGATGTTGGGGGTCTTCGCGCCGGTCGTAGAAGGCCACATTCACCGCACCCGAGACCGGATCGACAGCCAGCCACTGGAAGAAGTGGTCCGCCCCGTCGTTCAGCGGATCGTTATTCACGCGGATGGGAGCGCTCCAGCTTCGCCCGTGATTTCTGGAGACAATGCAGAAAATGTCCACGTCCCCGTTACGGTAATCGCTCCACGTCACGTAAATCGGACCTCCCTTGCCGCCGCCGCGCGGATCGATCGCAATCTGCGGGAAGCCGTTGGCGCGGTCCATGCCCTCGATCGCGAACATGGTGGGCGCGGTCCAGACGATGTTTCTGGCCCGGCTGAAGGTCCTGCCGCCATCGTGCGATTGGGTGAACACGATGTGATCGTTCAGCGCCCACACCGCATACAGCGTGCCATCCGGACCTACCGCGCCGTCGAAACCCTCCAAGGCTCCGTTGTCATCGCGAGGCAACCCGCGCACCTGAGAGATCTCCGTCGGCGCCGACCACGTCAGCCCGTCATCGGTCGAACGCGAGAAGAGCATCTGCGAATCGGTCAGAGTCCATCGCGTCCATCCCACATAGAGATTGCCGGCATACTTGCTCCTCGAAGTGTCTGCAACAAGATAGGGCTTGTCCTCGAAGGGCACGTCCGGCGCGGTGGGCTGCGCAATCACCGCATGCAATTCCGGCTCCCATGTCTTGCCACCGTCGAGCGAGCGCTTCAGAAAGATTCCGTTGCGCGTGGCTCCATGTCCCCAGTAGTTGAAGCTGCCGAGACGATCGAAGGCAATGAATCCGAGCAGCGCATGTCCCTTGTTGTCGAAGACCGTCGAAACGTCGCCGGAGACGTGATACTCCGTCGGCGTGACGCCCTCAGCCAGGCGCCACGTGCGTCCGCCGTCGTCGGAATACGCGGCGTGGGCGCCAACCTGAAACACCGCCACCACCTGGCGCGGATCGAGCGGATTCACGGCAACGCTCGGCTCCGAGTAACCCCCGGGTGTGGGCGTGAGATTTATGATCGATGCACCCGGCGCCGGCGGCAGCGCCTGGCCCCAAATCGAAAGCGACGCGCAGGCTACCGCGTACAGAGACAGCAGAACGCGAACAGTTTTTGCCATGCGACTCATTATGCCTGTCGCGGCTTGCTGTGCTACTTCGCTACGGTGAGCTGAATCGGCATCGTTGCGTCGACCCGATAGCCTGCCGGAGGATTCTGCGCGATCACCGTCCCCGACGGCGACACCGGAGTCGCAGCCGCAGCCGCTCCAGGCACATTCACCGGCGGCAGATGCACATCCTGCGACTGCACCGGAGCCAGGCGCAGGCCGGCGCGCGTCAGCGCCAACGCCGCCGCGGTAAAGATCTCGCCGACCACGTTCGGCATCACTTCCCCGCCCTCTGTGTTTGCCG
The DNA here is from genome assembly GCA_030041955.1 of Acidobacteriaceae bacterium. Taxonomy (GTDB): domain Bacteria; phylum Acidobacteriota; class Terriglobia; order Terriglobales; family Acidobacteriaceae; genus Palsa-343. Next base: position 13,856 of record JASIAO010000482.1, on the reverse strand, counting down.
GGGATGCTGCGAGCAGCAGATTCACCATCGGAGTCGCCACGCCGGTTGCGTCTGCCTGGGGGCTCTGCGCAACCACCGTGCCGGGCGCTGCAGCCGCCCACGGCAAATCGGCGGTAGCTCCGGACTCGAGGCCCGCGCGCCGGATCTCGATCATGGCCAGCCGCTGATCCTGCCCGGTCAGGTTCGGAATCGCCAGCTTCTGCGGGCCCAGGCTCTGCGTCAGCCACACGCGCCATCCGCGCCGGACAATGGTACCTGCCGCTGGCGACTGTTCCGCCACGCGTCCCTCCGGAATGTCCGCGGAATACAGCTTTGATTCCACATGCAGGCTCAGGCCGGCAGCGGCCGCACGCCGCCCAGCATCCAGCATGGTCATGCCGGTGAAATCCGGTGTCGTCACCTCCGCGCCGTGGATGGCGAAGTGCATGGTCACGATGGCCGACGCCATCGCCACCACCATCAGCAGCAGCACCACCAGCACGAAACGGAAAAATCCGGTCATCATTCCCAGGCGATGGAGTAATCGACCGAGGCCGACTTCTCCAGCATCTTCGAAACCGAGCAGTACTTGTTCTTCGAGAGCGCCACAGCGTCGTCTGCTGCCTTCTGCGCCACTTTTCCGCGAATCCGATAAGTCAGATGGATCTTCGTAAATACGCGCGGCGCTTCTGAGGCTTGCTCCGCCGTCGCCGTCACCAGAAGCCCTTCCAGCGGCTCGCGCTTTTTCTGCAAAATGCTCACCACGTCCACTGACGTGCAGCCGCACAGCGCTGCCAGCACCATCTCCATCGGGCTGGGACCGCCCACATGCTCGCTGCCCGCGTCAAAGCGGACCGTATGACCGCTTTGCGATGTGCCGTCGTACAACGTCCCGCCCTTCCACTCCGCGCTTGCAATCATTGGTGGCCCTCCCTCACTGCCGATGCTGGTTGTCCGACTCCGGCTCCGGATGGATGAGCACCCGCTCGACCTCCGGACATCTCAGCTTAAATCGATTCTCGAGTGCCGTGATCGATTCATGGACCTGGCGCATGGCCATCGCGTCCGGCAGCGTGCAATGGCAGGTCACATGCACGTGCTCGCCCACGCGATCGACAAGAACTTCGTGGATATCGATCACTTCCGGCATCTCGTTCGCCGCTTCGCGCAGAGCGGTGGTGATGCGCCGGTCCTGCTCCACTCGAATCGGTTCTTCGATCGTCGCCGGCTGGCTCTCGATGTGGGTCAGCACCGAGCCCACCTGTGGCAGTTCCCTGCGGATCTCATCCTCCAGCTCATGAACAAAGCGATGCGCTTCCAGCAGCAGCATCCGCTCGCCCAGTTCGATGTGCTGCTCCACGTGCAGACCGTCGGGAAACGATTCTATGCTCACATCGTGCAGCGTGGCGTTGTTTCGAGCCGCCACGGCACGCACCTTGTCGAACACACTCTCCGCAATGGTCGACCGCGGTACTGTGCGGATCACGACGTCCGCTCCAGGCAAAACCCGCTGCACCGCCGCCGTCGCTTCGCGCACAAGCGTTTCCGTGCGCGGAAACGTCAGTTGCCGCGACAGCGACAGCGTCACATCGGCGAAATAAGCGCTGCCCGACTTCCGCACCCGCGCCTGGTCGATACCGAGCACGCCTCCCGTCCGCCGCACTTCCTCCAGCACTCGCGTATGCAGTTCCGGCGGAATTGCATCCGTCAGCGCGCCCACAGCTTTCCACGCCAGCTTCCATCCGAAGACCAGTATCATCGCGGAGACGACCAGCGCCGCTGCCGGATCGGCATAACGCAACCAGGACACGTGCTGCTCGCGCCCCACCCAAGAAGCGCATAGTCCCACCAGCACGGCCACGCTTGCCCAGATGTCCGACGCAAAATGCAGCGCGTCCGCCTCCAGCGCTTCGCTGCCCGTGCGGCGCGCTACGCTTCGCAGTCGCCGCGATCGCCACAGGTCCGTCCCGATCGACCCGGCCAGCACCAGGAAAGGCCACACGGAGTAGCGCAGCGCTACGGGATGAAAGAAGATGCGGTTGATCGCCTCAGCGGTGATCCACAGCGCCGAAGCCGCCATCAGGCCGGTTTCCACAAAAGCCGAAATGTTTTCGACTTTGGCGTGGCCGTAAGGATGGTTCCAGTCCGCGGGGCGGTCCGACACGCGCACCGAGAGAAACGTCAGCGCAGCCCCCGCCAGGTCCAGAGCCGAGTGGGCCGCGTCCGAGAGCACGCCGAGGCTGCCGGTCAGCAATCCCACTGCCAGCTTCAGCCCCGTCATCACGCACGCTGCAGCTACTGAAATCAGCGCCGCCCAGCGCTTTTCCGCGCTGGCGCGTGCGGGGCCCGGAATGGCTGCGCTGGACATGATGCATTCAGCCTATCGTGACCGATGGTAGTTCACGGCTCCCAGTCTCAGTTCCCCGCCTTCACTCCCCGCCACAGTCCGGCGATGCAGAATGTGTACGGCGTCCAGGAAACATCGACGAAGCCGGCGCGCCGCATCATCTCCAGCATCGCCGGCGGCGCGGGAAACTTCCCGACCGACTCCGGCAGATAGCCGTACGCGCCGCGTCCGCCGGAAATCAGGTCGCCAATCGCCGGCAGCACGCGCCGGAAATAAAACGCGTACGCCTTCCCCCCCATGCCGCCCGGCTCGCTGAAGTCGAGAATCCCGACTTCTCCGCCAGGCGCCAGCACGCGAAAGAATTCGTCCAGTCCTGCCTGGTAATTGGCCAGGTTCCGGAACCCAAATGCCGTCGTGATCAGATCCAGCGAAGCGTCCGCCATGGGCAGATGCAGCGCGTCCGCCTCGATCACCAACGCTGCGCGCCCCGCCAGCTTTCTACGCGCGCGCTCCAGCATCGCAGGAGCAAAGTCCGCTGCCGTCACGGACTCCGCATTCGCTGTCGGACGCCGCTTCAACAGCGCCATGGTCATATCGCCGGTGCCGCAGCAAATGTCCAGCACGCGCGCTTCGGGCCGCGCCAGAATGTGCCGGAAACGCCGCGCCGTCCGCCACCACCAAAGGCGATCCACATTGCACGAGAGCACGTGGTTCAACAAATCGTAGCGCGGAGCGATACGGTCGAACATCTCCCGCACCGCGCGCGCCGAGCCAGCCTCGTCGCTCGTTCCCGCGGGACGCGATCCCGCCGCATGTCCAGAGTTTCGCAAACGTCAGCATATCGCAGCCCCTCCCGCACAGGGCTTGCCGGGCACTGCTGCGCGCATATCTCCCCGTACGTTTCCGGGACTATCATGGGCGCGGGTAGTTGTCTCTACGACTCCAGAAGCTCGGGAAAGGAGCTTCACCATGCAAAGACACGCAATTCCTGTCTTTCTTCCCACGTTGGTTCTCGCACTCAGTCCCACCCTGAACATGGCCGCCACGCCGAGCTTCACGATTTCTGCGACCAATACCACGCTGTCCTCGAACGGCAGCGGTTCCATACCGATTGCTCTGACCTCAGTCGATGGATACGCCGGTCAGATCGGCATTGCCTGCACGCCGCCCAGCGTCCCCGCCGGAACGCTCTTGCCCTACTGTGGCGGCGGTCCTGCCTATCAGATCAAGCTCACAGCGAACGCGACTGTCGACGGGAGCGTGGGTCTCACGGCGGGTCCAGTCCCGCTGGCCACCACCCGGTTGAATCACCCCAGCCGGGGAGCAGAGGCGGCCTGGGCCTTCGCCGGTGTCCTGCTGTTGGGCTTCGGCTTCCGCCGGAAGAGGATGCGTTGGCTCTCGATGCTGTTGTTGTCCATCGGCCTGCTGGCGGGACTCGCGGGAATTGACGCCTGCGCCGGCAGTGGCACCCCAACCCTCACGCCGGGTACTTACGCTTACACCATCACAGCGACGGACGTGAACACGAGCGCAAGCGCCAGCACGACGGTGCAGGTGACTGTGCCCTCTGGCATTCCCATAAACACCATGTAGCCCAGCTTCGCAACGAACGGGATCTGGGCTTCGCTCCCCGGCCGGATTACACTGGCGCCTATGAAAACCGCACGCCGCTCTCTGCCTGCTTTTCTGCTCGTTCTATTTCTGCCCGTTCTCTCAGTCGCCGCTCAGGATCAGACTTCCCTCGCCTTCGAGCGCGCCCAGCAGCTTCAGCACGGCATCAACACCAGCCTCTGGTTCGCCCAGTCTCGCGACTATTCCGTCGAGTACCTGCAGACCTTCACCACCCCCCAGGACATCGCCCTCATCCAAAGCATGGGATTCGATCACATCCGCCTCAGCATCGATCCTGAGCCGCTGATGCCCTGGCTCTACAGCGGCAAGCCCACGCCCTTCCTGGATCAGCTCGACAAGGCCGTCCGCACCATGCTCGACAACCACCTCTCCGTCATCATCGACATCCATCCCAGCGATGAATTCAAGGCGCAACTCTTCCAAGGAACGGAGGGCGTCGGCCGCTTCATTCAGCTCTGGCACGCGCTGGCTGCACACTACGCGCCCGTCGATCCGGACCACATCTACTTTGAAATCCTGAACGAGCCGGAGCAGAACGATCCGTATCGCTGGATGGGCATCCAGGCTACGCTCGCCGCCGTCATCCGCCACGCCGCGCCGCAGAACACCATCATCGCCACTGCCGCTCACTACTCCGGAATCCCCGATCTGCTCATGCTCGAGCCGCTCGCCGATTCCAACGTCATCTACACCTTCCACGACTACGAGCCGTTCCCTTTCACGCACCAGGGAGCCACGTGGACCATGCCCGAAGTTCGCCCCGAGCACGGCATCCCCTACCCCTCCACGCCGGAGAACATCGCGCCGTTGCTCTCTCAGGAACCGACGCTCGAAGGCCAGTTCTTCCTCGATCAGTACGGCTGGAGCCGCTGGGACGCGGCGCGCATCGACAACTACGTCAGCTTCGCCGAGAAGTGGTCCCAGCTCCACCACGTCCCCGTCTATTGCGGAGAATTCGGCTCCTACGGCCTGGTGGCGCCGCCGGCCAGCCGCGTGCAATGGCTGCATGACATGCGCGTCGCCCTCGAAGCGAACCACATCGGCTGGGCCATGTGGGATTACCAGACCCCCTTCGGCGTGGTCAGCAAAGCCAACGGCGTCACCACCCCTAACCTCGACGTGCTCAAAGCCCTCGGCCTCCACGCTCCGCAGTCCTGATTGCCAAGGATCGCGTCGAAGGCGCCGCCGCCCGGGCGGCGAGCCCTTGACGCATCCCCGGCAAAAGTGGCAGCATCTGCTCGGTACATGGTGCAGAGCTACAGATGATTCAGGTCATCACCGTCGAACGGGAATATGGCAGCCAGGGCGCGGCTTTCGCTCATCATCTGGCCGAGCGCCTCGGCTGGAAGCTCATCGACAGTTGTCTGATCGAGGATGTGGCGCGCAAGGCCGGCGTCACCACCGACCTGGTCAAACGCTGCGACGAGCGCGTGGACCCCTGGTTCTACCGATTCAACAAAGCCATCTGGTTCGGATCGCTGGAGCGCCTGCCTGGCGACCCCGACGTCTTCGACAGCGAGCGTATGGCGGAATTCAGCCGCAGCTACCTCGCAGAGCAGGCCGCACAGGGCCACTGCGTCGTCGTCGGACGCGGCGCCGCCTGCACGCTCAGCAAAGCGCCGGGCGCCTTTCACATCTTTGTCTACGCTTCCATGGCGCGCAAGATCCGCTTCATCCAGGAGCAGTTTCCGGACCGCGCGAAGGACGCCGAGCGGGAAATCATCGCGACCGATCGCCGCCGCTCCGAATACATCCGCCGCTACCACCAGCGCGAGTGGGACGACCGCAAGCTTTACCACCTCATGCTGAACTCCTGCATGGGCATGGAGGCCATGGTCGAGGCCGCTCTGGCCGCCGCCGGACTAAATGCGGCAGCGAAGCAGGTCAGCGCCGTCGGCTAATCCGGCTCACCGCACTGCGATTCCCGTTGCTTCCATAGCGCCGGATCCACATCCGGGAAAATATTGTCGCGCTCTTCCACCTGCTTCACCCGCTGTTCCGTCTCCGCAGAAAGGCTGCCCTTCGCGGTGAACTCGTTCCACGCCTTCTCCAGGTCGCGGAACTGATCCACGTGCGTCAGGAATCTCTGTTCCGCATAGTCGCGTGCAGCTTCGGTAGTGATCAGGAACTGCCAGTCCGACGACTCCAACAGCAGCAACTCGCGGCACATTTGTTTCGCGATCCGCTCGCCCGTGCCGCCGTCCTGCCATTTGCCCTCGGTAGCAATGGTCCGCACCTTCGCCTCAGCCGGATAAATGTGCGTCCAGGTCCACGCCGTATCCGGATTCAGCCACACCTCGTTAGTTCCGTTCTTGCCCCACGAGCCCTCGGCAATCGTCAGGTATCCCTCCGCCGGATGCTTCTGGAGATATTCGGATCCCGTGACCAGTTCGACCGGGAAATCGTCCTTCGAAATGATGCGCGCCACCTGCTCGAGCCACTCCGGACCTTCGTACCACCAGTGCCCGAAAAGCTCCGCATCGAAAGGCGAACTCAGCACCGGGGGATTTTTCTCGTCCAGGCTGTCCTTCAGCGCGTCGTAGACTACCCCCACGAAGTGTTCCGCGTGATCGCGCGTCCGCGCCGATGCGCGCTCAGGATAATAGGGAGTCTTCAGCGCCAGGTCGGCCTTGGAGTGTGTCACCTGCCAGTAGCGGTGTCCGCCCGGCCAGCGCTTCTTGTGAAAGTCGAGATAATTCGAGTCGCCCGGATAGCCGGAATCGCCGCTCCACACCTGCAAGCCAGTCTTCGGATCCCGCGGGAACATCGCCACAGGATGCTGATGCGCGCAGGGCCCGTCGACGTAATACGCGTGATACAGCGCGCGGCTTCCGTTCAGCGGCCTGGGCAGCGCTGCAGCCGCGCCCACCGGGCCTCCGCCGATCTTCAGTTCGTAGGGAGAAAACTGCACCGACTTCTCCACCAGGTGCGTATCGACGAAGAAATATTCGATACCCCCTTCGGCGAGCGCTTCTTCCACGCCAATGCGATCGAAGGGCGCCCACGGCTGGCTGCTCCCGCTCGGAATCACCGGTGTCTGCCACATCCCGGCCGGCCGGTATCCGCATTCAGGCGCCCAGATGCCCTTCGGCTTGCGACCCATGTGCCTGCGATGCGTGGCCACGCCTATTTTCACCTGCGCCACGACGCTCTCGTCGGTTCCCAGCAGCGGCATGTAGCCGTGGGTCGCGCCGCAGGTCACTACTTCAATCAGTCCCGCGTCGTTGAAATACCGGAACCCCCCGATGATGTCGCCGCCCAGCGCCTCGAAATCGTCGAGCGCCTGCTGGAAGAATCCGCGCCAGTACTTTGCGGTTCTGGCAAAGTGAGTCTCGCCGCTCTGCAGGAAATACGCCTCGTCTTCCTGCGTCGCCAACAGCTTCCGCTTCAGATATTCCGGGAACTCCGTTTTGAAGGTAGGGTGCGCCAGTTGCTCCAGCAGCACCGGAGACATGTTGATGTTGGCCTTCAGCGCCAGGCCATCGCGCTCCAGATTCCTGAGAACCCGTAACAGTGGCAGATACGTTTCCGCCGCCGCTTCCAGCAGCCATTCCAGCCCGTGCGGCCAGGTTCCGTGATGCACAACGTAAGGCAGATGAGCATGTAGCGTAAAAGTGATGTAGCCCTTCGGACGGCCGTTCTTCATGGAATAAGATCCTCTTCGATCCTGGTGGGAGTTCCCGTCTGGACGCTGACCGCGCCCTGCTCCAGGCGGCAATGCCCCTGCGGCTGACCTGCGGCGCCGGAGTCCACTCAAACATTCGAAGTCGAGGCGGCTGTCCGGTTCACAGCCGCCGAAAAGTCCGATTGAATGCGATTCGAAAAGAGACGCGGCTGGCATCCGGAAGGTTGTAAGCGCCATCTCCGGCGCCATCAGTTTATTAATACGCGTCCGGCGGCGAACCCCGCCGCGCCCCGTTGCAGTGGCAATCGATCACAACGGCGAGCGCTGCCGTTCCAGCTGATCCCAGACCATGGCGTCGAACCGGTGGGTACCCTGAAAACCGAGCTTTTCATACAGCCCCACGGCATTCCTGTTGGAAGCCGTCACCGTCAGCGTCAGATAGCGGAAGCCCCGCTGCACCAGATTGCGCGCGCAGACTTGCATCAGCATCTTGCCCAGCCCACGCCCGCGATACTCCGGCGCAACACAGATCTGGGTCACGTGCCCTACATCCTCGCGCACCCGCGAGCACAGCACCAGCCCGGCCAGTTCCATACTCCCTGCCGCTGTCAGTGCGCCTGACGACTCCGCGTCGAAATAGCCGCAACCCGGAAACCGCACGATGTTGTGCAGAAACCGCTGCGATCCAGCGGGCGTGCGGTACTGCTCGTTGATGTGGCTGTCCAGGTGTCCCTGGTAGGATGCAGCAATCAGCCGTCCCGCCGCGGCGAAATCGCCTTCAGCCCAACGCCGCAGCACCATACCGGGGATTCCAGCGCCGTCCGCTCCGCCACCTGAACCATCTGTCGCCGCGAACCGCTCGCGCTTGAGCGGCCACTCCATAAAGATCCGCTCGTGCACCTCGAAGCCAGCCTCCTCCAGCACCTCGCTGTGCGCTCCGTGCGGATGCAGCAGGAGCTGTGACTCGATCCGCGTCACCCCCGGCGTGTTTTGCAGCATTTCCACAAGCCGCCGCAGCAGCTCGTTGCGTATCTCGGCGGCAGGCTGCAGCGAGTCCAGCGCGAACACGTCGCCGATGACGGCTTTGTGCCCCTCGTAGACGCAGAAGACGTACCCCACTACACGGCCGTTCTCCACGGCCACATAGCCCGGCAACACGCGCGAATCGAGGTACTGCAGCAGCAGGTCGGCCGACCCGCGATAATCCCAGCGCAGGCGTTCGCTCCACACGCGGCTTTCCGTCTCCAGCAGCGGACGCATCATGCCCGCCGAGAAGTGCCGCAGATCCAGTACCTCGAATTGCAGAGCGGACGTCATGAATACAACTCCCCGAGCGCGCTTCCTGCGCCCCGCGGGACTCTCCTCCTGAGAACCAGATGCAGAGAATGACTGCTCGAACCCGGGACTGCTGTCTTCGCCGGCCGCGCTCTGGCTGTCTTACGGCTGACGGTTTGCTCGCTGCTGCTTCGCCATCACTTCGTAGACTTCGAGATCCTGCGCCGGAAAACTGAACAGCGGCTCATAATTTCTTTCCGCAAGTTTCTCCCGCAGCTGGTCCACATCTTGCTCCGGAACGATCAGCAGATGTTCGCCGTCCGGCACCCCGTCGTCCATCACTCCCCCCAGGAACTGCGGCTGCTTGTCCGGAATTCTCGGGTCGACCACCTCAAATTCCACCCGCACACCCGGCCGCCAGTTCGCCATCATCCCGTCGAAATCGGCTGCATTCAGCACCGGCTGGCCGTTCACCGCCACAATGTCGTCTCCCACCAGTTGTCGCAAACCGAATTCCGCTGCCGAAGAACCCTCCTTCACCTCGTCGATCTGCACGCCATGCGGTCCCGGCCCCGCGCTGGCCGGCGGATTGCTCACCGCAATCCCCACATCGTAATTCACCAGCCGGTGGTTGCGATAGAACGCCAGCCCGTACTGGAGCTCGCGCCGCACCCGCCACACCGCCACAATCCCCGGCGGCGGTTCGATCTCATTCAGGATCTGCGCCAGCGGCCGCGCCGAAAACGTCATGTCGATGAGATTGATGTTCCGCTTGGTGTTCGGAATCGGGCCAATCCCAAACACCGGCCCCACGCCGAAGATGTACAGCAGCAGAATGATCATCGGCACCATGGTCGCGATGCGCAACCGCTTCAGCCCGAAGCGCGCGACCGTGATCAGGATGAAGACCATCACCGCGCCGCCTACCAGCCCCGCCGCGAGAATCGCCCTGCCTGGAGGAATCGCCTCCGGGTCGTGCAGGTGCAGCGGCAGCAGGAGCACGAACATGGCCAGCACGGCCGTCAACGCCGCGTGCAGCACCAGCAGCCACGTCTTCAGCCCGCGCGCCCGGATGCGGTTCAGATAATCTCCCGCCAGAATCGTCAGCGGCGGCAGAGCCGGCAGAATATACCCCGGCAGCTTCGACTCCGAAAACGAGAAGAAGACGATAACTACCACCGCCCAGAGCACCAGAAACTCCGGGAACGCATCGCCCGCCCTTCCGTGTCCTACATAATGCCGCTTCGCGCGCCGCGCCTTCCACTCGTTGATCGAGCCGCCCACCGCATCCGCAAACGCCGTGACCGCAATCACCGCCCACGGCGTCAGCCCCAGCAGCACCACCGGCACGTAGTACCAGAACGGGTGATAGTGCTCGAACCGATTGGTGGCGAATCGCTCGATGTTGTGCTGCAGAAAGAAAATCTTCACGAACGTGGGATTGCGCCGCTGCACCTCGATGTACCAGGGCAGTACCATCGCGAAGTACAGCACGAAACCCGGCAGCCACAGGCTTCGTCGGAACAGCGACCACTCCCGCCGCAGGCCTGCGAAGATCCCGATAATCACCAGCGCCAGAAACGGCGCCACCGGACCTTTCGCCAGCGTCGCCGCGCCCACAAAAAAATACAAATCGAATAACCAGAATTTGCTGTCCGTTTCGTACCACGCATACCAGCCCAGCATGCCGATACAAAACGGAGCAGCCAGTTGCATATCTGTCGAGGCGCCGCGCGCGAAGCTCAGAATGCCCGCGCACGAGGCCGTCAGCAGCGCCGCATCCAGTTGTCCGCCGTTGCGGAAGCGCCGCATGTGGAGCCAGATCAGCAGCACCAGCATGAAGGCGAAGCTCGCCGAGGGCAGGCGCGCCGACCAGTCGTGGATGCCAAACTCGCGGAAGGCGAACATTGCCCGCCAGTAATACAGCGCCGGCTTCTCCAGCCAGGGATGCCCCCACAGCACCGGCGTCACGTAGTCGTGGCGCTGCAGCATCTCGCGCGCCACCTGCGCGTAACGCGGCTCGTCGGCGCCCACCAGTCCCAGCCCATCACCGCCGAAGATGGGCACGAGTCCATAGAACAGGAAAAACGCTGTCAGAAAGAAGAGCGTGAGCGTCTCTGCGCTCAGTTCAACGCCGGGAACGCGCTGCCACAGGCGCGCTACGATGTCCGGCACGCGCCTCTGCGCGGCCGCCGGGCTATTCGCAGTTTCCCTCTGCTCCGCTCCGTGGGTCCCAGGTTGTTGCGAGCGATCGGTCACGGCTGGAAGTCAGCCTAACAGATTCATCCTGCGTTATTCCGCCTGCGCGGCGGTGTCCCAGGACGAGATCCCCAGTTCCCGGCGCATGTTCGCGAGAATCTGCTGCGCGGCCGCGTCCAGCGAGCCCTCAAGCGTGCATCCGCCGGCATGCAGATGGCCGCCGCCGCCGAAGTTCGCCGCAATTCGCGCCACGTTCACGTTGCCCTTGCTGCGCAGCGACAGGCGCACCCTCCCATCCGGAAGCTCCCGCAGCAGCACTGCGGCGGCTACGCCCGCGATGCCGATGGCGTAGTTCACAATCCCCTCGCAGTCTTCCTCGGTGGCCTCGGCGCGCACCATATCCTCGTTGGTGACCCAAAGCCACGCCAGCCGGCCTTCCCGCTTCAGGCGGGTCAGCGCTGCGCCGAGCAGCAGCATTTTGGGCAGCGGGTTGGAAAAGTACACTTCCCGCGCAATCGCCGCCGGATCGGCCCCGCAGGCCACCAGCTCGCGCGCCAACTCGAACGCGTGCGCGTCCGTACCCTCATAACAAAACGATCCGGTGTCGGTGAGCACCGCGGCATACAGGCACGCCGCCATCTCAGGCGTGATTTCCGCGCCCGCAGCCCGCGCCAGCCGGTAAATCATCTCCGCCACGGCGCAAGCGTCCACATCGATCCAGTTCACCTGCGCAAACGCGCGTCCACTTACATGATGATCGATGTTCACGATTGTCCGGCCTTCCAAGCCGCTCAGCCGCGTCCGCGCAATCCCATCGCATTCCAGCAGAATCACGGCGTCGAATGCGCCATCCACCCGCGTCGCATGGCGGATCGTCTCCGCGCACGGCAGTCCCCGGTAAATCTGCGGCACCGGATCAGCGGAGAACAGCTCCGCCTGCTTGCCCCGTTGCGCCAGCATCATCCCGCAGGCCAGCATCGACCCGACCGCATCCCCATCCGGCCGCGCATGCGAGCACACTGCGAACCGCCGCCCGCGCTGCACGACCTCGAGGACCCCGTCCATACCGTGTTTCGCGCGCTCTGCTTCACCCGAAGACACATCGGCCTGCGGCTGCATCCCCGCATCGCCGCGTCTCTGCTCCATCGGAATGTCCTGCCCCACGCTCATCGTTTGGATCGCAACCTGATTACTGATCACTAACTACCGATCACTGACTCCTCCCTGTTCTCTGTTGCCTGTTGCCTGCTTCTTTCTCCTTCTCCCCAGCAGCTCATCGATCCGCGCCTTCATCTGTTCCGACCGGTCGATGTGGAAGGTCAGCTCCGGCACGTATCGGACGCCCATCCGCTCCAGCAGCTCGTGCCGGATGTACCCCCGCGCGGCCATCAGCGCCTCCAGGGTCTCGGTCTCTTCGAGCGCGCCGCCGTCCACCGCCACGTAAATCAGTGCGGACTTTCCGCCCGGATTCAGCACCACCTGGCTAACGTACGCAAAGCTGATGCGCGGGTCCGACAGCTCGCCCTCGATCATCGCTCCGATCTCGTCCCGCAGCGTCTCCGCAACTCTCTCCTGGTGATATTTGCGTGCTCTCTGTTCCGGCATGGTCCCAACTCCTCTCCTTTTCGCCGAACGATGCGGCAAAAAGGAAATAAACGCTTGAGAATATCAGACCCCGCCCCTCTAAATCGCATTACGCCGGTTCCATCTCAAAAAGTCGGGCTCGGCGACGGCCCGAAAAATCTGCGACCATGTCGTGCGACGATTTCTCCATGCGCGTCGCGATTGTGTCCGACATCCACGGCAATCTGACAGCCTTTGAGGCCGTTCTCGCCGACATCCGAGGGGCGTCCCCCGATCTCATCCTCCAGGGAGGCGATCTGGCCGACGCCGGATCCAGCCCGGTCGAGATCGTCGATCGCGTCCGCGAACTCGGCTGGCCGGGCGTCATGGGCAACACCGACGAAATGCTGGTGCGGCCCGACTCCCTTGAGGATTTCGCCCGCCAATCTTCCTCACCCCCCACTCTCTGGGACGCAATTCGCCGGATCGCCTCCGCCACTCGCTCTGCCCTTGGCCCAGAACGGCTCGCATGGCTTGGCGGCTTGCCGCTTGTCCATACGGAAGAATGCTTCGCGCTCACCCATGCCACTCCGCAAAGCTGCTGGAGAGCGCCTTCCGAACACGCGTCCGACGCGGAGCTCGAATTGGCTTACGAATCTCTCCCTCGACCGGTCGTGATCTTCGGTCACACTCATCGCCCCGGCATTCGCAATCTGCCCGGCCGGCTCCTCATCAACGCCGGCAGCGTAGGTCTGCCTTTCGATGGCGACCCTCGCGCATCCTGGCTTCTTCTCGATGGAGAGATCGCCACGCTTCGACGAGTCGAGTACGACCTGCAGCGAGAGCTCTGGTTGCTTGCTGCTTCCGGACTGCCTGGCGCTGAATGGACAGCACGGATACTGCGCACCAGCTCGCCTCAGATGCCGTAGGCCCGCTCAGGCCTGCCGAAAGTCAAAAGGGGCATCCGAAGATGCCCCTCTGAAGTCCGAATGCACCGCACGTCTCAGGACGCGGGCACTGGCGCTGGTGCAGGCGGCAAACTGATGTCGTCCGCTACATATGCCTTCAGCGGCGTTCCCTGCTTAATGTCGATGTCCTTGCCGTGCTTGATCAGGCCGATCGGCCCAAAGAGCACCGTCAGCGCGACCGCCGTGCCGGTCTTATCGGCGCCCTCGCGGCCCTTCGAGCCGCGCAGCATCACTCGCGTGTCGCCGACCTTCATATAGTCCAGGCGAA
>JASIAO010000481.1 GCA_030041955.1 Acidobacteriaceae bacterium | reverse complement strand
AGGAAGCGGGCAATGTTTCCACCGCCATCGGGCTGGTGAGCCAGAACGCTTCCGTCGACCCCCGGAAATTCGCCGGCGTGTGGGCTTTGAGCGGCACCTACGGAGCGTTCACGCCGCTCATGTACACTCCGGCGCGCGTCTGGAGCCAACAAAATCAGGACAGCAAATTCCGCGTCGGCGTGCTGCATATTCTCACTGCGCACTCCGGTCCTGAAACCGCAGCGGACGCGCGCACGCACTTCGGCATCTTCGCGCCGCAGGTGTGGAAGCTGTTCCCGCGCGGTCAGGTGATCAATCTGAGTTTCTGGGATTACAACGATGTCGCGCCCGGTTATTTCGCGGCGGCGGAAATCGCGGCGCGCGATCCGCACGTGGGCATCATCACGCTGGAGGTGGCGCGTCCCGACTTCGCGGTCGCGGACCGCAGCCATTTCGCGGACCCCGATCTGCGCGCTGCGGCAAAAGGCCTGTACGTAATCCACGACTTCGCGCCGGACAAGCCACGTCACGGTTACGTGGTCGCGCAGGGATCGAGTTCCACTGTGAATCTCGTGAAAGTACTGCCAAAACTCGAAGCGGCCGGTGTAAACGTCAGGGTGATCGCGGCGATCAGCGAGGAGCTGTTCGACCGCCAGCCGCAGGCGTATCGCGATTCCGTGCTGCCGCCCGAAGCCCGCTACGATCTGATGGTGGTATCCACGGGCACGCGGCGGATGTGGCCGCTGCGCAATCTCGGTCCGTTGACTGACGAGTATTCACTCACGTCCGACTTTGACGATCGCTGGAGAAGTGGCGGCCTGGAACCAGAAGTGATCGCGGAGGCGCATCTCGATCCCGATTCGATTTTCGCAGGCGTGGAGCGCTTCGCAAACGAACGCGAGCGGCGCATCGGCGATCAGCGCAAAATGATCGGTTAGTCGAGCGGGCTGTTCGCCCAGCCTTCCCGCGTCCGAATTCGGTGTGACAACTTCGTAATGAAAGAACGATCGGTCGCGGCTTGGCGTCAGAGATGCTTGCCGACCCACTGCTCGATACGCTCAAGCGCCTTCCCGATATTTTCAGGGGAATTGGCCACACTGAAGCGCAGATAGCCCTCGCCGAATTTTCCGAAGGATGTTCCCGAGAGGCAGGCAACGCCCGCTTCTTCGAGCAGCCTGCCGGCCAGATCCTGCGACCTCCTGCCTGTGCCTTCGATGTTGGGGAAGACATAGAAGGCGCCTTTGGGCCGCAGGCACCGAAAACCGCGGATGCTGTTCAGACCGTCCACCATCAGATCGCGCCGCTCGCGGAACGCGGCGCACATGCGCGCAACCGATGCCTGGTCACCCGACAGGGCCGCAACGCCCGCCATCTGGGTAAAGCTGGCGGTGCAGGAGCTCGAATTGGTCATCAGACGCGCAATCTGCACGGCCAGGTCCGGGCGCATCACGCCATAACCGAGACGCCAGCCGGTCATGGCATAGGTCTTCGAGAAGCCGTCGAGCAGGATGATGCGCTCGCGGAAGTCCGGAATAGAGAGCGGTGAGAAGTGGCTGCCCTCGAAAATCAGGCGGCTGTAAATCTCGTCGGAGAGCACCATGATATTGGCGTCGGCGACAGCGGCTGCGATACCCCGAATGTCCTGCTCAGTGAGTACGCCGCCGGTCGGATTTGCCGGAGAGTTGAGAATGATCAGCCGGGTGCGGGGCGTGATCTTCGCAGCCAGCTCGTCGACGTCGAGGCGGAAGTCGCGTTCTTCGCGGAGCGGGATGGGGACGGGAACGCCACCCACAAATTCGATCATCGATTCGTAGATCGGGAACCCGGGATTGGGATAGATCACTTCATCCCCATCCCCAATCAAAGCCAGGATGCTGAAAAAAAGGATAGGTTTGCCGCCCGGCACAACCACGACTTCCTCAGGTGTGACAGATACGCCGCGAGTGCGGGCAACCTCGCCGGCTATGGCTTCGCGCAGAGCCGGCAGCCCCGCCGATGGTCCATAGTGCGTCCAGCCGCTGCGCAGTGCATTAACCCCGGCCTCCACTACATTTTCAGGCGTGTCGAAGTCCGGTTCGCCGATCTCGAGATGAATGATGTCGCGCCCTTTGGCTTCGAGAGCACGCGCCCGAACCAGAACCTCGAAAGCCGTCTCGGTACCGAGCCTCTTCATACGGTCGGCAAGCCGGAGCGGAAAACGGGAAGTATCGCTGGGAGTGCGAAGAGACTGAGCCGCGGTTGTCATAGTGCGCACGTCCTGGTCGCAGAAAAAGTTGGGCCACCCGGCCTCAGAGGAAACGTTGCAGCGCAGACGGACCGAGGTAAGGCTACCGGGGAGGAATTGTATCGGAAGTCGAGGGCGGACTGGAAATATGGCAGGTCTGGCTGTCTGCCGCAAACTGAGATGTTTCGTGAAGAGAATCAGCGGTTTCCCGCCCCGCCAGTCGAAAGCTCCTGGTTCTCTGCGGCGCATTCCTCGCGAAATACCTCTGAGACGGCGGATTTCGCGGAACCAACCGCTCCAAACCGGGTCTAAGCAGGAAAAGGCCTGTGGAAGGCGAGCAGCAGCACGCTACAGCTGCAGCAGGCGCGCCGTACCAACGCGTGCGGTGCCTGGGGGTCACTATGAATGTTCGCTCGCCGCGTCTTTCGCTCGGATCCATCCGCGTCGGCCAGATCTTCTCGAATTCGCAAACTCCGAATCCCGACCGGTTGGCAGGGCTGCCGCGGGCGCTGCGCCGCTCCCTCGCCGTAGGCCTCGCTGTTCTCATGGTCCCAATAGTGGGAGTGAATCTCTTCGCTCAGCAGACACCCCAAGCCTATCCACAGCAGCCGCAGGCCTATCTGCAGCAGCAGGATTATCCGCCGCAACAGGCTCCACAAGCCTATCCGCCCCAGACCTATCCACAGCAGGACGAGCAAGCGCCGCCGCCACCCGATGATCCCTCAGCGTATCCGGCCGATCAGCAACAGGCCCCCGGCTACGGGCAAAATCCGGTTCCCTCATACGGAGCCGGCTACGGTGCGCCACCCCCTCCCGATGAATCTCAGCCCGAATACGCGCCTGCTCCCGGGCAGCCGCAGGGGCTGTCGCCCGATCAGCTGGAGCAGCTTGTCGCGCCCATCGCGCTCTATCCCGATGCGCTGCTGGCCCAGGTGCTTGCCGCCTCCACATATCCGGCGCAGGTTGCCGACGCTGACCACTGGCGTCAGGCGCAGATGGGGGCCCCTCCGGAACAGATCGCTTACGAGGCGAACGCCCAGGACTGGGACCCCAGCGTGAAGGCGCTCACCGCCTTTCCGCAGGTACTCGCCGAGCTGGACCAGAATCTGCAATGGACTACCGAGCTGGGCAACGCCTACTACAACCAGCCGCAGGATGTCTTCGCCGCCGTACAGGCTCTGCGCGGTCGCGCCGAGGCCGCCGGCACGCTCCAGAACACTCCGCAGGAGACGGTCAGCTTCGATCAGGGCTACATCGAATTGGCGCCCGCCAATCCGCAGGTTGTCTACGTCCCCGCTTATAATCCGTGGGCCGTTTATGGCGCGCCCATCGCCCCCTATCCCGGTTTTTCGCTCCTGGGCGCCCTCGGCTCCTTCTTCGGACCCGCCGTTCACTTCGGCATGGGCATGGTCATGACCGCCTTCACGCCCATGAGCTGGGGCTGGCTGGGCTGGGGTCTTAGCTGGATCTCCCAGTTGCTCACCTTCCATCACCAGGGCTACTACTCGCACAGCGCCACGCTGGTCGACTGGGGATTGCCGCACGGAGGACCGCGGGCCTGGCATGGCGGCTACGGCAGCCGCTATGAAACCGCGCGTGGCGCGGAAGGCTATGGCTGGCGCTCGAACAGCTACGAAAGCCGCATCGAGCCGCAACGCTCCGCCTACTCGCAACAGCGCTTCGATCAGCAGCGCTATGCCGACTATGGCCGCCGCGACGCCTACGCCGGCGGCTATGGACGCGCGGCTCAAGGCCAGATTCGGATGCCGGCCTTCAATGCGCGGTCGCAGTACGCCGCCAACGGACGTGCCCAATATGCTCGTCCGGCGGGTTATGGCTCTGCGTGGAACGGTGCACGTCAGAGCTGGAATGGCGAAGCTCGCGGCAACGAATCATGGGCGAGGCAGACGACGGCAGCACGCAGCTATGCGTCGCCGCAGCGTTATAACGCGACGCAATATCGCGCGTATGCGCAGCCGCCGCGCTCCAACTTTGGAAACTCAGGCTACTCGGCCTTCGGGCGCGACAATTTCAACGCACGCTCCTCGCGCAAGTTCTCCGGCTATTCCGAGAAGTCGGAGCGCTCGGGCAGCTTCCGCGGATTCGGCGGCGGCCACAAGTCAAGATCATTTGGCGGAGGCGGTCACTTCAAGGCGCCGAAGGAGCGCAGCCGTGGCGGCGGACACGGCGGCAGGCACAAGCGGTAATGCTCCAAACCCGATGCAGAACGCGAAGAAGCAGCGCCAGCCGCGGAAGCCGATGCTGCCTTCAAAGCCGAGCAGGAAAGCGACGTCGGGAAAATCCACGCCTGCGACTGCGGCCTATTCTCGAGTGGGGCGCTTTGAGTGTATATGCGGCCTGGAGCGTGGTCACGAGGTTGTGATTCGCGCCCACCATACCATTTGCTGTCGAGATTCAGGGTAGCCTGATTTTCGCGTTCGCCACCACTTACTTCCCTGTCCTCAGAAACTGCTCGTAATGCGCGGCGTAATCCTGCATGTAGCGCGCCACCGCCGCCTGATAACTCAGATCCGGAGCAGAGATACGCTTCCGCCACGTGATCTGAACGGTCTGCACATGGGCGGGAAGCGATATGGAGTCTCCGGTTACCGGGATCGAGTCGCCGTCGGCGACGATCTTCTGCGTTTCCATGAACCACGGCAGATGCAGGATGATATGCGCCGGAGGATCGACGAAGGAATTGTGCAGGGAGAGCTGCGCCCGGGTTGGAGACAGGATGCTCAGGCGGAGCTGGACTGCGCCGAAGTTCGTTGGGACGCGATCGACCTGCATCTCACTGCCCGGTTGAATCCACGCGGGAGAAATGGCGGAGAGCAGGTGGAGGTCTCTTCCCTCTTCACGCACAAACATGTTACGGAGGGCAATGCGCAGCCGGGCGGCATACCAGCCGTGCGGCGCGAGATTGTCGTGAAAATTGCGGTCACCCCAGGGAATGATGTCGGTTTCAAAACCGCCTTGCGTGGAACTGGTGTGGACGAGCTCGGCGTAGAGATCCCGAATCGCCAGCTGTTGATCACCGAGGATGAGCTCGATCTCCATGTTGGTGAAGCCAAGGTAATCGTGGAGCAGGGTGCCGTCGGCGTAGGTCATGATGCCCTCTTTGTATTTGGCGCGGGTTGCGTCGAGAGTAGCTCTGACCATGGGATTTTGTGTGGAGAGCGCAGGGCCGGGATAGATGGTGAGCATGTTGCCCCAGTCCTGCCCGTCCTGCTGCCCATCCAGGCCGGGCGGAATGTAGCCGCCGGTATTGCGGGTCGCGCGATCGAGAACCTGCATGAGCGCTGCGTGATAGTCGTTGTATTCCTGCTGGAACTGGGCGGCCTGCTGTGGATGTCCCGTGGCATCGGCCAGGAGAATCGCATTCTGGATTCCGTCGAGCGCCCAGAAGTTATGGCCGGTAACGTGACCCGTGATCGCTTCGTTGTCGCCTGGCGTGGTGGCGGGCAGCAGATGGAGTGGGTCCGATTGTCGCGCCTGGTGAATCCAGGCTACCGCCCTTGCCACCGCGGGGAAAACGCTGACTGCGAAATCATGATCGTGGGTGATAGCGTAGTGCTGGCCGTACGCCCAGAGCACCTGACCAACGCCATCGAACTGGCCGCCCTGAGAGAGGAAGTTTCCGTCGGGCTGCTGCCACTTCGAGAAGAAATCAATGACCTGGCGCGCGTACTCCCGGTAGCCGGTGACGTCGTACATGCGGGCGATGAAGGAGGCATCGCGCAGCCAGAAGGCGTGATATTGAAGGTCATTCACGGTCTGGACGTAGTCGTCGCCGATCTTGTTGCGCGCGATGAGATCGTAAACGAGGCTGGCTTTGAAGGCGTCATCGACTTTGCGCTCGGGAACCGAGATGTCCATTCCCTGGCCCAGGATGTGCTCCCAGCCATCGACGGTTCGCGACAGGTAGTCGTCGAAGCCCGCGCTTTGAATGCGCGCCGCATCGGGGGAATCGACAGCCACCGGGATCACGGGGAGTTTCCAGTCGAGCGAGATCTTCTCCCCGGGCTTCAGAGCCAGCTCATAGCGCACGATACCAGCGGGGGTGGTGGGCACGATCCTCAGCACGCGCGGCTTGAGCGTGCCTGACGGGCTGGCATCCTCTTCAAGCGTGTAGCGGACGGTATGCGCAGGCGTTTGCGGGAAGTAATAGAGGACCTGTCCGTCGCGATCGATCGTATCCGCGCCGGAACTGTACGACCAGCGCGCGGACCAGGCAACGCCGGGCTGGCTGTAATCCCCCGGCTTGCCAGGCTGCGCCGGCCGCGCGAAGCGGTTGTTGGGAACGCCATCGGCGCTGTTGACGGTGCCCTCGTAGCGCATCCCGCTGGAGAGCCACGCGACCCTCGGCTGCTGCGTCGTGTTTTCCACCTGCACGCGGATGAAATCCACCTGAGTGCCCGAAGGCGCGCCATCCAGCGTGGCTGCGAAGGCCTCGAAGTCGTAACTGATGCCGTCGCGCGTGTAGTCATACTGGATGACAGGAAGATAGCCGCGCAGGAGCGTCTTGACGCGTTCGTTGATCGGGACTTCAGGATTTCCTGTAAAGAACATCAGCTCGCCATAACCGGTATACAGAAAACCTTCCGGCGAAATCTCCGTTCCGGAGGGCGCATCCATGACTCCGATTTCGTCGGTGGGCTGGCTGTAGTAGGAGAACGCCCCGTTGCCCGCGTCGATCTCCGGATTCACCATCTGCGCGCCGAGCATGAGCGGAAAGACGGCGATCCCCGCGAAAACAGCGAGAAACTTTGCTTTGGTCATGGATATAGCTCCGTGCCGGTTCCTTCGCGGATCGCCTCAGGAACCCTGGCGTGCAACCGGGATATTGTTTCATTCCGGCGGCCAGGCGTGGAGCGCCCGGCCGCGAACGGAATTGTGCTTCAGAACACGAGCGTGCCCTTCAGTTGAATGATTCGTGGCGAGGCGTCGCCGCCGAGATACGCGCCGAAGATGCTGGTCGGCGTGCTGACGGTGGAAGTGATCTGACCGAAGTTGGGACCATCGGCGATATCGTTGGATGGATTCGCGAAATTTGGGTGGTTGAGGATGTTGAAGAACTGCGCGCCGGCAAGGAAGCGAGCCCTGTCCCAGTGCGGCAAACGGATGGTCTTCAAAATGTCGGCATCGGTGTCGAAGTAACCTGGACCCGTGTATTGGTTGCGGTCTTCGGATCCGAAGGAAGTGGGATCCGTAAAGGCCTTCACTCCCCCGAAGCAGTTGCCGCCGGTATCGGTATTGAAGTTGAAGATTCCCTCGCTCCCGCAATGCCGATCCATGCCGCGATTGAGCGGGACGGCGGTCACGCTGCCGCCGTATCCGTCATAAGGATACGAGGAGTTAGCCGCCGCCATGGTGCCGAATGCCGCAGGAACGAAACCATCGACGACGCTAAAGGGAAATCCGGAGTGCCAGAAGACGTCGCCGGCCAACTGCCATCCGGCGAGTGCGCCGCGCAAACGGTTGCCGCTTGGAACATTGAACACATAACTCGCCTTGAAGTTATTGGTCACGTTGTAGTCGGCAGGACCGTAGTTGAAATGGAGATTGTACGGTGATTCGACCGACATAGGGTTGGTATTGAAGGAGAAGAGGCCACCATTGGATATCTCGTCCATGGCCTTGCTGAAGCTGTAATTGAAATCCAGCGTGAGCCAGGCGTCGCGATGCATGAGATCGGCGGTAAGGCCGTGGTAATTGGAAATCGCGCCGTTTTGCACCTGGTTAACGCCGGAGAAATTCACGTTGATGGGGTTTACCGGGAATTGCTGCGGGGTGAAGGTGAAGACATTGCCTGTCTCGGTGTTGGTGATGGTGCCGCCGGGGAGAAGGCTCGGGTTCCACCAGGCGTCCACGCTGCCGTTATAGAAAGGCTCGCGGTAGCCGTGATTGCCGTTGTAGCCGAGGCTGAAGACGGTATTCGGGCCAAACTGATTCTGGATCTGGAGATTCCACTCTTCGTAAGTGGGGTAATAGATCTTCTTCGCCACGTTGAAGAAGCCGGGGATCGCAAACGAGGAACCCGCGGCGGCGACAGCCGAGGAAATGCTGGCGTACGTCCCGCCGCTGGCGAACTGCGACTGAAAGGCGTTGTTGGAATTCACATCCGCCTGGTAGCCGCTGCCCGACTGCGCCGGATCGATCAGGTATTGCGGGCCCGGCACCGTCAGCGATTCGGAATTCGCGGTGAAGGTGGTCTTGATGGGCGCGTTGTAGAGGACCGTGTTCGCGATGTTCAGCGGAAAAGCGTCGGCGAACATGCCGATGCCGCCGCGAATCACCAGGCTCGGAGACCAGCTCGGCTGCCACGCAAAGCTGGCGCGGGGTTCCGCAATGAACGATTGATAGCTGGTAAAGACATTTTTCTGTCCGCCCGCGATCACACTGTTGTAGGGGATGCCCGCGGTGCCCGGCTCATTGAAGAAGCTGTTACTCATGCGCGACACGGAGTCGTTGCCGGAAACCGGGTTCGAGTTCCGTTCGATACGAATGCCGGCGTTCAGCGTGAGGTTTTTCCTCACCTGCCACTCATCCTGCAGATAGCCGCCGAGCTGGTACCAGGAAAACGGGGCTTCGGAATGGACGGGGAAATCTCCGCTGGAACTGTTGGCGTATCCCTGATCGAAGAGGGCAAAATAAGTGCCGGTTCCGCGCGCGGCTTCGTATTGCTCACCGTAGCCGTCGCCGAGCGCCGATAAGCGAGGCACAACCCCGGCGTCAGGACTGAGGTCCACGGCGTCGGTGCGCAGAAAGATCGCGCCGAACTTGAGCGTATGGCGGCCCACGATCACGCTGGCATCGTCGGTGAACTGATACTGGAACTGGTTCGTTCCCTGCGGCCAGTAGGCGGAGTCAGGATTAATCGGAGTGAGCGGGTCGCTGTAGTGGAGAACGGTGTTGTTCTGGTCGACTTCGGTGTCGCTGTAGTTGAACTGGTAGGGGAAGACCGCGTTGCCGCCCGACGGATAAGGATAAGCGCCGGTCCAGTAATTGCCCACAAAGACAAATGTGTTGAAGGCCTTTGCTCCGAAAGTGTGCGTCTCGGAGAGCATGCCGTTGCTGCCGCCCATGGAGGTGATGACGTTGAAGGCCGGGCTGATGGGATCTTCGTAGGCGGGCTGCGTTCCCCTGTCCCATTCGTAATGGAAATAGATTTTGTCGTTGGGGCTGAAGTTGTGGTCGACGCGCAGCGTGGCCAGATATTCGCTGGCCGTCACGGTGGGCTCGAAGGTGAACTGATTGATGTCGGGGTTGGGCACAGTAGCGCCGGTGAAGAGATTGACGTTGTTATAAGGACGCAGCGTCTGCCCGTTGGGGATGGGAGCCGCGTTATAGACGCTGAAGAGCTTTTGATAAAAAGGGACTTCGGCTGGATTGTCGGAGTTCACTTCCTGGAGCGTCCGTGATTCGAAGGAGGCGCTGGGAAGATAGGCCAGCGTGGGCGCGGTTGCTGTCGTGAACCGGATTCCTTCGTAGTCGGCAAAGAACAGCGTCCTGTTTCTGATGATCGGGCCGCCTATTGCGGCCGCCCACTGGGACGCGTTCTCGCTCGGCCGAGGAAGCGCCTGTTGCGCGTTGAAATAGTCGTTCGCGTTCAGACTCGCATCATTCCACCAGAAGGCCACGTTGCCATGGAACTGGTTGGTTCCGGCACGCGTTGTCTCCACAAGCTGCGCGCCACCCAGTCCGCCATATTGCACGGAATAGGCGTTGCTGACGACCGTGGCCTCGCTCAGTTCGTTGTTGCCGAGGGTCATATTCATGGCCAGCGTGTTATTCGTGTTCGACCAGGGATTGATGATGCTGGCCCCGTTGATGGTCATATTGTTCGAAGTAGCAGGCAGGCCGTAGCTGGAGAAATTGCCGGTGCCTCCGGCGGTATTCATCACGGAGCCAGGCGCCAGCTGCCCGGCAAACGTGACGTCGTTGCCGGGGTTGGGAATCGACTCGAGCTCCGCCTGCGTCAGGGTGGTGGTGAGGTCGCCGTTCTGTGTCTGGAGGAGCGCCGATGCATCCGTCACGTGGACGGTCTGGCTGACCGAGCCCACCCGCATGGTGAAGTTGGCGCGAGCCACCGTGGCCACCGAGACCACCACATGTACCGACTCAAGATCGAAGCCCGCATGCGAGGCGTCCACACGATATTGTCCGGGCACGAGCAATGGGAGGTGATAGGCGCCGTTGCCGGTCGATTCGGTTCGGGAGACTGCTCCCGTCTGTTCGTTGGTTGCCGTGATCTCCGCGCTCGCAACCACCCGTCCCTGAGAGTCGATTACGGTGCCTGCGATATCGCCGGTGGTCAGAGTCTGACTCGAGGCAGGAAGCGTGATCAGGCATATGGCCGCGCCGACCGCGAGGGAATAGCCGCAGTGCAGAATGCCTCTTGCGATCCGGGCAAGCAATGCCTGGCGACAAGAACTAAACATCTCTGAAAGTCCTCCTGAGGAACCGCTGGAGCGGGGGATCGGAGCGGGCAGATGGCTCTGCGGCCCTGCTCTGGTCGATTTCGCGTCACTCTACGAGTGAAAAACGAAATCAAACGCTTATACAGCATCCAATTCGCAATAGTCAAATCGAGAAGAGCACGCCATGCAATTCTTTATGGATTCATGCGGACATTCAGGCGATTGATCCGTCACAAACTGGACCGCTTATGCCGGGTAAAGCCAACAGCAGCGAGTTGTGGGCTGCCCATTGCATTTCGTTCAATTGCGTTTGATTACGAACGAAGTATAATGACTCGGTTGTCCCTGCTTCCGCAAGGGCAACAGCGTATCAACCGTATCGTTTTCGAATCGGAGGAAACTGTGATCCGCGCCGGAGCGCTTCGCGCACATGCAGCATGGCTGCTCATCGTGTCACTTTCGTCGCTCGCCGCCCTGGCGCAGGATCGGTCGCAGGATGCAGGCAAGGCCGTCGCCCGTGTGCAGGGCGTGCACTACGCGCTCGGGAATGAGGTGGCTGAGGCAAGCTGGAACATCGCAGATGGGCACCTGAAAGATTTCACCGTCACAGACAAGCGGCATGATGCGACCATCCGCGTCGCGGAGCCGTTCAGCGTGCTGCTGAAGGATGGGACGATCTGCGATGAGGCGACGCTGCGCGTGGACGGTGAGCCACGGATGGAGGAGCTGACACCGGATCCCAACGCGGCGCGCTATGCCGCCCGTCTTGGCGGGGAGCGGTTCGACCTGCCGCTGACCGGTGCGGATGGCAAGGTTCACATGCAGTGGTCTGTGGTGCTGCGGGACGGCTCTGATTATGTGCGGCAGATATTGACGATCTTCGCGGGGCAACAGGACTTGCCCATCTCAGAAGTGCGGCTGATCGACGTGCCGGTTCCTGGAGCCCGCGTGGTGGGCTCGGTAAAGGGATCTCCTATAGTCGCCGGAGACTTCTTTCTCGCATTTGAGGACCCTCTCTCAGAAAGCTATGTGGTCGGGGACCGCGCGACCGCAGTGCTGGACCGCGAGCTGCCGCTGAAGGCGGGGCAGTCCGTCACTTACTCGTCGGTGATCGGCATGGTGCGCACCGGGCAGTTACGCCGCGACTTTCTCAATTACATCGAGCGCGAGCGCGCGCATCC
>JASIAO010000480.1 GCA_030041955.1 Acidobacteriaceae bacterium | reverse complement strand
CGCATTTTTTCGCTCTTAAAGCCGATGCCATCAGCTGAATTCACCCGGTACCCCAGCCGGCGGCTCGGGAGAGGTTTACGCACTCATGGACACGACCATACCCTTGTTGCCGCAGGACAGCCTCGAGCAGCAGGTCGCCCGCTTGCAGGCGCTTTTGGAAGCCGCGCGCCACGTCCATTCCACCATCCGCGTCCACGACGTTCTCATGCAGACGGCCCACATCATCGTTCGCGAGCTGGAACTCGACGGAGCTCTTTTCCTCGCTCCCACCGCTGGCGACGGCGCCATCTCCTACGGCGAACTGCCCGCGCCGCCCTGGGACGGCTGCCACCGCTTCTCGCTCTTCTCCCGTGACCATCAGCCTCTCGCCGAGCTCATCGTCTCTAAAGCTGGCTCCGCCGACCTCTCGCTCTACGAACAGGACTTCGTCGAGGGCCTCGTCCTGCAGACCGCTGTCGCCCTTGAGAATGCCACGCTCCACGAGCGTGATGTCGAGTGGGCCCGCGTCCAGCAGGATCTCGAAGCCGCCCGCTCTCTGCAGCGCTCCCTTCTGCCCAAAGCCATGCCCGAGATTCGCGGCTACTCCATCGCCGGGCGCTCCACCACCTGTTACGAAGTCGGCGGCGACTATCTCGACGTCATCCCCATGCCCGACGGCACGCATCTGCTCGTCGTCGCGGACGTTGCCGGGAAGGGACTCGCCTCCGCCATCGTTGCCACCAGCTTCCGCTCTTCGCTGCGTTCACTCGCCGACCAGCCGTTGCCGCTTGCGGACCTCGCCGCGCGCCTGGGCCAGCAACACTGGGACGAGGGTCCGGAAGCGCAGCGCCGCTACATGACCGCCCTGTTTTTGCGCCTGCAGCCTGCCACCGGCAAACTCCAGATCGTCAATGCCGGTCACAACGCCGCCGCGATCGCGCTCCCCGATGGCGCAGTCCGCATGGTCGCTGCTTCCGGGCCGCCGCTCGGTATGCTGTCCGGCATGCAGTACGAGGCCGAGGTCCTGGACTTACCCGCCGGTGCGCGCATGCTGCTCTACACCGACGGACTCACTGAAGTCTTTCGCGACGACGACGAGTTCGGCACCGATCGCCTCATCGATGCATTCCGCGCCGTGCCCGTGCACGACTCCGAACGGATCCTCGATTCTCTCTGGGATACTCTCGGTTCCTTTTCTCTTCACGCACCCCAAACCGATGACATGACCGCGCTCGCGATCTGTCACCTCGATCTCTCCCGGCAGGAGACCCACTCATGAAGAATGGAAGTTCCGTCCAGGTTCGCCTTCCTTCGGAACTCGGCTTCGAGAAAGTCGCCATGAGCACGGCCGCCAGTATGGCCTCGCTCATGGGCTTCAGCGAGGACCGCATCGAAGACCTCAAGACCGCCGTTGCGGAAGCCTGCATCAACGCCATCGAGCACGGCAATCGGCTCAACAACAGTCTCAGCGTGGGCGTGGTGCTTTCCACCTCCGCCGATGGCCTCGAAGTCAAGGTTATCGACGACGGCGCCGGCGTCAGCGTCGCTCCGCACGCCCCCGATATCGATCGCAAAGTCCATGGCGAGGAGGATCCGCGCGGCATGGGCATGTTCCTCATCCAGTCCCTCGTCGACGAAGCTGAGTGGTATAAGGGCCCTCCCGGCAAGAGCTTCGTCCGCCTCGTCATCCGCCTCGACAAGGAGAATGAGTAATGCAGGCAGCTACTAAAGTGAATGCGCGCACCGCCGCGGCCGCTTCCGACAGCAACGTCACGATTCTTGCTTTCGGCGGAGATATCTCGTCGGCATCCAAAGATGCCATCCTGAGCGCTTATCACGGCCTCAACGGCGAAGCCCGGCACATCCTCCTCGATTTCACCAGCGTGGACTACATTAACTCATCCGGCATTGCCATCATCATCCAGATGCTGTTGGAAGCCGGCAAAGCCGGAACTCAGACCATTGGCATCTTCGGCCTTACGCCGCATTTCCAGAAAGTCTTCACCATGGTGGGGATCAACAAGTACGCGGCTCTGCACAAGGACGAAACCGCGGCCCTGGCCGCGTTGTGAGGAAATTATGATTCAAGCGCGCGCAGTCCGGAAGCTGCAATGGCGCGGGCTGGCGGTTCTGTTCGCGCTCGTCATCACGGCCTTCGCCGCGCACGCGCAGCACTCCATCGAACACCTGGCACTCGATCCCCACAACGTCGACGGACTGTCCCTCGGCCACCCCGTCAGTCTCGGTGCTCGCTGGCTCGCCCATCAGGGTGACGATCCCGCGTGGGCCCAGCCCGGCTTCGACGACAGTCACTGGCCCGTCGTCAAGGTGGAGGTTCCGTTAGCCTTGCAGGGCATGAAAGGCGTGGATGCCGTCTGGTACCGCCTGCACGTGCGCATTCCGCCCACCGCGCGTCATCTGTCGGTGATGCTCACCCGCGTTGACGGCAGCGTTGAGATCTATGCCAACGGTGCCCGCATAGGCGGCTGGGGTTCCATGGCTCCCGGCGGAGATCGCCTCGCTATCGAGACCTGGACCGGCGCCATTCCTGACTCGGTCCTCGGCTCCGGAGATCTCACCATCGCTATCCGCGCCCGCATCGGCAACTTTACGCATAACGGCGATTACCCCATTGGCCCGCTGGGGGTGCAGTCGGAAGAGCTGCTCGGCCCCTCCCACGCCATCCACGATGCCGCCTCGCTCCTGGGCTTCCGCGACCTGACCTCCAACTGGACCAACCTCGCCCTCGTTCTGATCGTCCTCCTCATCACCGCGGCCCTGGCCCTTGCCATCCGCAGCGAGCCCGAATACCAGGCCCTCCTCGTCGCCCTCGCCGGCCAGGCCACCTACCAGGGCTTGATTCTGTGGGGCCTGCTCTTTGGCACGCCCGTCACCTTCACCTTTGGCTGCCTTTATTACTGCGCCGCCGCAGTCTGGATCATCGGCCTGATCGAGTTTGTCCGGCTCATCCTGCGCATTCGGCTCTACCGCAGCTTTGTGTTCTATTACGCTCTGCTCGGCGTTGTCTCCCCGCTGCTCGGCATCTGCGAGTATCTCTACTGGCAGCCGCATCATGCCGCGAACAACCTGTTCAGTGTCGCTGTAGCCCTTTTCACCCAATTCATCGCTATACCCGCCACCGCCGGCCTGCCCCTGCTCGCCCTCTGGGTCGGCTGGAAAAAACGCAATCGTGACGCGCTGCTGCTCTCCGTGCCGCTCCTCATAAACGCTTCCTTCGCATACTTCAGCTTCGGCCTGTACCTGCTGCGCCTTCTCCACGTCATTACCGAAAGCGCCTCGATGACAGCCGTATATACCCCTGTCACGGCCTTCAACATCGCCTGGGAGGAAGTCGTCTCCTTCGCCTTCTCTATTTCCCTGCTTGTCTTCCTCGTCATCCGCACGATTCGCCTCGCACGGGAAAAGGCACGCGCCGCAAGCGAGATGCAGGCGGTCAGGACACTCCAGGCACTGCTCCTCGCCCGCTCCCATCAGCCCACTCCCGGCTACGCCGTTGAAACCGCCTACCGGCCCGCGTCAGAAGTTGGGGGTGATTTCTTCCTCGTCTCGCCCGGCTCTGACGGCTCCATCGTCGCCATTGTCGGCGACGTCAGTGGCAAAGGCCTGCTCGCCGCCATGCGTGTCTCGCTTATCCTCGGCGCGCTCAACCGCGAAAGCTCCCGCCAGCCCAGCGAAGTCCTCAGCCGCCTGAATCAGGTCCTTCTCGGCCAGGGCGACATGGGATTCACCACCGCCTGCTGCATCCGCGTCGAGGCCAGCGGCGACTTCAGCTTCGCCAACGCGGGCCATCTCAATCCCTACGTCGACGGTCAGGAGATCGAAGCGCCCGGCGTGCTGCCACTCGGACTCAAGCCCGACCAGACCTACTCCACCATTAGCGGCCATCTCAACCCTGGTCAGCGCCTCGTCCTGCTCTCTGACGGAGTTCCTGAAGCCCGCGCGAAGCGCCAGCTCCTCGGCTTCGACAAGCTGCTCGAGCTCACGCGCCTCGGCGCCTCCGAAATCGCCGATGCCGCTCAGAACTTCGGGCAGGAAGACGACATCACCGTCCTGGCGCTGGCGCTGGCATGAGCCGGTATCGCTGTGTACTGATCACTTACCGCTGATCGCTCACTACTGACTACTCTCCCCCGACTTGCTACACTTCCCCCCATATGAACGAGTCCGCTGAAACGATTACCGGCACCCCGCAACCCTATCCCTATCCGCCGGCGCCGCCGCAACGACGCAGCCGCGCCTGGATCTGGTTCCTGGTCGGCGGAGGCCTTTTTCTCGGATTCTGCCTGGTCGTCGTTACGTTTATGGTGATCGTCTCCCGCTCGTTCTCCGCCTCGAACGACGGCTTCTCCGCATTCGGAGGCAACATCGCGGTTGTCGACATCGACGGCGAGATCCTCTCTGCCGACACCATCGTTGACGAGCTGCGCCGCTTCAACGAGGACAGCTCCGTCAAGGCCATCATCCTCCACATCGACTCGCCCGGTGGCGCCGCCGCGCCATCGCAGGAGATTTACCACGAGGTCCTCAGCATCCGCGAGCATCACCGTAAGCCCATCGTTGTCTCCATCGAGAGCGTCGGCGCCAGCGGCGCTTACTACATCGCCTCGGCAGCCGACAAAATCTATGCCAACGATGCCAGCGTCGTCGGATCCATCGGCGTCATTATGGAATGGACCAACTACGGCGGCCTGCTGCAGTGGGCCAAACTTAAGCCCGAAGTGATCCATGCCGGCGCGCTCAAGGACGCCGGCGATCCTTCGCGCGAGCTGACTCCCGAAGAGCGCGTTTACTTCCAGGGCCTCGTGGACAACATGTATGGCCAGTTTGTCCACGACGTCGCCATCGGCCGCCATCTGCCCGCCTCGCAGGTTCAGTCGCTCGCCACCGGCCAGGTCTGGACCGGCGAGGAAGCCCTTCCCCTCCACCTCATCGATCAGGCCGGCGGATTCCGCACCGCCCTCATCGACACCGCCCGCTCCGTCGGCATCCATGGCGAGCCCACCGTGGTCAAGCCCATCGTCTACCACCGCTCTCTCTGGGACATCCTCACCTCCAACGCCGACGACCTCTTCCCCAATCCCGGCAAAATTCTCGAGCACCATGCCGGTTTCTATTTCCTCTGGCGGTAGGCTCCGGGGAGGGGGACCCTATGCAAGCCAAACCGATTGCATCTAATATGGTTACCGGGACACTATTCCGATTCGGGAGCGTTCATCCATGACGAAAGCGGATTTGGTTGAGGAAGTAACCAAACTCGGCGACCTCACGCGGCGCGACAGCGAGATCATCGTGGAGACCATATTCGACTCTGTCATCGGCGCTCTCCGCTCCGGCGACAAGATCGAAATTCGCGGCTTCGGCAGCTTCCGCATCCGCCAGCGCAAGCCTCGCATCGGCCGCAACCCCAAGACTGGCACCAAGGTGGAAGTCCCCGCCAAAAAGGTTCCTTACTTCAAGCCCAGCAAGGAACTCCGCGACCTCGTCAACCCCGTCGGAAAGGCCCCGCAATCGCCGACCACTCCGCCCGCAGAACCGGCCGGCTCCGGCGAAGGCAGCACCGCGGCCTGAAACGGCCTCACTTGTAAATCAGCCCGATCTCGATCTGCGTAACCGGGCAGCCCACCTCAACCGCCGCAGCGCTGAACGGCGGCGCGCTCATCAGCACCCGCGGATTATTCGCGAATCCGAACCCTTCTTTCGGAATTCCCAGAAAATTCCGGTCCAGCTTGTGGTTCTCATTCTCATCGTGGATCACAGCCACGGCATACCGGCCTGGAGGCACCTCGAAAACTTCAGTGGCCTGGTTTCCCTTGATCGGGAACGGTCCATGCACCAGCGACCTGCTGTTGTCCTCCGGCCAGCCGTTCGGAGAGGCGAAGACCGTCCCGCCCGCATCGCCTTTATCATTCCGGAACCCCGTCACATGAATCTTCAGCGTGCACAGCGGCGTCCCCGGCTCCGGCGCGGAGTATCGCGGCACATCGCTCCCCTTCTGTGCCCCAGCCCCTGCCGCTACCATCAGCACAATCGCCGCCGCGATCCCAACGCGCGCCCTGCGCAACCGGCCCCATCCCTGCATCATCGCTCCACGGCGTCGCGGCTCGCCCTACTGCTTCACCGCATCCAGGTCGATCGTCAGCTTCACCTCGTCGCCCACCATCGCAGCAGGGAAATTCGACGCAATCCCAAAATCCGTCCGCTTCAGCGTCGTTGTCGCCGAGAATCCCATGTGCTCCTTGTGTCCCATGCCGTTCACGGGCCCCACCGGCTGATCCACGTTCAGCGTCACGGGTTTGGTCACGCCGTGCAACGTCAGATTTCCAACCACCGTCAGCCCGTCGCCGCTCTTGGTCACGCTGGTGCTCACAAACGTCGCCGTCGGGAACTGGCTCACGTTGAAAAAGTGAGCGCTCTTCAGATCGTTGTCGCGCGGGGTCACTCCAGTATCCACCGTGTTTACGTCGATGGTCACGTTCACGGTGGACTTCGTGATATCGGAGTCGTTCAGCGTCACCGATCCGCCGATGTTCCCGAACTTGCCGTGAACCCTTGTCAGGCCCATATGCAGCACCGAGAAATCCACTTCACTGTGCGCCTTGTCCGGTACCCACGTCGATTGCGCGAACACCAGGGGAGACAGCAGAGCCAGGGTGACCAGAAGAGACAATGAGCGTCGTTTCACACGCATCTCCTTTCACAACGCGCGAATCCCGGCGCACGCGCCAGTCCCGCGCATCCGCTGATGCCGCAGACTACCACATCACCCACAGCACCCGCCCCGGTCGCAACCACCCCACCCCTGTACCGCGCTCCCCTGTCCCTTGTACCCTTGTCTGTTTGGAGAAACTGCCGATGGCCACTGTCACCGCCGAATCCGCCGCCGCACCCGCACCCTCCACGACCGCATACCCCATCCGCCGCATCGCCGTCCTCGGCGCGGGCACCATGGGCTCGCGGATCGCCGCCCACATCGCCAATGCCGGCTTTCCCGTCCTGCTCCTCGATCTCGACAACGCACTAACCGCCAAAGCCCTCGCGGCTCTCAGGAAATCCAAACCCGCCGCGCTCGCCTCACCCGACTTCGCCGCGCGCATCACAACCGGCAATTTCCAGGACGATCTGGCGAAACTTGCCGACAGCGACTGGATCATCGAAGCGGTCGCCGAGAACCTTGAGATCAAACATTCCCTCCTCGCCCGCCTCGTCCCGCACCTCCGCCCTGACGCCATCCTCACCACCAACACCAGCGGCCTGCCCATCGCCGACATCGCCCAGGCCCTCCCCGCCGGCCTTCGCCGCCGTTTCTTCGGCACGCATTTCTTCAATCCACCACGCTACATGCAGCTCGTCGAAATCATCGCGGCGCCCGAGTCCGATCCCGCCGCCGTTGCAGCCGTCTCGCGCTTCGCTGCAATCCACCTCGGCAAGACCGTCGTCCCCGCCAACGACCGCCCTAACTTCATAGCGAATCGCATCGGCGCATTCTCCATGCTCAACACGCTGCGCGTGATGCAGGACCAGGGCCTCACCATCGAGGAAGTCGATCTCCTCACCGGCAAGCCCCTCGGCTGGCCGAAAACCGGCACCTTCCGCCTTGCCGACATGGTCGGCCTCGATGTCCTCGGCTCCGTCGTCCGCAACTTCGCCGCCAATACGCACGACGAACGCTCCGATGTTCAGCTCCCCGCGTTCCTCGAAGAATTGCTCAACCGCAAGTGGTTTGGCGACAAAACCGGCCAGGGTTTCTACCGCAAGCAAAAAGGTGCCGACGGCGACGAACGCCTCGTTCTCGACCTTGCGACTCTCGACTACCGCCCCGCCCTGAAGCCCAAACTCCCCGCGCTCGATCTCACCAAACCCATCGAGTCCCCCCCCGAGCGCATCCGCGCGCTCCTCTCCGGCAATCCTGAGAAAGACAAAGCCGCAGCCTTCTATTGGCAAATCCTCCCCGACATCTGGCTCTATTCCGCGCACCGCCTCGGCGAAATCAGCGACTCCCTCGCTGACATCGACCGCGCCATGCGTGCAGGATTCAACTGGGAGCTCGGCCCCTTCGAAATGTGGGACGCTGCAGGCGTCGCCTTTACCGCTGAAGAGCTCCGCACCCACGACCGAACCCTCCCCGACGCCCTTGAAAAGCTCCTGAAAACCACCGAGAAATCCTGGTACCGCAACGGCGGCTCCGAATATTTCGATCCCCGCAGCGGCAGCTACGTCCCAGTCGAGCCCTCTTCCGCCGTCATCACCCTCACCCGCGCCAGGCGCGCCAATGGGCTCGTTTCTGAGAACCCCGGTGCCTCCCTCATCGACCTTGGCGACGGCATCGGCTGCATCGAGTTCCACACCAAGATGAACGCCCTCGGCGGCGATATCGTGAACTTCGTCCGCCAGACCCTCAACCCCTCCAGCGACGCCATCCGCAACTTCCGCGGCTTCGTCATCACCAATGACGCCGCTAATTTCTCCGCAGGCGCCAATCTCGTTCAGCTTCTCCTCGCCGCCCAGGACGAGGAATGGGACGAGATCGACAGCTACATCCGCACCTTCCAGGAGATGACCCAGGCTATCAAGTTCTGCCCTGCGCCTGTCGTCGTCGCGCCCTTCGGCCTCACCCTCGGCGGTGGCTGCGAGGTCTCTCTGCACGGCGCTGCTCGCCAGCCCCATCTTGAGCTCTACATGGGCCTCGTCGAAACCGGCGTTGGCCTCATCCCCGCCGGCGGCGGCTGCAAGGAGATGACCCTCCGCGCCATCGACATTGCCTCAGCCGCTGCGCCACCCGCAGCCCGCGACTCGGTCGAGCTCCATCACGCCATGCGCGCTATCTTTGAGAACATCGCCCTCGCGAAGGTCTCAACATCCGCATACGAAGCGCAATCCCTGCGCCTGCTCTGTCCCTCCGACGCCGTCACCATGAACCGCGATCGCCTCCTCCACGACGCCAGGCAGCGCGTCCTTGCCGTCGCCGACGCCGGCTACACTGCGCCCCTCCCGCGCACCGATATCCCCGCTCCGGGCGACGCCGTCCTCGCCGCGCTGCGCCTCGGCGTCCACATGCTCCGAGAGGGCGAATACGCTACCGATCACGATGTCGTGGTAGCAACGCACCTCGCCACCATCCTCTGCGGCGGAGCCGTCACGCCCGGCACGCTCGTCACCGAGCAGTACCTGCTCGACCTCGAGCGCGAGCACTTCCTCTCCCTCTGCGGCGAGCGCAAATCCCAGGAGCGCATCGCCCACACCCTCAAAACCGGCAAGCCGCTGCGCAATTAGGAGCCAACATGAAAGACGCCGTGATCGTCAGCGCCGTTCGCACCCCCGTCGGCAAAGCCCCGCGCGGAGCCCTGCGCAACACCCGTCCGGATGACCTTGCCGCCATTGCCATCCGCGGCGCGCTCGACCGCGTTCCCGCCCTCGATCCCGCGGAAATCGATGACGTGATCCTCGGCTGCGCCATGCCCGAAGCCGAGCAGGGCATGAACCTCGCCCGCGTCGCTGTCTTTCGCGCCGCTCTGCCCAATTCCTCCGCCGCCATGACCATCAACCGTTACTGCGCCTCCGGTCTGCAGGCCATCGCTCTCGCAGCCGAACGCATCCGCGGCGGCGGCGCGGAGGTCATCGTCGCTGGCGGCGCCGAATCCATGTCCATGGTCCCCATGGGCGGCCACAAAATCGCCATCAATCCCTGGCTCGTCGAAAATCACCCCGGCTCCTATCTCACCATGGGTCTTACCGCCGAGCGCGTCGCGAAAAAATGCGGCATCTCCCGCGAAGACGCGGACCAGTTCGCGCTCGAAAGCCACAAAAAAGCCCTCGCGGCCCAGCAGAGCGACCTCTTCGATTCCGAAATTGTGCCCGTCACGGTGACAATTACCGCTCCCAACGGCAGCACCCAGCCAAAGACCACGACCACTGACTTCCGCTCCGACGAAGGCCCCCGCGCCGACACTACTATCGACGCGCTCGCCAAGCTGCCGCCCGTCTTCCATGCAAAAGGAACGGTCACTGCCGGCAACAGCTCCCAAACTTCCGACGGCGCCGCCGCGGCGATCGTCATGTCTTCTGACCGCGCCGCCCAGCTCGGTCTGCGCCCGGTCGCCCGCTTCGTTGCTTACTCGTATGCCGGCTGTGATCCCGAAGAGATGGGCCTCGGCCCCGTTCACGCCGTCCCCAAGGCTCTGAAGCTCGCAGGCCTGTCCCTTGAAGACATCGCCCTCATCGAGCTCAACGAAGCCTTCGCCGCCCAGGCGCTGGCCGTCATCCGCCAGCTTGGATTCGACCCTGCCAAAGTCAATATCAACGGCGGAGCCATCGCCCTCGGCCATCCCCTCGGCTGCACCGGAGCCAAGCTCACCGCCACCCTCCTCGCCGAAATGCGCCGCCGCAAGGCGCGCTATGGATTGGTCACCATGTGCGTTGGCGGCGGGATGGGCGCTGCGGGGATCTTCGAGAACCTCGCCTGAAGACCACCCGATTCACCCCAAACTCGTCCAATCGGCGTACGATTCTTCTTCGGAGATTCGCATGGTCACAACCACCGCGCCCCATATCACAATCGGCGGCAGCTTTCTGCTCTCGAACGCCGCGCCCGAGGACATCTTCACCCCTGAAGACCTGACCGACGAGCAGCAGGAGATCGCCCGCACCACCGCCGAGTTCGCTGAGAAATCCATCCTCCCGCGCGTTCCCGAAATCGAAGCAAAGAATTTTCAAACAACCCGCGAACTGCTCCTCGAAGCGGGCAGGCTCGGCCTCCTCGCCGTCGACATCCCCGAACAGTACGGCGGCCTCGCCCTCGACAAGCTCACCTCCGCGCTCATCGCCGACCGCATCGCCGTCTGCGCCAGCTTCTCCGTCAGCATCAGCGCCCACACCGGCATCGGCACGCTGCCCGTCATCTGGTACGGCACTCCGGCGCAGAAAGAAAAATA
>JASIAO010000479.1 GCA_030041955.1 Acidobacteriaceae bacterium | reverse complement strand
AGCAGTGGGTGAAGTGCCGGCTGCGGTCGCTGGGGTGCAGCCCGTGCACGGGGGCGATTCGTTCGGAGGCGGACACGCTGCCGAAGATCATTGCGGAGCTGATGGAGATGCGGAATTCGGAACGGGCCAACCGGGTGATCGACCACGACACGGATGGATCGATGGAGCTGAAGAAGCGCGAGGGATATTTCTGATGGCAACGCCTGCCCTGGAGAATGCGACGAAGCGGGAGTTGCCGCTGCAGACGGCTCCGACGATCGAAGACCTGCTGGAGGCCGAGCGCGAGAAGGGATTGCTGCGCTTCAGCACGGCGGGAAGCGTGGACGATGGGAAGTCGACGTTGATTGGGCGGATGCTGTACGACTCGCGGAGCGTCTACGACGATCATGTGCAGTCGGTGACAAAGGATAAGGCGATCGATTTTGCGCAACTGACGGATGGGCTGCGGGCGGAGCGCGAGCAGGGCATCACCATCGACGTGGCGTACCGGTATTTTTCGACGCCGAAGCGAAAATTCATCATCGCGGACACGCCCGGGCACGAGCAGTACACGCGGAACATGGCGACCGGCGCGTCGACGGCGGATGTGGCAATTGTGCTGGTGGATGCGCGGAAGGGAATCCTGGACCAGACGCGGCGGCATGCGTGCATCGCGGCGCTGCTGGGGATTCCGGTAGTGATTGCCGCGGTGAACAAGATGGACCTCGTCGATTTTTCCCAGGAGGTCTTCGAGCGGCACCGGCGCGATCTGCAGGCGCTGGCGAAACGGCTGGAGATTCCGGAGCTGATTGCGGTTCCGGTGAGCGCGCTGGACGGCGACAACGTGGTGCACCGGAGCGAGCGGACGCCGTGGTATGACGGCGCCAGCCTGCTGGAGTTGCTGGAGACGGTTCCGCTGGCGATCGAGCGGGCGCAGACGGGTTTCCGGCTGGCGGTGCAGCGGGTAATCCGTCCAAATCAGGATTTTCGCGGGTTTGCGGGCCAGATTGCAGCGGGGACGGTGCGGCCTGGAGATCGAGTGGTGGCGCTGCCGTCGGGGATCGAGACGCGGGTGAAGTCGATCACGACGTGGGACGGAGAGCTGGAGATGGCGCGCGCGCCGCAGTCGGTGACGCTGACGCTGGAAGACGAGGCGGACATCAGCCGCGGGGACATGATTGCGTCGGCGGAGTCGAGGCCGCAGAGAACGAGCCGGCTGGAAGCGACGGTGGTGTGGATGCACGCGAAGCCGCTGCGCCCGGGCGCGACCTGGCTGCTGAAGCACACGACGCAGACGGTGCGGGCGCGGGTGGCGGAGATCCGCTCGCGGATGGACGTGGAGCATCTGGAGAAGAAACCGGCGGAAGCGCTGGAGCTGAATGCGATCGGCGAAGTGGTGCTGGAGACGAGCCGGCCGCTGCTGGTGGATCTGTATCGCGAGAACCGGATTACGGGCAGTTTGATCCTGATCGACCCGGCGGACAACGCCACCGCCGGTGCGGGTATGGTGCTGGCCGCACGGGCGGTACTGGCCGTACGGGCGGGCGCGCTGCGCGCTGAAGGTCATGGCGCTGTTATAGAGCTGGGTCGGCGCAGCGAGCTGGCTGCAGTGCTTGAGCAGCGGCTGCTGCACCTTGGCGTGGTGGTGGTGCGGACGCGCGTTGCGGATCGGGCGCGGCTATCGGCGCTGGGACATGCGGGCGCGGTGGTGCTTGTGGAGAGCGGCGATGAGCCCGGTGTGAGGATTGCGGTGTTCGCGCACGGAGCCGAGGAGCAGCGTGAGGATTTTGCGATGGAGAATGCGGAGTCGATTGTCGGCGAGTTGCGGCGCGCGGGCGTGATCGGAGAGGAAGGATGACAGCGACGGCGGAGATGGAGACGCGGGGCGAGGCCGCGCGGGAGTTGCTGCGCGCGAAGCTGGCGGGCGCCGAGGGCGTGTGCGTGACGTGCAGCTTCCAGGCAGAAGACATGGTGGTGCTGCACCTGGCGCGGGAGATTGCGCCGGACGTGCCGGTGATTTTTCTCGAAACCGGGTACCACTTTGCGGAGACGATTGCGTATCGCGACCGCATGACGGCTGAGTGGGGGCTGAACCTGATCAACGTGGCCAGCGCGCAGAGCGTGGCGGAGCAGGAGGCGGAATTCGGGATTCTGAACCGGACGGCTCCGGACCGCTGCTGCGCGATGCGCAAGGTGGGGCCGCTGTTTCGGGCGCTGGAAGAGTATCGGGTGTGGGTAACGGGGCTGCGGCGGCAGCAGTCGAAGTCGCGCGCGCACTTGCAGGTGGAGGAGAGCTTCGCCCTGCCGAGCGGGCACGTGCTGGAGAAACTGAATCCGCTGGCGGAGTGGACGACGCGGGACGTGTGGCAGTATGCCGAGACGCGGGGGATTCCGCTGCTGCCGCTGTATGAACTGGGGTATGTGAGCATCGGGTGCGAGCCGTGCACGAGCCTGCCGACGGACCCGAACGATCCGCGGTCAGGGCGGTGGGGCGGCCAGAAGCTGGAGTGCGGGATCCATTTGCAGGGGCAGTGATCGGTGGTCAGCGAATCGAGGCCGCGCTTTTCACCGCAGAGGGCACAGAGAATGACCGCCGGCACGACTGAAGTCGTGC
>JASIAO010000478.1 GCA_030041955.1 Acidobacteriaceae bacterium | reverse complement strand
TCGTTCAGCGCTTCCGTGAGGCTCACCATGGCCGGCGCGCCGTCCGTTGCCGTCGCCTCAAACCACGCGGTTCGCCCCTCCGGACGCACCAAGCGTCTCAGCCGCCAGCGCCCCATTACTTCGCGCCCTTCCAGGTCCGTCCACAACATCAGTCGCGTTGCGCTTGCCGTCGCCATCGCTCTGTTCCTCCTCGGTTGAATGTCAATGGGCGCGATCCTTCCCGCTGCCGGATGCGCCTACAGCAGAATCAGGGCCGATGTATCCGGAGATCACAGCGCTCAAGTTGACGCGACCAGCATGGAACGGCAACCCTGAAAGAACCTGACCGAGAGACGGCTACCCCGATTATGGCTTGTTGCGCAACCTCCCTACCCCATCTACTGCCTAGTAAACATCGCCTGCGTCAGGAAAATCCCGCCCAAATTCGCGCGGGGAATATATTTCGATACCACCCGCCGTCCGAGGCCGACGCGCCCCGCCCTGGGGGCGGATGCTAACCTCGATGCAGCATGTCCTCGCCGCCTGTGCCGCAGCAGAAATCGCCCGTGCCTCAGCCTCTGTGGTGTCCCGTCTGCGCTCGTCCCATTCCCGATCCGCTCGTTTGCGGCGACTGCTCCGCGGTCATCTGCCGGACCTGCGGCACTCCGCTCGAATCCCCCGACGAGCTGGCCTTCGGATAGCCGATGTCGAGGCGCAAAACCGCGTCACGCCCGCGTCCTCGCGTACCCCAGGCCGGACAAGCCGAGCCGCCGCCTACCGTCAGCGCGCGCTGGTTGCTCGCCGCGCTGGCCATCACCCTCGCCGGCGCCGCGTTCTGCGTATATTGCGCCCTCGCCCTGCTCTTTTATCAGGGCCAATGGCAGATGCTCTTTCATCCCGCGCGCAGAATCACGGCAACGCCGGCCTCGGCCGGCCTCTCCTCTCAGGAAATTCAATTCGACGTCACCAACGCCGGCAATCCCCGCCTCGACGGCTGGTGGATCCCCGCTTCACCGGCTGCTTCGGGAAGCAACGACACGATCCTCTACCTCCACGGCGCCAGTGGCGATCTCTCCGATTGCGTGCCCGCGTTCGCGGCTCTGCATCGGCTCGGCGTGAACGTCTTCGCCTTCGACTATCAGGGCTTCGGACGCAGCACGGGCCGTCATCCCACCGAACGTCTCGCCACCGACGACTCCGTCGCCGCCTGGACGTACCTTACCGACACGCGCCACATCCCCGCAAAGGACATCGTGGTCTACGGCAATGGCATCGGTACGGTTTTTGCGGCCCACCTGGCCGCGCAATTCGCACCCGCTGGAGTCATCCTCGAAGACCCCGCCCCGCCGGCGCGGCAGATTTTCCTCTCCGACGCGCGCGCCCGCATCCTGCCACTGCCACTGTTACAGAAAGAATTCCTCGACCCCGCGCGGGAGATCGCCCGTACCCACGTCCCGCTGCTTTTCCTCGACCGCAGCGGCAATGCGTCGCGCACTCATCAGCTTTTCGAGGCGGCCCCTTATCCGAAGGAGTATTTCGATCTGCGCTCCGCGCCAGCTTCCACGTACATGGCGACTTTGCATCGCTTCCTCGACGAGGTTTTATTGATACACCGCTGATCGCCACTCCTGGGCAACTGCGCGATAATCCCATCCATGCCCGAGCTTCCCGATATCGCCGCCTACATTGAGGCGCTTCAGCCGCGTATCCTCGGGCAGCCGCTGGAGCATATCCGCATTGCCAGCGCGTTTCTGCTGCGCACCGCGCAACCGCCCATATCGGCGCTCGAAGGCCGCACCGTCCGTGAGCTGCGCCGCATCGGCAAACGTATAGCCTTCGGCTTCGACGGAGATCTCTGGCTCGTCCTTCACCTGATGATCGCCGGCCGCCTGCACTGGCGCGCTCCCGGAGCCAGGCTCGCCGGAAGAAATTCGCTCGCTGCCTTCGACTTTCCGCACGGCTCGCTCGTATTAACAGAAGCAGGGTCGAAGCGCCGCGCATCGCTCTTCCTGTTCAGCGGCGAAGAGGCCCTGCACTCTGTCGATCCCGGCGGTATCGACGTGATGGGCAGCGATCTCCCCGCCTTTCGCGCCGCGCTCACCGCCGAAAACCGCACCCTCAAGCGCGCCCTCACCGATCCGCGTCTGGTCAGCGGCATCGGCAACGCCTACTCCGACGAAATCCTCCACGCCGCG
Source organism: Acidobacteriaceae bacterium (assembly GCA_030041955.1). Classification (GTDB taxonomy): domain Bacteria; phylum Acidobacteriota; class Terriglobia; order Terriglobales; family Acidobacteriaceae; genus Palsa-343. The sequence goes on along the minus strand of JASIAO010000478.1, from coordinate 4,139 downwards.
CAGCTTTCTCCCGTCACGCTCACCCATCGCCTCACCGATGCCGAGTGGCAGCGCCTTTTCGACGCTACGCACCAAACCCTCCAGCTCTGGATCGACCGCCTCCGCGCCGAAGCCGGCGGAGCATTTCCCGAGAAAGTCACCGCCTTCCACCCCGAGATGGCCGTGCACGGACGCTACGGCCAGCCGTGCCTGCGTTGCGGCGAGAAAATTCAGCGCATTCGCTACGCCGATAACGAGACCGACTACTGCCCACGCTGCCAAACTGGCGGCAAGCTGCTCGCCGACCGCGGCCTTTCCCGCCTGCTCCGCGAGGACTGGCCGCGCACCCTCGACGAACTCGAAGCCCTCAAGCGCCGCTGATCCCGCCCAATTCAATAGCTCGCGCGTCCACTGATCTCGCCAACTGTGCCACCATAGACCTGAAGGCACTCCCCCCAATCAACCTGTGAGAGGCGGCAACGTGAAGAAAATCGGCGTTCTCTTCGGCATGGAAAACACCTTCCCCGGCGCGCTGGTGGAAAGGATCAACGCCAGGAACCTCGACGGCATCAGGGCCGAGTTCGTCGAGATTGGCGCCATCCGCCTCGACCAGCCGCCGGTCTGGTCGGTCATTGTCGACCGCATCTCGCACGATATCCCCTTCTACCGCGCCTTCCTCAAACACGCCGTCCTCTGCGGAACGACCGTCATTAACAATCCCTTCTGGTGGTCGGCCGACGATAAATTCTTCAACTACTCGCTGGCGGCGAAACTTGACGTCGCCGCGCCTGCCACCGTCATTCTGCCGCATAAAGTTCATCCGCCGGGAACTACGGACCGCTCCATGCGCAACCTGCAATACCCACTCGACTGGGACTCGGTCTTCGACTACATCGGATTCCCTGCTTTTCTCAAGCCCGTTAACGGCGGCGGCTGGCGCGACGTCTACCATATCCACTCGCGCGAAGAGTTCTTTGCGGCCTACGACCAGTCCCGCGATCTGTGCATGATGCTCCAGAAGGCCGTTCACTTTAGCGACTATTTCCGCTGCTACGTCGTCGGCCAGGAGAAGGTCCGCATCATGCACTACGATCCGCGCCGTCCGCATCACGAGCGCTACATCCTGAATCCTCCCGCTACGGACCAAAAACTTCTCCAGCGCGTCGAGCAGGATGCGCTCACCCTTTGCCGCGCTCTCGGCTACGACCTGAACACTGTCGAATTCGCTGTGGAGAACGGCGTTCCCTACGCCATCGACTTCATGAATCCCGCGCCGGATGCCGACCTCCACTCGGTGGGCCGCGAGAATTTCGACTGGATCGTCGAAGCCGTCGCCGACCTCGCCATCCACAAGGCGCAGACCGCCAAACCGCGCGTCCCGGACTTCCACTGGAGCGCCTATCTTGGCGCCGCAGCAAAGAAGCCCGCGGCCAAATCCGCGGCGAAAAGATCCGCTGCGCCCAGGAAATCCCCCGCGAAGAAATCCGCCAAGACAGCGAAACCCAGCCCGGATTCCGTAAGCACCATCTCTGCCATCGAGTAAATCAGCGCTTGCTTTGGCGCGGCATCCGTCATATAAAAGCATGCACCATGCGGCCTTCCTTCACTCTCGGCATTGAAGAGGAGTACCAGACCGTCGACCCGGTCACCCGCGATCTGCGCTCACACATCGCCACCGAAATGCTCTCCAAGGGCAAGATGCGCCTCGAAGAACGCGTCAAGGCCGAAATGCACACTTCGGTCATTGAAGTCGGCACGCGCATCTGCAACACGATTCAGGATGCCCGCCAGGACATTTGTGAACTCCGCCGCGAGATGATTCGGCTCGCGCAGGAGCACGATCTCGTCCTCGTCGCCGGCGCCACCCATCCCTTTGCCGACTGGCGCACGCAGGAGATTTACCCCGACCCGCGCTATCACCAGGTCGTCAAGGACCTCCAGCTCGTCGCCCGCGCCAACCTCATCTTCGGCCTGCACGTGCACGTCGGCATCGAGGACCGCGAAGCCGCCATCCGCATCATGAACTCGATGCGTTATTTTCTGCCCCACATCATGGCGCTCGCGACCAACTCACCCTTTTGGCTTGGCCTCAACACCGGATATAAGGGCTATCGCGCCAAGGTCTTCGAGAACTTTCCGCGCACGGGCATTCCCGACGCCTTCTCCAGCTACTCCGAATTCGAGAACTACGTCAACCTGCTCGTCCGCACCAACTGCATCGACAACGCCAAGAAAATCTGGTGGGACATCCGGCCGCATCCCTTCTTCAATACCGTCGAGGTCCGCGCCTGCGACATCCCGCTCCGCGCGGAGGAGACCGTTGCCATCGCCGCGCTCATCCAGGCGACGGCGGCGTACCTCTATCGACTACATGCCTCCAACCAGGACTTCCGCCAATACCCCCGGGCGCTGCTGATGGAAAACAAATTTCGCGCGGTCCGCTACGGCCTCGACGGCAAGCTCATCGACTTCGGCAAACAGGCAGAGATACCGGAGCGCGAGCTGATCGAGGAATATCTCGCCCTCATCGATCCCGTCGTCGACGAACTGGGCAGCCGCGAAGCCATCGATGGCGTCCGCACCATTCTCGAAACCGGCACCGGAGCCGACCGTCAGCTCCGCGTCTTCGAGGAGACCAACGACCTGAAAGCCGTGGTCGACTACATGGCTGAAGAAACGAAGGCCGGCATCTACGAGGCCGTCCCGCAGTAGATTGGCGCCAGCGGATACCCAACGGCAACAAACCCAGAAGATACCGTATCGTTTTTCCATGCATATTTTCAGGCCTTTCCGCATCGCCTGCGCAACCCTCCTTGTGTGCGCCGCCGTACCCGTCTTCGGGCAAACACCGCAGGCGCTCTTCTACATGACTAACAGCCCGGACTCGGTCCGCGATTTCCTGGCCCACGCCTCGCAGATCGATCTTCTCGTCCCCACCTGGTACTCTGTCGATCAGGATGGCCTCGTTTCCGGCGGCCCCGATCCGCTCGTCCTCCAGGCGGCGAAAGCCGCGCACGTTCCCGTGGAGCCCATCGTCTCCAATCAGGCTGCCACGCAGGTTTCCCTGCACCTGCTGCTCCAGCGCCCCGAGGCACAGACGCAGATGATCGACGGGCTCCTGCGCGAAGCGAAGCAGAACGGTTACCTCGGTTTTCAGTTTGACTTTGAAAACATCGCGTGGACCGACCGCGACGCGCTCTCCACGCTTGTGGCTCGCGCCGCCTCAGCGCTGCACGCCGCCGGTCTGCAGCTTTCCATCGCCACCGTGCCCGCCGCGCCCGGCCACCCCGGCGCCACTGCATTCTCATCGTGGCTTTACGCCAACTGGCGCGGTGCTTACGATCTCGACGCTCTCGCCAAGTCCGTCGATCTCATCTGCCTGATGACGTACGACCAGCAGACCCGCTGGACCGTCCCCGGCCCGGTCGCCGGCTGGCACTGGACCATCGAGAACCTCGATTTCGCCCTCCAGTCCGTGCCCAAATCGAAGCTCTCCCTCGGCATCCCGCTCTATGGCTACCACTGGTACACCGGCGCGCCTGTGAACGACCACCCCAACCCCACCGCCGACTACATCAGCGCCCCCGATGCTCTGGATCTCGCCAAAACCTGGGGCGGCCAGCTCCAATGGGATCCGGTCGATCGCACCGCGTGGTTCTGGTTCTATCGCGACGATCAGCGCGAGTGGGTGTTCTTCACCGACCAGCGCACCTTCAGCGAGCGCTACGACCTCGTTAAACAGCGCGGCCTCGCCGGATTCTGCTCGTGGGTCCTCGGCCAGGAAGATCCCGCCATCTGGGCCGTCCTTCCCAACCACAAATAGGCACGACTGGCTGGTCCCGCGGGCGCGGCAATTCCGGTACTCTGGAAGTTCGAGGATCTGCCGCATTGCCCACCGTTTCGCCTGTCCCTTCCGCGCGTCAACTGCTGCTCGAAACCGCCTTTCCGCCCGATTTTCTTCCGGGCGCGCAAGCGGCCGTCACCACGTGTCTGCGCGTTGACTCTTCTGAGAAAGTCACGCTCATCACCGACCGCGCCACGCTCGCTATCGCCGCCTCGCTGGCGCACGAACTGGCCGCCAATGGCTGCCGCTGGGACGCCTTCGTTCTCGAAGACCTCGCGCCACGCCCGCTCACCGCCATGCCGCCCGAAGTTCTCGC